>NZ_JAAHHX010001018.1:0-1083 GCF_010672065.1 Moorena sp. SIO4A1 | reverse complement strand
ATCCTTTAAACTTTACAGTTCAAAGAAGACCATCCATCAAGTTCATAATTTTAATTGCAGTCTCCGATAGGTAGCAACTATCAGTGGGATGGTTTTCTAAGTAATGCTCTAGAATTCCTTTGAGCGCGATTAACCTGAGACTATTTTCTGCCCAGGTCTTAGCGATCGCATCGGCTGCTGGTAAATAACCAATTGCCCCGAGATCGGAAAGAGCTGCCCGCCTCAGTTGCACTTGATAAGCACTCAAAGCTTTAATTAAACGTTCCGCATAAGTAGGGTTTTGAGTTAGCTGGTACATCGCCCGTGCGGCGGCATACTGTTCCAACTCGTTGGGATGTTCTAGGAATAGTTCAATCAGGTCAATCGCTTCAGTTACACCAAGATCCCCCAAAGCTTCGATGACAGCATTGTAGGGTTGGGCGAGGTGGGGACATCCGGGTATAGGCTGGGCTGCTTCTAAACCTCCGTCTAGGAGTTTGATCAGCTTGGGAATACAGGTACGATCTTCTAACATCGCTAAAGATTGTACCGCTGCTTCCCTAACATAAAAATCCGGGCAGTCTAAACAATCAATCAACGCAGGCACAGCTCGATGGTCTCCTAGTTTGCCCAGGGCCCTGGCAGCATTCCGGCGCAGAGGATATCCTCCTAATTCTGTCTGGTTGTCCTGATCCTCTAGCGCAGCGATTAGGGCATCAATTGCCAGTGGTTCCCGGACTCGAAACTTTCCTAGCCACCATGCTGCATAATAGCGAAGCCCCTGGTCGTTTCCTTTTAGATTTGCGATCGCTTGCTCTACAGTTAAAGACTCAGAGTTATCAGTCTCAACATAATTCTCAAGACTAGGCTGCAACATTTTAACTTGCTAATTTAAACTTGTTAATTTAAACGTATTAATTTTAATTTTACGCACGCTCCTGTCTCCTCAAAAAACCTACCAATTTCTTACTTTATTCTTCATCTGTCCACCTCCCTGGAGACTCCCGTTATACCCGTAGGGTTAACGGCGAGAGGAAAGGGAGGACAGGATCTAATTTGTATAAGCATAACCATCCTTTCTGTGAATAAATCGACAATATTTGT
>NZ_JAAHHX010001017.1:0-1084 GCF_010672065.1 Moorena sp. SIO4A1 | reverse complement strand
TACGCATTTTCCTTAGACCAAGAGCGAGTGTACGAAGAGTGGCTAATCGCATATCCCAAAGGACGTCCTCAAACTTGGTTTGAGCGTAACTATCATTCAGAAAAACAGGATTATGATTGGTATTTTGGACCAAGGCTGAAAGGGGAAAAGGAACGTATTAGGGGTTTTGTTCGCCCAAATTCTTTATTTTTATCTCATGCCGCCCAAAATAACCATGATCAGTTAGGAAATATATTTGAATGGTTTAGAAAAAAGTTAAATTTAATCCCATCAAGTTTAGGTTCTTTATCTTTTGCACATTTTACTACTTCAAAATGTGCAAAAGATAAAGAGTTCATGGACAAAGTTTTTGATTTAATTAAAGGAGCTGATATCGGTATGTTAACTATGATGCTTGAAAAGCAAACCATTGATGACTTGCTCAAAAACATTCCTGAAAAATTTCAAGAAAATTTCAAAAATAATATTAATCAAATAATTGAACAAATCGACAAAAATAATATTAATGATAACTCATCAGAATTAGAATCAGATCTAACTTATACTCAGGTGTTAGCGTTATACAAAATGAATGACTCTGAACAAACGATCCGCTTTGAATTAGAGGATGAATCAGATGGTACACAACGATTATTTGAAATGGGAGGGTATTGGATAGATGCTTTAGATAATGGAGAAATTTTAATTATTGATGAACTCGATCGCAGCTTACATCCAGTAATATCAACCTATTTAATTAAAGAATTTAATGACAAATCAGCTAATCAAAATAATGCTCAATTGATTTTTACTACCCACGATACAACTTTCTTAGATCGAGACATATTTAATCAAGACCAGGTATGGTTCACAGAAAAAGATAGCAACAATAGCACTCAGCTCTATTCGTTACTAGATTTTAAACCTCGCCAAGATGAATCCCTACAAAAAGGCTACCTCAAAGGTCGATATGGAGCGATTCCCTTTGTAAGTGGGCTGCATATTTGAAGATGTCAAAGAAGCGTGATCCTCATTCTCGTAAGCAAGGCAAATCCAATGATAAGCTCAGACGTAGTCGCACTCAGAAAGAACCGAGAAAATATAA
>NZ_JAAHHX010001016.1:0-1086 GCF_010672065.1 Moorena sp. SIO4A1 | reverse complement strand
TTTTCCTGAACTGGCCATGGTGTTTGAGCAAGCGTATCGAGTGTTACGTCCCCAAGGCGTGTTTGTGTGTAATACCAGCAGTCATCCACAGGTTTATGATGGATTTTGGTGGGCTGATCTGATTCCAGACGCGGTATCGAGAATCGCTCAACGTATGCCACCAATAGCATGCATTACTGAGAAATTGGATCAAGCTGGCTTTTGCTTTGGGGGCATTGTTGTGCCAATTCATGCTGTGATCCAAGGTGACCATTACCTTGACCCAGAAGGCCCGCTCAAGCCAAGCTATCGGAATGGTGATTCTACTTGGTCTTTGGCAAAGGAAGCGGAATTAGAACAAGTATTGGAGCGAGTGCGAAATATGAACAAGGATGGAAGCATCATTCACTATCTTGAGCAACGGGAAAGTTTGCGCCGAAAATTGGGGCAAACAACCTTTGTTTATGCCTACAAGAAACCGAGTTGAGAGCCTCCATCGTTTAATTTCTAGAAGGACGTGAATTAACGACCTTTTAGAATCTGCGGTGCTATGAGCTAAGGCGCAAGCTTCGGCAACAGCCCAGAGAAATATCAAATGCACACCTGATAGGCACAATAAAGAACTTTGATCTTCTCTGCATAATCCTGATTATTCGGAAGATAGGGTTGTGGTGGCGAAAGATAGGCTGGTTTTAAAATGCCTTCTGACTCCATCTGTTGCAAGGTAACGTCGAATTGTTTTTGATAGTGGATATCCTCTCGGTTTGTAAACACCAGATATCCTCCCGGTTTTATTAATCCGCAAAACTTATACAACACATTTGACGTTTCCATATTAGTAAGCACAGCAGTTGAAATGATTCCATCAAATTCATTATCTTGAAATGGCAGTTCTTGCTGTATATCTGCTTTATATAGAGCAGTATAAAGATTTTTATCCCTAGCAATGTCCAAAGAGTTTTGGGAAATGTCAACTCCAATTATGGTTTGATAACCTTGTTCTCGAAGAGCTTGTCCAGCAAGTCCCGTTCCACATCCGAGATCCAAAATTTTGCCATCGGTAGCGACAAATTTTGCCATCAGTTCAGCAGCAACCTGATGACAAGA
>NZ_JAAHHX010001015.1:0-1086 GCF_010672065.1 Moorena sp. SIO4A1 | reverse complement strand
AAACGTAGGTTGGGTTGAGCGGTAGGGAAACCCAACAAAGCGTTACTGGTGTTGGGTTTCATTCTTCAACCCAACCTACGCTTATTGCACCAAATTAGCTGTGCCACGCCAGTAGGGTGCGTTAGGGGCGGGTTCGCCAAGACCCAAGGCTTAGTAAGTGTTGGGACAGTACGTCCCGTAACGCACCACCAGGTCAAACTCTGAATAGAGATCACCTTAAAAAGTCCGTTACTAGACACTGCCCACCCTACGATTAATCTAGTTGCTCTTGTTGTGTTGCTGGCTCTGGACTAAACAATTTTATTACCTTGTCATTAAGAAGTCCGCTAAACAGCCATGCCCCTAATCCTACAACTAAAGTTGCTATTATGCCGATCAGAGCAAGTTTATTTGAGAGATTCCATTTCTTCTCTGTTGGTGACTCATTGACGGTAGCGTTGATAGTATTGTTGTTAGACTCTCTACCTGCTGCTCCTATTACCGTACTCCCGTCCCCAACGTTGAATTCGCTTTTTTCAGACATAGTTTTACTCCCTGTAGCATCTATATTAATAGTAATAGATCTATCAGCTTTGTTTGGCTGTCGATAGATATCTGGTTCTTCATCTTTATTGAACTGCTTTAAACCTATCACATCATCAATTAAACGTAATACTTCAACTGTCTTATAGGGAGGACTACCACATTCAATCGTATTCTTACGATAAGCAATCCGCTCTTTTAATTTATCAAATTCATAGAAATAAGGATTTTGACTGTTTTTGCAAGTAGAACAATTACAAGGGATTAACTTAGTACACTTCAATCGGTTATAAGAATCATGGATCTGATCTAGTTCGTAAGTAACAGTAGTCAACAAGTCTCGTTTATGTCTACCAGTAACTCTAATTTTAATTTCTCGCTGTTCGTAATATTCAATTACTTCTGCTTTGGTGTTATCTTTGTTTAAGATAACACCACTTCTCCAGACATATTGCTGCTGGCAAATCCACTTATGCATTACCACAATAAACCGAGTGATAATACCTTTGGGCATGAATTCATAGGTATAGCGGAGAATTAGATTGTCAGATTCATCCCAATCAT
>NZ_JAAHHX010001014.1:0-1087 GCF_010672065.1 Moorena sp. SIO4A1 | reverse complement strand
TTGCCCAACTGATGGCAGAGTTTCGAGAACAATGGCAGTGTGAAGCTTTATTTGTAGCCGATGCTGCTCTGTAGGTCGAGGAGAACCTTCAGTCATTGACCCATTTGCAATGGCTCAGCCGAGTCCGGTGCAACTCTCAAAGCAGCTAAGCGAGTTAATCGAGCAATTGTCTGAAGAAGCCTTCAATCGAGGCCAATTAACAGGATACCGTATAGCTTGTGTCTGTAGCACCTATGGTGACATCAAGCAGCGATGGCTAGTTGTCGAAAGTGACGCTAGAAAAGAAGTTGACCTGTTGCACCTCGAACAAAAAATTCAACAGCATCATCACAAAGCCCAAAAGCAGCTCAAGCAGTTAGAACAACGAAACTTTGCCTGTGCTCCTGATGCTATGGCCGCAGCACAATTCGTGAACAAACAACTGCGCTATCATCGCTTCACTCAGATAGAAGTTGTGCCATACCCTTACTACAATCAGCCTGGACGACCACGAACAGGTCAACTTCGAGATGGCTATCACTATCGTCTGCAAGGTAGCTTGACTTTGAAAAAACAAGTTGTTGCCAAAGCTCGTAGAAGGGCTGGACGCTTTATTCTGGCTACCAATGTTCTAGACTCTGAATCCTTGTCTGAAGACGATATGCTCTGTGAGTACAAAAGACAACAATGTACTGAAAGAGGTTTCCGTTTTCTCAAAGATCCAATGTTTTTTACCAGCAGTGTTTTCCTCAAGACTCCTGAGCGTGTAGCTGCCTTGGCGATGGTGATGGGTCTTTGTTTATTAGTTTATACTTTAGCACAAAGAGCCTTACGCCAAGCTCTGGCCAAAGCTAAGCAAACTCTTAAGAACCAATTAGGTAAACCAACGGCTACCCCAACAATGCGTTGGGTATTTCAGTGCTTTCAGTCGATTCATTTGGTCACCCTGGGGGAATTTGAGCAAATTGTTAACTTAACCCAGGAGCATCAAAGGATTCTTCAGTTTCTTGGTGCCTCCTGCCAAAAATATTATCTATTGCTCTGACCAACCTGCGGAATGTGGGCAATAAGCTAATTGCTTATTGCTTTGAGCTAAACGCTAATGTAG
>NZ_JAAHHX010001013.1:0-1088 GCF_010672065.1 Moorena sp. SIO4A1 | reverse complement strand
TTCCTAAAGCATAGTCTAGTATGGCAAACTGAGCTATGCTAGAAATTAGTAAAATTCCTGCTAATAAACAAATCCAAAAAAAGTTTGTTTGTTCTTGATTGCGATATCTATCTTCAAGTTGTTTGCGATACTCCGGCTTGTTTACTATTTTTTGATCAAAAATTTCCTGGGTTTCTGGGCTACTATTATTCATGATGCCTCAAACAAACAAATCTGTATATTTTTTTACGGTTTTTATTATGAATTCCAATCCTTTGGTATCGCACAACTAGAAGGAAGTTGATCGCGATCATACTTAACTATTTTACCTTTAATTCTTGAAGTATTAGAAGTATTAGCGACATATTTTTCTATATATACACCTCCTTTTTTGACTAACTTAAATAGTTCATTTGAAAGTTTTTTTTTCACTATATCTCCGCTATCAAAATCATAAAGTTTATTATCTTTAGGTTTATCATTTTCTTTCAAAGCTACCGCAAACTTTGGATATTCTCTAAGTCGAAAACTCTTTTGAGCTCCCACTCTATCCCAGGTATACCTATCAATTACAATCTTCGGTTTAGTTTCTCTCATCTCAGCTGGAAGAGACACTATAAAAATCATACCTTTAATATCTGGATCATTAATTAGCAAATTCCTTTCTATGCTTACATGAAGAATTGCTTGCTCTTGATCACTAGACCATTTAGCAGCAGAACAACTATCTTCATAACTGAAATATAGACCATCTTTAAGCTGATCTATACGCCTTATGTAAAAAGTTTCAGGTTGATGAGAAAAAGTAAGTATTGTTGAAATTTTGGGAGTATGACGCTGATTTTTAAAGCTATTTTCGCCTTGGCTTTTTATTATGGCATTTGCAGGTAACCTTAAGATTAGCCTGTGCGGTGAACAGTTCCGCTCTCCAAATATTTCGCGATAGATAGAATCATTGGGCTGTACACTGATGGAAATGGGAAATGGTTTCTCACTCGGAACCTCGCAAAAGTTTTTTCCCTTTACCATTTCTGACAGCGTCGGCAATAAAAAAAGACCAACAATGGCGAATGGAATCATCAAAAATAAATAGTGATAGCCATGGCTGA
>NZ_JAAHHX010001012.1:0-1088 GCF_010672065.1 Moorena sp. SIO4A1 | reverse complement strand
GAAGTAATATCTAAAAACCTCTTATGCTCACGGTGCAGTGCCCTTATGTAATTCAATGCAACTTTTCGCAACCAAGCCCTTGGATTAATAATTGGCTCTTTTAAGTCACCCTTAATTAGAAGCATATAAAGTACCCCATCAACGTCTAAATGCAACTCTAGTCTCCCGGATTCGATTAGTTTTTGGACAAGTAAAAAGACATCGTTTTTGATGTCTTCATGGGTATACTTGCCCTGAAGTTTAAATTGGCACAGCCAAACTTTTATTTTAATCGATAGTGAATCTAAAAGGTTGGCAAGTTCTTCCTGTTTCATCATCCCCCCCTGGTAGAAGCAATTTTCACCTGGTTGTGGTTTGACCATTTAAATTCTTCTCCTGATCATGCAAACTGGTGTAAATGGAATCACTTATGTTGTCACGATTGTCACGGTTGATAGGGCAGACTATAAAAATAGTTTCTGCTCTGCCCAATAACAAAAAGCTAGACTCAATTGCGATCAGCAAGGGCCAAGCCGATCATTTTCGCCTATCAACTAAATCAGGACAAGATGTATCCGGTTCACAATTTTCTACAGGTTCACAGGATATAAGTCTTTGTTTGAAGAAACGAACATGCACAGTAACCAGTCTTTCTTGGGACTCGTTAGCAAGTTGGTGAGTCTGATCAAACCCAACGCAGACTAACTCACCTTCTGTGAACTTTTTCTCGTCCTTTGTTCGGTAGCCCTGCTTTCCTTGTAAGTGCTCCACTGGATCATAAAAGCGGTGGGTAAGGGTTCCTTTGTAGACACGGATTATGCTAATTTCCTCTCCGTGGGTATGTATTTGTGAAAACTGACCCGGCTCCCAAGAAATAACAAAAATACCACCAAAAAGGGTCATACAAACTAAGCGGCGATGGTAGTCACTCTCTTTAAAACTAATAGATTGCTCGATTAGCTTTTGACTCAAATTAAGGTTCGCCGCAAGCTCTTTGAACCTCTCCATACTCATGTCTTGGGGCGCTATGGCATTTACCTGATAGATAAACTCGTCTAGCGAAAGGAGACCAGAGCAACCTGAAGAGGGAGAAGACTGCAAGGGCTGGC
>NZ_JAAHHX010001011.1:0-1088 GCF_010672065.1 Moorena sp. SIO4A1 | reverse complement strand
GATTTCGGCTATGGCTTCGGTTCTCGGGGTAATGGATTGATTGCCTCAGCTTCCAGTGCGGTGATTCCCGGATTAGTATTGCGGTTACGTTACCAAGAAATATCTACTAGCTCTGATGGCAGCACTTTCAGGATTGAGCTTTCTCCCAATATCAATGTCCAATCAGGGATTAGCGGTGCCGACACCCGCTTTGACCGCTTACGCAGCCGAGGAGGATTGTTAATTCAGCCATTCTTTGACAACAATGGCAATGGTAAGCGAGATAAAGGGGAAGAAATTTACGTCGAAGAGCCGGATTTACTGTTACTGCTGAATAATAAATCGATAACCTCGTTTCGACCAGACATTCGCAACAATGGGATTTTTGTCAAACTCGACCCTGACACCTATCGCCTCGACCTTGACCCTGCCGGATATCCCATCGACTGGAAACCCGAGGAATCCGCTTATGCAGTGGAGGTGGTGCCGGGTAGCTATACTCCGGTTACTGTGCCAATGGTACTATCCTACACCTTTGCAGGTGTAGTAACTGATACTACGGGAGAAGCGGTGCAGGGGGCGAAGGTAGAAGCAGTACCAGTTGATTCAGGAAAATCGATTTTTTCGATTACCAACGGTGCTGGGGTCTTTTATTTAGAAGGCTTGCAGCAGGGTAAGTATAATTTACTGATTAATGGTGAATCGGCTCAACCGAATCAAATTGAGATTAAGCCAGATTCCGAACCTTTCCAAGAACTGAATTTATCGATACTCCTTAAACCTTAGTCTTTAATCCTTAAGTGTTTTGTAGCCAGCAAAGAGTTTACAGGTAATCGGGTAAGCATTCAGCTAATGCGCTACGCGCAAGCTGCGCGAACAGCCCTTAGCGGTCAGTTAATCAACGGGAGGTAGTAAATAAGGTGACGGGCTGGTACGGCTGGTTTAAAATCCTTGCTCGTTTTACTGATCCGAACCCGTGCAGTTAAAGCGCCTGCTAGCACCTCAAGTAGCATGGGCTTTGGCTTCTAGCGTGGCACAGGCTTCGACGCTGTGACCTAACCCATAAGCTGATAGCTGATAGCTGACGGCTGAACGCGCACCCGTGCGCG
>NZ_JAAHHX010001010.1:0-1088 GCF_010672065.1 Moorena sp. SIO4A1 | reverse complement strand
TCCGTGGTAAAGCAGTCCACTGGAAAACCTTACCAGACTACCTCAAGCACGGTGTGGGCATTTCAGCAGCCCAGCAAGCTCTACCGGTGATGTATGATGTCCCAGTCCCAGGCAGTGGCTTGGGACCTATCGGTGAAATCCGCTTAGTACCGGATTGGGAAACCTTAACCTCCTTACCCTATGCTCCTGGTCATGCCCGTGTGTTTGGGGATATGGTCAACAATGGTAGCCCATGGCCCTGTTGTCCCCGAAACTTCCTCAAAAGGATGGTAGCAGAAGCGGAAAGTGAGGGCTTACAAGTGGTTGCTGCATTTGAAAATGAGTTTTACCTGCTGCAGCCAACTCCTGAGGGGATTCTACCGGTAGACAATACCGTATTTGCCTCGACGCTGGCAATGGATCAACATCAGCAGGTGATTGACCACATTGCTGAAGCCTTGGTGGAGCAAGGGATGCCTGTAGAGCAGTATTACCCAGAATCTGGTCCTGGTCAACAGGAAATTTCTATACTATACACCCAAGCCCTACCAGCGGCAGATCAACAAATAGCCTTCCGGGAGACAGTAAAAGCGATCGCATTTCAACATCACCTGGTTGCCTCATTTCTGCCCAAAATCCTAGCTGACCAAGCTGGTAATGGTTGTCACCTCCACCTCAGCCTATGGCGGGATGGGAAAAACCTGTTACTCAATCCAGAAGGGGATGGGGGACTTTCCCAAGTCGCCTGTCAGTTTATTGCTGGAATTTTACAGCATTTACCTGCTTTAATGGCACTAACCACACCCAGTACTAATTCTTATCGACGGATTCGCCCTCATTGTTGGAGTGGCGCGTTCCGTTGTTGGGGAATCGATAACCGAGAGGCTGCGGTTAGGGTACCGAGTAACCCAGACGGTGGAAGTCCAAGCAATTTTGAACTTAAAACTGTTGATGCTTCTTCTAATCCTTATCTAGCCTTGGGGTCTGCTGGTTGATCCAAAACCGCATTGTGCCGCTGGTTAGCTGCAGCAAACATCCAAACCCAAGCGTGCAATTCCATCCCTCGCTCATGGGCTAACTTCACTGCTGCTTTTAGGGGATCCCATCCC
>NZ_JAAHHX010000101.1:0-16691 GCF_010672065.1 Moorena sp. SIO4A1 | reverse complement strand
ATAAAAGTAAAACCTCACACCAGGAAGGGTGAGGATACTTATAGGAGGGGTTCGTGGTTGTTTGTTAAATCGGGGAAGATTGGGAGGGAAACTGCTTGGCGTGTCGAACAGGAACAGGGAACAGGGGACGATAGCTGATAGCTAACCCTAAGCCTCCGCCCATCCCTCAATGGTAGTACTACTTTAGCTGTGTCAGCCCAAAAGTGTGGGATAAGTAACCAAGTCATTCCAACTCCAAGGGGAGCTTGCTAACCCAGCCCTTTGTGTTTTATAAGCATTTTTGTTACCGCTTCAGCTAGATAACACAAAATCGGCAGAAGTAATCATACTAGTATTCACACCAGTCAAGAAAGCTAAAGGTTGATTATTTTGGGTTGTAATCCAGGTGTCCCCATTTTGTTCAAAGATAGAAAGCGAACTAAACGTCAGACCTCCCTCTAACCGTAATAAATCTAGACCATCTTCAAAGTCAAAAATGGTGTTTTTGCCTTCTATTGATAAGACAAAGATATCCTGTCCACTGCCACCAGTTAAAGTGTTATCGCCAGTACCACCATTGAGAAGGTCGTTACCGCTACCACCGAAGAGAAGATCTTGACCTTGACCACCTGTAAGAGTATCGTTGCCAGCCTCTCCAAATAACTGATCATCACCATCACCACCGTCTAGGTTATCATCATTAGCGCCCCCGAAGAGAAGATCTTGACCGCTACCACCTAAGAGCGTATTATTATCTTCGTCTCCAAACAACTGATCATCACCATCGCTCCCATTAATAACAATGATAGTATTGGGCATCACTTCCACTTGGAAATTAATTTCCTCTTGGTTGAAACCGCCCAAGTCAAATGTGTTTTCAAAGATATCAAACGAAGTATCAAATATCCCTACACTATCTTCAAAAAGAGGACCAAAAGAAAGATCAGGGATTATAGGAAGTTCGAGTTCAACTTCTCCTACAAGAAAATCTAGATTAAAATCAAGACCCAAATCTGTATCATTACTGAAAAGTGCATCAACATCAATCAAAGCATTAATGTCAAGGGATTCTCCAACATTATTAGGGACAGTGATTGCTATCTCTTCCCCAACATTGAAAGGAATTGTAGTTCCATCTTCTAAAGTGAGTAATCCGGGTAGTCTGATGTCGCTTAAAGAAAATTCTTGAATCAACGATAGATTCGCAGAAGCCTCTATATCTAAGAGGTTGTATTCAAGCCTAGCCTCAATGTCAATATCGGGTACGAAGGGAATGGGAATGGGGATTGTAAAGTCTAAGAATGTTATACTATTTTGAAGTGGTGGCAGTCCAAATAAGCTAGTTGCGATAAAATCTAGGTCGAGAGAACCGCTGACAAATTGGTCTGACCCGGAAGAGGTTAATTGGTTAGAATTCGGGGAAGTCAGAGTTCCAAAAGTTTCTACATTGGGAAAAGATACATCAAGGCTGGCGAGAGGGCTGGTAAAAGAAGTGGATAAGTCAGCACTATCAAAATTCACTAGGTTGACAGTTCCATTTTCATCGAATCCTATTTCAAAAAAAGGATTTAAAGCTATACCGGCTGCCACATCAAAGGTAAAATCCAGGTTGTATGATGCGTTCGGACTTGATGTCGTAAAAAAAGGTTCAATATTAATAGTTACGTCTGGTAGAAATGGGATGTCTGTTAGAAGTGGGATAGGTAGGGGAATAGGAACTGTCCCCAAAGAGAAACTGGATTGAATAGTAAAACTTTCACCTTCTCGCACTGGTTCTTCGGGTATATCTAACAACAATTCAATTGGTAAAAACGCATCGATAGTGCCACTTTCCAGTTCCAATGTGCTTTGAAGACCAGTTTCTCTAGCTTGAGCAAAGGCACTTAAACCTATATCTATATCCTCAGAAAAAGGAATAGGTATGGTAAAGCCTGTATTGAATGATTCATTAAAGTTAACATCAAAAGACCTCTGGTCAATTAAACTAAATGCTTCAGTCCCAAATAGGTTTTGTTCAGATGTTCCAAATAGCAAAATGAAATTAAGTGTTGTCATCAAATTATCCTCAATTTAACAACTGTATTTAGATAAAAAAAAAGATGGATTTGAAAGTGGTGCAAACAAAACTTATCCTACTATATAAACAGCGCTATATTGTTGGTTTACTATAATAAAATAAAACCTACGCTGCTTTATGCTAGGGGTCAATTAATACAAAATGCAAAGACTCTAGAAAAGGTATCCTGAGAGAAGATACCATGGGGGAATTTCAAAAACAAACGTCTCTAGCCATTACTGTCTCGCCTTACTATAGAGGGACTTTGACAGTTTTGAGCACCTTTAATGGATAAGGTAAAAAGGTCAATTTCATAAAAACATCGGAAAGCAAATTTTGAGTATAATATTTATCAAAATCCCACTAAGGGAGCACCATGAACTGACATATCGAAGACAGATACTTTTAACCTGGATGTAAGTAATTAAGAGTTAAATCAACTCTTGGTATTGATGGCTTATTTTGCTCCAATCAAATTCTATATCTAACTCAGATAAAATTTATTTTTTTTACAGAAAACTTTCTAAATCTTTAACTAAATGAAGATTCAATAAAGATGCAGGGGGAAACCTGAAGGGGCGACCTGGGGGGCGACGAAAT
Organism: Moorena sp. SIO4A1; assembly: GCF_010672065.1. Taxonomy (NCBI): domain Bacteria; kingdom Bacillati; phylum Cyanobacteriota; class Cyanophyceae; order Coleofasciculales; family Coleofasciculaceae; genus Moorena; species Moorena sp. SIO4A1. The sequence continues at coordinate 14,056 of NZ_JAAHHX010000101.1, read as the reverse complement.
AAGCTATAATGCAAAGTTTATGTAAGAATTCAGGTGTCGGGGGAAGGGATGAGGGGCTGAGTTTGATTCTTCGGTAGTGGTAAAGATGTAGTGATTTGGCTACGGTGTAGCTGGGGGGGTGACATGCAACCTAAAATCCTTACTGGGTAATTGTCAATCCCCTACCTGAATCCTTACCTATTGCCTATTGCCTATTGCCTTGCTAAAACGCATTTTAAATGCGTTTTAGCTCAGTATTAACTACCATCCCTAACATCAAGAGTTATCTCAGCCGTGATCACCCGGTCCGTCTGTGAAACAATCTTCACTCGTCTCACCCGACCAGCATAGGGCGTTCGCGTAGCGTCTCCCTAGGAGAATCGCACAATACTCAACTCTGCCAGCTCTTTCTCCACTTCTTGGGATTGCTTCACCAAAGATGCCAGCTGGTACTGCTGCCGCTGCAAATTAGTTTGATAGGTCATCATTTCCAAAGAATGTCGGTAAATCTGCTGTTGGTAACGAGTTTTAGCAGCATTCAACCGAGCAATAGCAGAATCGATCGCAATCTGCGTTTTAATTTGCTTTTCCTGTAACCGTTGTCGTCTCTGGATTTTATCTTGGTCGTGGATGACATTGAGATAATCCATCTTGAAGCGGAGGGGTGGAGCTGCTTCAATTTCCATTTCGACCAATGCTAAATCATTCCGAGCCTTCGCGATCGCAGCCTCTTCCTCACTGAAAGAAGGTGTTGGTGGTTGTTGGATAGGAGGTAACGGTAAACTCATCTGATTGATCGCAATTTGCAGCTGGTTCCGTCTTGCCTCCAGTGTTTTTCGTTGAGCAGTGCGGTCCGACAGAGTTTCACCTACCTTTACCCTATCCCCCTGCTTCACCTTAATATCCTCCGGTGCCGTCACTGTTACGTTTATCCGGTGGCGTTTTGGCGCAGTGGGCTGAATCTGTGTAACCGGGGTAATGCCATCAGGTACTGGTTCAAGAGAAACTTGACTTGGACTAGCTGCAACCAGCACCGCTGCCGTGCCAGCAATACTAATCCCGATTAAGTTAGTTACCCATTCCATAATTCATCTGCTGCTGGTGTGATTACCTTCACACTTAGGTTTCCCACAGCGTACTGATCAGTCAACTTAGTGATAGCTGTAGTCAGTGGACAATAGGTGAACCTTACTGTCGAGCCGCTCACACTAACAATCTGAAGTTGATTAAGCTGTGCCGCTGGTTTCACATCCTCCGGGAAATCTACCGCTACTTGACCATTAACAAAAATCGCAGCACCAGGGTATTGTGCTACCAGCTGCTGTAATCCAGGGATAGGGTCTTCATTGTCCCAGCTCAAAGTCTTGACTGTGGTTTGAGCTGGTTGACCAATATTGGTAGTGAGCTTAGACACAGTAATCTGTTCCCCGGTCTTATAGATACCCCTCCCATCCGTAACAATAAACTCACTCCCAGCAGTGTCGATAATCCAGTAGCGGCCAGACGCATCAGAGCGATCGCTAGCCCAGACACCAGTAATTTCGGCATAGATATGATTAGTGCTAGCGTTCTGGTTGTAAGTGGTAATCGCACCATCCCTGAGACCAAGACTCTGAGTAACCTTAGTCGTAATCCCGCCACCATTGGCTAACCAGATACCAACGATTAGTAACGCTGTGGCAAAAGCTAGTACCCACAGCTCAGCAGCACCCCCAGTTTTAATCCGTCGTCTGGGGTTACTGACAGATACAGCCCAAGCAGGCTCAGGCCAGAAGAGCTGAACCCCCTGCTTAGTGAAGGTATCTGAGAAACAGGCCAGTAAATGACCCAAAGGGAAAGCGATCGCACCCTTCCAATCCCCCAACCAAAAATGTCCCACAACCACCGACACAGCAGCAATAGTAGCAGTGGCCAGCAGAGAATGAGTGATGGTTCGATGTGGGAAACGGTTCTCAATCCAGCTGGAGATAGGATAAAAGATTTTCCCGATAGTGCTCGTAGTAGTATCAATATCCGGAATCTGGGCACCAACTACAGCCAACCCCAACAGCAATGGGTCAGCAGTTCCCAAAACCAAGCTAGTTCCTGCTGCTGCAATCAAGCTGTGGGTTATGCTCATCATAATTACTGCCCTAACCTCTTTCTTGCACCACGAATGGAACCTAGTTGCTTAAGGGTCATGCCAGCCACCAGGCTAACTCCACCAAATATATAGAGTGACTTATTCCCAGTCCCCATACCGATGAAACGGATGATACCAAAGCTCATCAGAGCAGCAATGATAATAGGCATGATCACCACATATTGAGTATGCTCTGGTTTATGCTGTTTCAGTCCAAGTGACTCATTCCTGACCACCTTCTTAGCCACCATCGGGTTACGTCCAGCTAGTGGCTGGAGTTCAGCTAGTCGGGATTCCGAAAGATTCAACCCCTGGCGCTTCGCCTCCGACCGCATCACTTCCCGAATCCGCTGATCAGAAGGCATCTCTAGCTCAATTTCCAGCATTTCCAGAAAGATGTCTCGGCCAGGATTGGCCACAGCCAGACAAACCACCCTGACCCCACTAGCCATTAAGTCTTCCAACCAATACCTAATCCCAGTGGTCAGTCGTTTCGCTTCCGGGAAAATCAATAGTGTACTGTCATTACAGTTAGCTGCGATTTCCTCCTTCAGCTGATCCATAGTCAGGGGCTTACCTTCATCGTTTTCCGTCGGGATGTTCAGCTGGAAGGCCAGGGCTTGAAAGAACTTTTTCCCACTTCCCTTGTAGATTGCGATCGCAGCTGAAAACTCTCCCAGCAGTTCCTCATAAAGCCCCTGGGCAAACTCACCTTTACCCACCCCAGCCTCCCCAAGGATGAGTAGAGAATGACCAGCTCTAACAGCAGTGCAAGCTCTCTCAAAATCTTTCCCTAACTCCCGCCTCGACTTTGAGCTAACAGTTTGTCTGCTATCGAAACGGGAGTATATTTTGGGTTAGCCGCTTCCTCGGCATCGGTTATCTTCTGTTGCAAATCCTCCGGCAAATCATCCCAAACCATTTTGTCGGCCAAAGCTCTTTTCACCAAGTCAGGCACAGCCATCTCATAAGCTTTAAGTTCAGCTGCTGACCTCATTAGGTTATTTACATCAAACTGATCAGTCGGGTTTTCCGGCTTAACGTATACATCTCCTTCGATTTCTGAAGTTGTAGCTTGGCTCTCTTTTGCGAGGTTGCTATCATCAGCTTTAACAATTGAATTATTATAGAAGCCACTTCTTTTCCCAGTTTTCTTGACATGGCTTCGCAGAGCACGGACTTGGTCAGCTTGCTCTAAAGTTAGGTAAGCTTTACCTTCTGAATCAGTCTGTGCTTCTATTTTCAAATGGTTCAAGTCCTTATAGTAAGCGTCTTTTTTAATAGAGAGTTCGCTCATGAGTGTTTCGGGGCGAATCGCCCCCTCAGGTGCAGAATTCTGTTTAGACATTTTTTTTTCGCGATTCCATATTATGTACAGTGCTGAGAAAAAATTTCTGAGATGACCCCAGAATTCTGGGGTACGCTGCTCAATGAGAATGGTGATAAAGGCTTGAACAATTGCTGTTACAAGCCTTTATCAATAACCACCATTGGTGAAAATGTAAATCCCCTGGTTACGAGGATGTAGTTGTTGTTAAGTCTGGGGGAGATAGAGCAGCGAAATAATTGGTTGAGTTGAGCACCGGGAGATTTTTATTCCAATGTTTCCCCAGTTGTTGAAGCTCGACGGCTGGAGTTTCTGTTCTCAGTTTCTGCCCTAGAGGTTCTTTTTCGGGTACACGGTGTTTTTGTTTTCGGGTGTGTGCTGGGGGTTTTGTGGATAGGTGGTGTCGGGTGTGTGCTGAGGGTTGAGGTGTAGGTAGTTGTTTGGGATTGCGTAGTGTCTGCACTATGCGGAGGGTGATATAGATGGTAGGTTCTCGAATATTGCCGCTTATATGCGGAGGGTTAATGTAATGGAAGGACGAGTAAGTCCTCAGATGCGCCCGCCACTATGATGATTTCTGTGTGTGGACTTGTTAAATGAAACTTTATCAATTTTTCCTAATTGATGGATACTTTCCGGAAAGCAATAAGGGAATTCTACATGAGGCTTGACTGGTTATGATTCATATATGGTAAAGGATACAGCAAAAATTACTCCAATAAACTATTTCACACTTTCCGGAAAGCAATCTAAGAGTGGAGTATAGGCAAACCACTTTGATACTTAACCCGATGGCTGCGATCGCGCAGCGTCTCTGTAGGAGAATCGCACTGCATCAATGTATCAATAAATGCGCCCGCCACTATGTTGAAGGTAGAGGGACGGGCGAGTTTTGAAACCGGACTGTTGACGGTTGCGATCACGTAGCGTATCCAGGGCGAGAATCACATCCCGTAAACCTGTCCCATAGCCGATGGGTGTGTAGTCTATTCAAGTACACTTGAAAACACCTCTGAGTATCCAACCTAAACAGGTAAGGGGTCTCCCGCTAACCTGTTTAGGTTGGAGCATGCCATTGATGTCATTCCTGATATCATCCCTACTTCCAATCAAATGACATTATCTATCTGCCACAGAAAAAGGCGTAATGCTAGGGAAGCTACCATAAAGTGCCATGCTTGACTCCAAAGTTCTGTATGAGCTTTTGGAGTCAGAACTTTCCCTTGTTTGATCTAATTTTTGAGTCCAAAACTCCTAAATTCAGTCCCAATTTGATGAAAAAGTTCCGACACTAACTAAAGACGGAACTATGTTAAGTTTTGATACATAAGCGACTCTAAAGCCTGTGTGTAAGCCATAGCAATAAATTCAGCTCCGTTGACACTTTATAACAGCTTCCCTAGCATTAGCCCAAAAAGCGATCACTGTTCCATTACACAAAAGGTACCCTTAAGGGTACTGCGAAGTCTATGTTAAATCAGGCATTTTAAAAATATGTTAATTGAAATTGAGGATATTATCATGTCTGTAGATTTTCGCGCTGTTAGTATTACGATTCCCCAGGGTACTGGGCGTAGAAGTATTGAAGGAGCAGCCGTATTCAGTTCCAGAGTATTACGAGCTGGCGTCGCACTCAATGGGTTTTCACTTGACTTTGCTGCCCCTGATCGCCCATTTAATGTTCTAGAAGCTGATACAGATATTCTTTCTATTGAGCAAAACACTGTTAGGTTCCGTGTTGAGTGCCAATTAGCCGACAGAAACTTCGACGATCCATACTCAGGCTATGTTACCGCCCTAGTTACTGCAGATGTTCAATAATAAGTCATCTCAAAAACGAAGGGTAAACTTAATGGCGTTGCTGATTCTGGGTATGGTTTTGCCCCCTAGCCCCCCAATTTTGGGGGGAACAAAACTCTTAAAGTCCCCCAAAGTTGGGGAACCAACGGGGGCTTTAACAAAATCAGATAATCGCCCATTCATTCCTTGATTCAGCAACGCCAAAAAATTTACCATTATCGCTGAAATCCAGGGTGCATCTCGCTTATGTAAGGATTTCAGACTTGTCTGATGATGTCAGTCACTGTCCGTAAATTGGTCAAAACTATTACACACTTATTTCCCCCTAAAGAGCAATCGCATTTTCCCGACCGTTTCCTTGCGTTTGTGTAGCGTCTCCTAGGTCGAATCGCGTAGCATGACCTCAGGAAACATTATGGCCTTCGCCCCTCCTCCTAAAACCCCAACTTCTGCACCGCCCTACGCTTAACCTCCTCACCCCGCCGGTCGTACTTAGCGGTAGTCACAGGGGAAGCGTGACCAGCTAACTTTTGTACCGTCACGATGTCAATTCCAGCATCCAGTAAATCAGAGCAGAAGGTCCTGCGAAAATCATGAGGACTAAAGGATTCCACCCCAGCTTCTTTAGCCCGCTTCTGCAAAATCAACAACACGGCCTGGGGGGTCATAGTTCTGTACTCTATCTGCCCACCTTTGCGTATGGGGCACAACAGTGCCCCTGGTTGTTTACCCCTCGTGCTCAACCAATCATTCACAAACGCGATCGCACCTTCCGGTAAATAGACGGTCCTATCCTTCCCTCCCTTACCCTGACGCACTTCCAATGCACCACTATCACCATCAAAATCCCGCACTTCCAGCTTTACCACCTCTGCCCGTCGCAGTCCTGTACCCCGTAGGATGCCAATTAGGGCTATATCCCTAACTCCTTGGTTGGTTGTGTCAGAGGCACACACCTTAATGAGTGCCGTAATTTCTTCTTGAGTTAGTGCTCGACCTCTGGGTAAGGGATGATTCTTAATCCTGGGCAAATCCACCGCCGCCTCATAATCTTCTGGATCCATCAGTTTCAACTTCTTTGCCACAGTTAATACTCCCCTGAGCGCTGCCATCTTTTTTTGAACTGTGGCCGGGGCATTTATTTCTAGTAGTGCGGCTTGAACGGCAGCGGTGTGCTGGTAAGTGAGGGCTGCCCAGTTAAGGGTGTCTGCATCGCATTCGTTATTGGTGAGTAGGGATGCGATCATATCCAAAGCTTGCCTCATTGTTGGCTGCGACCCCGGACTCAAGCTGTTCAGATAGACCCGTGCTGGATGCCCAGTCAAGGGTAGAGCTGTGGTGAGAGAGAGCGATGTGGTAGTGAGGGTCACACGCGATGTGCTTATCAGAAGGGGACTTCTGACAATGGGGATTACCGATATTACAAATTCGCGCTGTGGTTGAGCTATATACTGAGACGCGCTCAATACCTAAGACAGTAGAGATTACTTGGGATACTACTAAAATGGACGCAAGGATTCAAAATATAGTCAAGCACACGCCTTGGTGAAGCGATTGGTCGAATCAGAAGCGTCCTAATGGTACCTTGGGTTCAAATTGTAAAAACTAAAACCCGCCTCTAAGAGGTGGGTTTTTCAAAAAAAATTAGAACTACCGCAAGTTGAAGTAATTCCACCTAAAGTAGATACCACCGAGAGCTGTTCGATGTCGTAGAATCAACTAGCTAAGTACCACCAGAGCAAGGTTAAACAAACCTATTAGGTAACTAGAGATTTAGTACAAAGACTCAACATAAGTGATATATTTCCGGTAAATATTCTGAGAATCTTATTTTCGTAAGACCAAAGTAACCGAACAGCTATAGCTGTTGTTAACTACCAGGTCATTGCTACCAGAGTTAAAAAATATGAACTGCCTAGGTTTTAGGAAGTATGGGGAACTACTTGGATACAATAAAATTGTTACCGTTTCTTGAACACACGGGTTTACAGCAAGGTAGTTAGTTTTAGTGAAAATACGTTGACCTGTCCTCGGAGGAAGTGTCTCAGTATCTTCAGTTAGCAATTGAATATCCGAATCCAAATTCAAGGCATTTTCGGCATAAGCAGGGGGCACTAAAATCAAGGACAGGCTGAGGGTAAGGCTTAAACAAATGGTTAGGAAAGCGGAAAACAATTGTTTTAATTTTGACATTAGTAACGTACCTCAGAATACGGATTGTTTAACTATTAAAATTATATCTGGATAAACACCTTATAAAACTCATTAAGTAATTCTAAATAATTTGTAAAATCAGACAAATCTGGAATCGTTGCTGGGAAAAGGTTATAGCGATCACTTTAGCCAATATATTTCACGAATCATTTAGAACTGCTAGATAAATCTCATGTAAAACCTCATATATCAGGATAAACCCATCATTTTGGTAAAAAGATAGCTGCCTCTTTTGGTTTGACAAGACCGCTTACCCTCTTGTTTTCCGGAAATTTTTCATTCCTGAACCCCCCCTCACCCTATCCATACTTGTCATAGCGCATCGCATTCAGGGGTTTCGAGCAGGTAATGATTTAAGGGGTATTAGTTACATCGGGTAAAGTCGATTTGCCGGTGTAATCTGGCGCAGGTTCAGTGGATTCAACAGGGGCAAGCATTGATAAGGCACTGATGGCTCCCTTTACCTGCTCGGGCTTCACTTCCAAGTACTTGTACAATTCGTCTAGTGTCCGATGCCCGGATATTTCCTGGATTACCCGCAGGGGAATTCCTGCGTTGCTTAGTTGGGTGAGTGCTGTCCTGCGGAAACTGTGAGTACTGACTCCTTCTATGTCCACCCGCTTACACGCTTCACGAAGGATCCAGCTGGCGGCATCTGAGGTGATGTGTTTTTTCCCATGTCTGCCGGGGAATAGGTAGTCTGCCCACTTAGGAGGGTGATAGTCAGTTAAGTACTTTCGTAAATCTTCTAGTACCGGGATGGTCCGGGTGGCAAGCTTACCCTTTGTGTTACCTTTCCGAAACAGAACAACGGGACGCACGAAACCTTTGCGATCGTAAACATCCCTAACTTTCAAGTTTACTGCTTCGTTGACCCGACAGGCGGTGTAGAGCATCACGGCAAACAGCGCCCGGTCTCGTGGCGGGTCAAGGGTTGCCCCTTCATTAAACAACAGTTGGATTTCTTCTGCGGTTAAAATCTTTGCCCGGCCATGACGGTCAATTTTCATGGCGATGCCTCATACACCTCTGCCTATTTATTCAACAGCTTTGGTGTACTCTAGGTCAATTGCTTGGCTCCAGCTTCAACCAACTTGTTGCTGCTCCAACTTATTGAGAATTTCGTCAATCTCACCTATTCCATGTTTAGTCACTAGTGCTTTCAATATCATCTGGACTTGCTGATGGGAAAAATGTTCAGCATTATTCACCACTACTGTAGTAATATCCTTCATGGATTCAGGTAAAAGTTTGATAGTGAAAAATTCTTCACTTTCATCAATATCTTCTGATGCTGGGTTGTGGGGTACCTCAGGGGGGACATCAGGGGGTACCTGTGAGTCCTTCTCATCAAGTACTGGTGCTGGGTTATGGGGTAACTCAGGAGGTATTTGTGAATCTTTCTCCTTAAATTCAGCTGGTGCAGCCACCTGTTCTACTTCTTGTTTGACCAATGGTGGTGGGGTAGGAGCCTGAGCGGATTCGCTTTCAATACCCTTTGCTACTGGAGTGGGAACCTGAGCGGGTTCACTTTCAATACTCTTTAGTACTGGGGTAGGGTTCGGATTGGGTAAATCAGTTTGCTGTACTTTATCTGGATGGATGTGTTGTGGGGTATCGTTATCCCAACTTACCAGTAGCCCCAGTTTTTTATCTTTGCCGCTGACTGTCCCAAGTTTGCCCGGTGATGCCCAATTGGGTAGATTTTTGTCTTCTATTATTTGAACGCGATCGCCCTCTATGAACTGCGCAATTTTCGCGGTTAGTTCTAGCTCTAAATAAATATTATCTACTGTCCTAGCACTCACGCCAACATGTTCAGCGATTCGGCGGTTAGTCCAATCTAGACCTTTTCGCTTACCGCCTTGGCTACGAGGGATAGCATCTAATGATCCAAACTCTTCGATTAACGTCTGAAACATCATCTCAACCGCCCGCCGCTTATCAGCATTGGTGCGGTGTAAGGTCGGGCGCTGGTTGGAAGAGCAGCTGTAGCGGATAGTATCAATCAAGCTTCCGATGTGGACTTCACACAGAATCTGCTGCTCGGCTAGTGCTGCTGCTTTGATTCGGTGGTGTCCATCACCTGGACGCTTAGTTTTACCATCATCGAAAATCACTGGGGGGTCGTGTTGCCAGTCCCAACGGTCCTCTTCCATCTCTAAGGAATATCGTGCGATCGCTTTCTCATCAGTCGCTGTCCGTGATTGAGTCCCATCTTCTAGGTGTATTAAGTTGGGGTCAAGCCATTGATAAGTTACTTCTGATTGAGCTGTACTATTTACCTCTGACTCAGATGACTCAGATGATTCAGTTTTCTCATTAACTGGTGATTCAACTTGCTCAGATGACTTAGTTTCTTCGTCAACTGATGTAATTTTCTCCAACTGGTCCCGCTTGAACCATTTGATACCCTGGGACAGGTTAACGCAGATCCTAGCCTTCTGATAGGATGTGCTAGGTTTCTCATTGGCAACTACGCCAGTCTGCCCCTTGTACCTTCCGTCAAGGATTTGAACTTCATCCCCGGTGACGAAAAAAATTTCAAGTTGGGATACCATCTGATTTCCTTCTTTGATCGCTCAACGCCGGTTAGCTTTCCTCCACTCCCATGGGGGAACGATTGGCCAGCCCAAACACCAATTCTAGCCGACTGTGCTCGTCGTTGAGTAGAAACGATCGCATCCCAATTTGGACAATCCGATTTATAAGCTTCATAGCCCCAAACCATACCATCCGAAGATTGGATAGATTGAACTAATGACCAGTCGTCTCCCCGATTTACCCAAAGCTCAGCCACAGTACGGCCATACCGGTCAGTGGTGATAGCATCCACTTTGACTTTCATCCTGCCATCTTCTAGAACTTTTCTGAGATGATCTCGGCTTTCGATGCCGAGAAGTTGAGCCTTCTCGGGGGGCGTCAACACAGGCAAATCTGATTTTCTTCTCTTCGGAGTCGCATATGACTCTGATAGTGTCCCCATCATAAACTGAACCTGGCTTTACGTCACAGACGGGTAGATGGGCTATTGATTTATATATTATTGGATAACTTTTACTGGTGCTTGGAGGTTTTTTTGGGTGATCACTGACATTATCGCTAGTACGATAATCAAGATAACTGTGGCAATCTCAGAATAAATAACAATTCGTTTTTTGCTCATCTGACTGACAGGGATGTGAAGTACACACCTATTCTTCCCTGTTTCCTACTCCCTGCTTTCTGCTGCTACTACCGATCAACTAAGGAACTTCTGCCTGATTACCTCTAAGACCTCTGTTGTGCTCACGCGCTACCTACGGCGGCTTCCCGCTTAGTCTTGCTAACTATATATAGCCTTAATGTGATCGTGTCTGTGAGTACGAATGAACTTAATTTTAAGAAATTCGCATAAAACAGAAAAAGAATACTGATACTTAAATAAGTACATTAATTTCCAAGATATTTATTATAGTTGTTGAGGGATGGATGATGTTGCATGATTCTCTATGGGAAATGGATTTTTTTCTAAGGGAAACTAATAGTTCACCTCGTCGTGGAAAATGGGTGCATTTACCAATGACGAAAGACTGGATGTTTGAACCTGATTGGAGTTATTCACCAACAGAAGCATTATATACACCTCGTGGTTTCACAAAAGAGGATTTAGGATTTTCGAGATTATTATTTAGAACGGGAACTAGTCTTACTATCGGAATGGTTTCAGGACCTTACGCTCCCCTTACAGTGGCATGTACTAATACTCTAATGGACTTTGTAGAGGATATTTGTAATAAAAACCCTGACATGTATCCTAGTAAATATGCTACTAGATTATTTGTTTATACAGGAGCAAATTTGACTGCAAACGCATTTGGAGAATCCCTTGGCAACTTTATTTTTGAGAAAACACCGTACTTAGACCGTTTACCTCCAAAAATAGCTAAAGAATTACAGACTAATTCTATATTGAGAGGATTAGCAAGTGATTCTAAGTTTCTTGAAAAACAATTGGATGATCTAAGTAATAAGATAATCCAAGATAGAATTATAGAAGAATTTATTGGAAGTCAAATAATTAAAAAATCACTTAGTAATGCAAAAACCCAAAGTGCCGCTGAAAAAATACTTCATGATGAAATTTTCAGAAATATAGCGGTTTTTAAAGCTTGAATGATACTTTTCACTATTTTGAGAGCGGTTCGATATGAGGAGTTTTCTCTGCCAGTTTTTTCTGGCACCATACCTCCTCTAAGTAGGTTGACATAAATAAACGTTAAAACTCAAAATAGAAAAATGAAGCTGAAAGCCTTTATTAAAGAGGCTTTCAGTATTTTTAATCTCAATCTCTATTTTACGGATAATTAAGCCCACCTACTTCCTACTTTATTAGCAGATTTGAGTTTCTGATAAGGAGCAGTTAAGACGAGAGCATATACGCGATCGCAACGGGAAAATTCGTTGAGTTGCATTTCGGTCAAAGTATCATTTCAGAGACTATTCGTTGAGCAAAACTTGAGGTTGAGTGAGAATTCCAGATACTGGTAAAATCCTGCTCCCAATTCAGTGCTGAGTGGCAAACATCGTAATGACATTTTTTACAAACAGGAACCATATTTTTCTTGGGTTCATCCTTTTTTCCATCGTAGTTCAGGTGATGAGCTTGTTCTGCTCTGTTTAGTTGACACACGCAACAAATGCCATTATTTAAAGCCACCGTTTCATCTCTTTTATCTTTATAACCAGAGTAGGAATAACGGGCATCTATTGCCTTGAAGGGACTGCCAATTATAAACTTCCTACCGAGAGTGTTGTCGTTACATTCCATCCATTTAGCTAGAACGTCTATCACACATTTAATATCTTCGTGTTCTGTGAATCCCAAGTCATTTTCGACAAAGTCCCACAGCTTTCTATGGTCGGTACGATAAGCACGAGAGATGGCCTCTTGTAATACTTCCTCAGGGGTTCCATTTAATAGATTAACTAAGCCGTTTTTTTTTACATTGTGGTTAGTTTTTGATTGATCAGAGACAGTTTTGACGTTTACTTTTTTGTAGTTACTCTCATCTCCTAATTCCCTCCACACTTCGTCGGCACAGTAAACTCTTTTGTTGGCACTAGGGACACCGTCGGGTAATTCAACGTACTGGTCAGGAAAATTACGTTGAATACCTTTTGCTATTCCGCTTTGATAGGTTAGTGGGTTTCCGTTTTGATCAGGTATCTCCTCTCCTTTGTTGATGAAGGTCATGATTAATCGCAGTTGAGACACGATAGTTGCGTTGTCTTGTAGTCCTTTAGCAGCAAAGTAAGGACAGATAAATACTACGCAAATACCTTGTCCTATACCTGTACTGATAGCGACGTTTACTACTTGGTTACAGTCTTCAACAAATGGGATTAAAATCTTGCGATGTTTGTTTGCTTTAGATGCTACCGACATCCATTCATCAACGATTAGAATTTTGCGACCCTCATAGTGGAGGTAATCCTCAATCAGGTCTCTAGCCTCATCTACTGCCTCTTGTGCCGGATCAGTGCGCAAAAGACCGATATCAACCTCTACTTTCCAGTAACAGTGATCCCATCGTCCGTCTTGGTCTATTTTTTTAGCTGCGAGGTTGACCATGTAGACACGGTACCCCTCTGCTGCCTTTTGCCTTGAAGCCAAGGCCACCATTCTAGACTTGCCACTACGCTGCTGTCCCACGACACAACAGGATTTATCAATGTTCTCAAGGAAGTCATCGTACCCACTTTTTATCTGTGGACCTGGTCGTTGATAGCTATGGGTCTGAATTACTACCTCGTCTTCTTCTTTGTTTCCATAGTGTTGCTTTTCTTTCCATTCAGGCTGTTGGTATTGGTGACCGTTGGTCTGGTACTGAGGTTGGTTATAACCTTGGGTTTGTTGTGACGCACGGTAATTATTTAGGTACTGCTGCGCCATAGGTAGGTGTCCCATCTGGGGCACAGCACCGGGAACGTCTATGGTCTGAATGACTGGAAAAGCTCGTGCTACCTCGTCCAGCATGTCGAAGTAGGGAGAATCTAACTGGTCGTCGTACACGCTTTGGCACATTTCCAAGTAGGTATCCCAACGGTGCTGAGGAGGAACTCTTTTTTCTAGAAATAAAATTACCTCCCTAACTGAGGACTCAACAAACCTCAGTTCACAGGCTTCCAAAGGAGTCAGGAACTTACCTTTAGATTCTGATGTTCTTGTTTTATCTGCTGTAGGACTGGTGTTATTTCGTAGGCTTATCTGTCGGTTATAATTTCCCGACATTAATTGCTCCTTGGTGTATGTTTGGGAGGTGGCCTCGGGTAGGGCATTGTTCTGCAAGTCTCTAATACTACCTTTAACCTCACTGAACGACCAGGAAAAAAATTTCATCTTTCTGGTATGAGAGGCATCAGCGATCATTGTTAACAAAGTGGAAATTCCGCCTATTGCCATTGCCGCAGTACCAAGTGTGGCAGCGGAACTGTAAAAAGCTGCAACCCCTAAAACAATGGAGGCAATCCCCATTCCTTCTGATGTGTTCACTCTCTCTTCGCGATCGCAGTTTCCCTGGTTCAATAGATTCAGTCTTTCTTTTACCCATTTTCTGACGGTGAGACTTTCA
>NZ_JAAHHX010001009.1:0-1089 GCF_010672065.1 Moorena sp. SIO4A1 | reverse complement strand
TGGTTAATTTTGCTGCTGGTGATTATGGCAACGATGAGCGATTGTTATGGTTATCGAGCCTTGGAAGATTTTGCTCGTCGTCATCACCAAGCCTTGCTCGAAAACTTAGATTTACCACCAATGGGTTTTCCCTCAGACTCGACGTTTCGGAGGGTAATGATGAGTATTGATTTTACTCAATTAGCCCAAGTTTTGACCAACTGGATTAGGGATGCTGTGCCAACCCAAGAGGGTGATTGGTTAGGAGTTGATGGCAAAAGTATCAAAGGGACAGTGAATAATTATGCTCAAGCTTATCAAGACTTCGTTTCGGTAGTTTCTGTTTTCAGTAGTCGCTGTGGAGTCGCCCTAGCCCTAGAACAATTTCGTAATAAAGAAAGTAGTGAAATTGACGTTGTGCAGTTGCTTTTAGCCAATTTAGGGATAGAAGGAGTAATATTGAGCTTTGATGCTTTACACTGTCAAAAAAAACTGTAAAACTAATTGTCGAAAGTGGAAACGACTATGTGATTGCTGCGAAAGGTAATCAAAAAAATCTCTACAAACAAATCAAACTCAACACTCAAAAAACTCAACCCATAAGTGTTGACATAAGCAGGGAAAAAAGAAGTGACCGTCTCACCACTAGAACTGTATCTGTTTTTGATGACCTCAGAGGCATAAGTGACGAGTGGATTGGTCTAGCATGTCTGGTAAAAGTAGAACGCATCGGTACAAGAGCAGGTAAGCCCTACCAACAACTTGCTTATTATATTAGTAGTAAATGCCTCGATGCCGCACAATTTGCCCAAGGCATTCGTGGTCATTGGGGAATTGAAAATCGTTTACATTGGGTTAAGGACGTGGTACTTGATGAGGATAGTTCTAGGATACAATTTGGTAATGCTCCTGCCAATCTCTCAATGATCCGTAGTTTAGTCATCGCTATCTTACGCTACCACGGTTATTCTTCTATCACCACGGCACTCCGGTCGATTGCTCATGATCTCGAGAAGATTTTGCTGTTGATTGGAACGCAAAAGGTCGTGTCGTAGCCATTTGACGGTGTGCCAAAGCAATCCCTGTCTCACTTATAGCTATGACTTATAG
>NZ_JAAHHX010001008.1:0-1089 GCF_010672065.1 Moorena sp. SIO4A1 | reverse complement strand
TAGGCAATAGGTAAAAAATTATGTGTACCTCATAGCTATGATAAAAGCTCGCTATAGTTAGTTTTTGTACACTTAAGTTACCCTCTCCACACTTGCCACACTCTTCACCCGACTCCCGACTCCCGATTCCCGACTCCCGATTCCCGACTCCCTACTGCCTACTGCCTAAAACATCGATAATTAAAACTACTATTCCAACTACTATAGTTACCTTGGGCAGGATAAGGAACCAACTCCACAATGCCCTGCTCATTGATTATCCATCCTTGGGCTTCAATGATAGGTGATTTCTTCTTCGTTATTGGTTGTGCCTGATCTGGCCTGTTATACCCTAATTTCCTTTTTCTCCAACTCCGGCTTCTTCTTCTATTGCTTAATTGTGTAGTCCCTTGATCAACCATTAGCCGCAAATCCGGTACTACGACTTGACCCCGCAATACCCCAGCTGGGTTAGCGGGGATTCCTCCTTTTCCGGTAACTAAAAAACTATTGACGCTGTTTGCTGCACAATCGGTGATGATTTGATTGCTGGTATCCACTACATCTACAGGTAGCTTGTCTAAGGCTTGGGCGGGGTTAACCTCTGGAGTATTGAGAGTAACACTGCCATCAATACCAAGTTGGGATGAAGCAGTAATCTTACTACTGCGATCGCTAAAAATTCCAATGGCCGAAATCGTGATATTTCCCCCACGGCCCAAAATGGCATTGGCACTGATTTTACTACCCTTTGATGTCACTAAAAAGTCAGTGGTGATAGTGATATTGCCACCAGTAGCAGTATCCCTGGCATTAGTCGTTATCTCACTGTTGTTCCGTAAGAAAATTAGTTTGGCATTAGAGAGGGTAATATTCCCTTGGTCTCCAGCAGAGGTTTCAGCATTGAGGAAACCATTGTCAAGTTTGATGGTATCAGCAGAGACGTCCAAGGTTCCAGCAACACCGGTACCTGTACTGCTGACCGTTACCAAGGCGCGTCCGCTAGCGCTAAATGTCTTGGTATTCAGGTTAAGGGAACCCGCTTTGCCTGTTTGGGTTGCCCGAGATGCGATCGCACTAGCTGCTCCATCTGGGTCAACGCTGTTTCGT
>NZ_JAAHHX010001007.1:0-1093 GCF_010672065.1 Moorena sp. SIO4A1 | reverse complement strand
CGCTTTTGAGAAAACTTTTTCCCAACGCCCAGATACGGCTACCTTACACGAACCATTTCAGGATATCTATTACTGTAGCCAATGGCGGCGCAGCAATCGCATGGGGAATTACGAAAAACACCTAGATTACGGAACGAACCAGGTGATAGAACGCATCAAATCCCAGAGTTTACCTGTAGTTTTTATTAAAGAGATGGCTTATCACGCGCTTCCCTATATCGACCGTGAGTTTATCAATGAGCCGCTAGTGAATACCTTTCTCGTCCGCAATCCAAAGAAAAGTTTGCTGTCATGGTATAAAATAAACGAATTTCCCACAGAAGAAGAATTTGGTTTTAATGCCCTCAAAGAATTGTGGCAAGTTGTTAGAGAGGAAGTGAATCAAAAACCAATTGTTGTTGAAGCTGATCGCCTACAGAGCGCTCCAGAAAAAACTCTAAGAGCCTATTGTCAAGCAGTTGGTATCGCATTTGTGCCTGAAATGTTGAATTGGAACGAGGGGCGCATAAAGCAAGAAAACTCGCGCAAAGAAGAAATACATAGCAGGTGGCATCAAACTCTCGGAAATAGCAAAGGAATCCTGCCGCCAACCGAGGCCAGCGGGGAAATTCGTTCTGAAGATATACCGATGTTCCAACGAGCCATGAAAACCTATGAAGAAATTTCTCAATTCGCACTTACATAGGGAGGAAGACTATGAGTCAACAACAAGTTACAGAACCAATAAAAACGATAAATAGAGAAGAAGTTACTTTAAGCAATAGCTTGATCACCCTGGCTGAGAAGCCGTTTTATTAACATCTGGTTATATGACCATTGTTTGTGTCCTCAGTGTCATCATCCCAGTTATTTTCAGAAAATAAATTATCTCAGCGATCGCTTAGAACTGCTAAAACCCAAATCCGTGCAGCTGATCTCGCCCCAGACCGATCACCCGATTATCCCTTACTCCCCTTAATCGACAACTCCCTTCATCCCTGACAACCAACCGTCACCGGTCAAGTCAACCGGCAAAATCAAAGTTTTATTGCGCAGAAGAATTTTTGAAACCAAAATGCTTGATAATGAACCTCACGAATTTAACAGACTTAAC
>NZ_JAAHHX010001006.1:0-1096 GCF_010672065.1 Moorena sp. SIO4A1 | reverse complement strand
TAGCTTGGCTCGTGAGCGAGCATACGCCGAGATGGTGCTAGAACAGGGTGGACCGATTGTCCCTCACTTCATCGATGCTGACGACGCCCTGGTCTTTCGCTGGTTCAATGATGACATCCCTTACCATGACGAACCCTATGCAGGTCTATCCCACCTAGCCATGGAAAAGCTTTTAGTGGAAGCTGCCCATAAACTGGGAGCGGATACCATTTTAACCGGTATGGGAGCTGATGAACTGCTGGTAGGAACACGCCTGAGTATGGCGAGTCAGTTGCGCCAAGGTCAATGGTTAGCAGCATTTTCCGAAGCCCAACGCATGGCACAGGCTAATAACCAGAGTATCTGGTCAATCCTTTATCAATTCGGCATTGGGCCTGCTTTGCCGATGCTGATGGTGGGTACTATTGGCACCTGGTGGCGGGGTGGGTTTGGACGCTGGCCCAAGGTCGGAAAATTTGCCATTCCTCCCTGGATATTGCCCGAATTTGCCCAATGTTTCAAAATGCAGACCATTGGCAAACAAAATGCTCAAAGACTATACGGTGGTTCCGCTGAATTATCTGTGGATTTGTGGTCTCTCCAAACCTCCGTAGGTGATTGGTCTCGATGGTATCTGGCAGCACCACAAGGTATGCACAACTCCCATCCTTTTCTTGATTCTCGCGTGCTGAGTTTCTGCCTAGAATTGCCCACAGCCCTCAGAGAAATCCCTGGTATGCCCAAGCCAGTTCTGCAAACAGCTATGCGGGGAATACTGCCAGAACCAATTCGCACCAGACGTGACAAAGCTACATTTAACGATATCTATTGGCTTGGTTTGTCTAAACATTTACCCTGTTTAGAATTCATGGTGCGTAATTCCCCCAGCCAAGAATTAGGCATATTTGATGCCCAGCAACTGATTCACGCTATGCGCCAGGCTGCCGTTGGCATTGGAAATATGGAAGCTATCTATCACATTAACACGACATTGGCACTCATCGCTTGGTTCGACCAAATGATGGCAGCACAGCATCAACCTCTAGAAGCACCAACGGAAGTACACCAGCTACATCGGCAAGTCGAAATCACTTGTTAGTATCATGTTCGGGTGGGA
>NZ_JAAHHX010001005.1:0-1098 GCF_010672065.1 Moorena sp. SIO4A1 | reverse complement strand
TTAATATCGGGAACAGAATCATCCTGAATGGACAGTGTGACATAGTAGCCGTCAGCTTTTCGAGTTATGGTAGCTGTTTTGATTTTGAATCCTTCTGGGATAGGTCTGTGATAAATAATCTTGACTTTTCCAAATTTTGGAAGAGTCAAGATGTTGCCATTTATAGGATTCTTGGATAGAGAAGGAAAAGTAAACGATTTATATCTGTTTTTCCCTTTCAATCGAGGTCTTCCACTCTTTTTTCCATTACTTTCTCCCTTAATAAATCGCTTAAAAGCCAGATCGACTCTCTTTACGCAATCTTGTAATACGTGAGCATGAATGTCACTATACCAAGGTCTATCTTTCTTTAGCTGAGGTAGAGTTTTCTTCTGGGAAAAGTAGTCAGGGTTATTTCTTAGATCTGGCAAATAACAAACAAGGGGACAAGAATTAATAGAACAGCGATTTTGCTCAAACCAATTAAACCTGTCTGCCAACAAATAGTTGTACTGATGACGCAACATGTCCAGCCATTTCTCTGTTTTTGCAATTTGTGAATTTGTCAGTCTTAATCGGTATTGATATGCAGCTCTCATTTTTGTCCTCTTGCTTATCGACCTATTATTAATATAACATATGGATATCCATATGATCACCCAAAATCCTGAAAAGATGAAAGATAAAAAGTTGATAGTCAGAGTGACTGAGTTTGAAAAACGACAATTAAAACAAGAAGCCGACAAGAGAGGGATGACCCCATCTGAATTGATTAGAAGTTTTATAGCTCGTCTCCCTGTTCCCCAGGATTCTTAGTTGGTGATTCCATTTCATTCCATCACCGGGCTATCCTTCCCGACGCCCACCTTTCAGGTAGGGCGCGGGGCTGTCGCCCAAAAGCTCAAATGGTTAAATCTCACAAAGCATCGGAGCAAAATTGCTGTATGTTTAAAGAACTGTTAAGAAAACCTTGAATTAAACATGGATTTAAGAGTACAATTGGCGGAATCTCTGGATGAAACAACCTGGGACTTACTGATTCCTCATGTGAAACGAGATGCAGTACTGGTGGTGAATGAGGGACTGGATTTGTTGGATGTTGGGGTAGCGATCGCAAAT
>NZ_JAAHHX010001004.1:0-1100 GCF_010672065.1 Moorena sp. SIO4A1 | reverse complement strand
GCTGGAGGATTAGGGGTGTTGTTGACCGAACAACTGAGCAGCTTTGATTATCGCAGTGTGGGCGTGACGCTGGTTTGTTTTGTCTTTTTGACTTTTTTCGTTGATTGGGTGAGTGCTGCCGCTAGAAGGTCGCTCAGCTGAGCAAGTACATTAAACCCCTTTGAAGCCGCTGAGTTGCTAGGCGTTAACGTCAGGACTTTAGCTAGATGGGAAAAGCCAGGAATTATCCAAGGGATAAAAACACCATCTCGACAACGGAGACAAGAATGATCACGAATTATGCTCAGAGCCTTCAAAACCAAGTTAAAACTGAATAAACAAGGCTCTTCAGTACTTGTGATGCTAAATAAACACTTTGGAAAAGGGAGCTAAGGCAAGTGAGCCACGCTTACTGGCAGAGCCAGACGCTGCGCGAACGCGCCCCGCGTGGCCTACGGCCAAAGGTGAACGGAACAGTGGCAAGAGCCCGTATTGAAAAAAATTTTTTAGTTGAATAGCATAAGTTTTCTGTCTTGATGCAAAGCGCGAGTGGGGGAAACCACGGCAGTCGCTCATGGGGGAAACCCCCAAGACCGCGCTGCCTCGCCGTGAGGCCACTGCACCGCTTGTAAAGTAAGCTTTATGAGTTGTTTAACTGTCGATTTAGCATAAAAGGTACTGAAGAACCTATTACCTACCACCCAATTATCTTGTCTAGCCTCACTAACCTAAAGCTTGGGCGAGATCTTCTAGTAAATCGTCAGTATGTTCAAGACCAACAGACATCCGTAACAGATTGTCTGGGGTTCGGGTACCAGGAAATTCCATGGAAGCACGATGTTCGACTAAACTCTCGACACCACCTAAGCTAGTGGCTCGTGTAAATACCTTGACCTTGCCAGTAAAGGCAAAGGCATTTTCCCTGTTTCCTTTCACCTGGAAAGAAATCATACCCCCAAACAGGTTCATCTGAGCAGCAGCAATTCTATGTCCTCGATGGTTTGGCAATCCCGGATAATGAACAGCTTCTACTTGGGAGTGTTCTTCTAAAAACCGTGCCACCTTCAAGGCATTTTCTGAATGAGCTCTCATGCGGTAGGGTAAGGTCTGAATGCTCCGCA
>NZ_JAAHHX010001003.1:0-1100 GCF_010672065.1 Moorena sp. SIO4A1 | reverse complement strand
TCCGGACTTTGGTTTGGCTTACTCCAACTTCTGTTGGTTTTTGGCCACTTGATGCTATGTTCGATTGGTGCCTACTGTGGCTGGGTCATAGACCGGTAGAAATCATCTTATCTATGCCCATTTGGTTTTTGGCTTCAGGTTTTTTTCTGAAGGATGACTTCCACTCTTTAAAGCTAACACGGCTTTCTGGAGATTACGAATACTTGTTGTTAAAGTTCAGGAGTCTTTACAAACTGCAATAATAAGATTAAGAAGGTTGAAGGTTGAAAGGTTGGAGGTTGAAGGTTGAAGGTTGAAGGTTACATACAGGTTATAGGTTACAGGTTGAAGGTTACAGGTTGAAGGTTGAAGGTTACAGGTTGAAGGTTACAGGTTGAAGGTTGAAGGTTACAGGTTGAAGGTTACAGGTTAGATGTAACAGGTTTAACGTTACAGATTGCCAGTTATACATCATCCGGCTTTCAGTTTTTAAGCCTCTAATCTCCAACCATCAAACCTCCAACCATCAAACCTTGGCCTATGGGCCACGCTACGCGAACAACCAACCAACCTTGGCCTATGGGCCACGCTACGCGAACAACCATCAAACCTTGGCCTATGGGCCACGCTACGCGAACAACCAACCAACCTTGGCCTATGGGCCACGCTACGCGAACAACCATCAAATCTTGGCCTATGGGCCACGCTACGCGAACAACCTCCGAACCTTGGCCTATGGGCCACGCTACGCGAACAACCTCCCAACCTTGGCCTATGGGCCACGCTACGCGAACAACCATCAAACCTTGGCCTATGGGCCACGCTACGCGAACAACCTCCCAACCTTGGCCTATGGGCCACGCTACGCGAACAACCATCACAATGGTTTGCTCTCCTATCAATGGTGGGCTTTCACCTTCGGTTCTATGTAACAATAGATTATAGGTAAATTAATAAATATAGCGATAGGGTCTTAATTACCATATGCCCATACCCTAAAGCTGACTTGTAGAGAACCATGCCCGATATCCCTAATTATTTGCGCGGTAACGAAATCCGGCAAACTTTCCTCGATTTCTACTCCCAACGGCAACACAATGTATTGCCAAGTGCTTCGTTAG
>NZ_JAAHHX010001002.1:0-1102 GCF_010672065.1 Moorena sp. SIO4A1 | reverse complement strand
CCTTCCACCCATCTGTCTGGACGTTCCTCACATCTCGATGAGGAGTTGCTTGAAAGCCTGAGCAAAGCTCATGTTTACAATCAAGGCAACCAAGCTCAACTGCATCTAGCAGACTCAATCCCATTCATGCACAAGAAACGCGCAGTACGGCGCAATAATACTGCCTGCACCTCGGCTTTACTCATATACCGGGTGATGTCCTTATCCGTACCTCTGCTAAGGACATTTGTGGCAGCATTATGGTCAGCCTGTAACACGACCCCATCAAATCCGGTAAAATTGTCCCCAGTCCTTTTCCCGAGAAGGGTTCCATTCCTGGAGTCAACTTGCGACGTGTAGCTAGGTTGAACTTCTGTCACGACTGAACCAGTCCAATCAGCCCATTTCTGTATAGAGTCCCGCATTTGACCGAAAATCCTGAGGGCGCAAGCCCCTAGATTCCATCTATGGGGTTAGCCCGAACAGGAATTTATTCCCTAAACTTCTTTTTGATTTTGAACGTACCTTTTGATCGTCTCAAGTGGAGCGCCGCCAACAGTGGATAAAAAGTAGGAATTAGTCCACAAGGTAGGGAGCCTACTTTTTAAGTGGGGAAACTGCTCCCTAAGATACCTACTGGTTGCTCCTTTAAACCTCTTAACCACTCTGTGAATACCAAACTGAGGATCGCATTCACAAAGTAGGTGAACATGGTCAGGCATCACCTCTAGTTCGATAATTTCGACTTGGATCTCTTCTGCTATTTGGTAGAGGAGTTCTTTTAGTTTGGTCTCTACTTCTTCTACCAGGACTGGTCTGCGGTATTTAGGGCACCATACAACGTGGTATTTGCACGAATAAACGATATTTTTATTGTATTTAAATTTATTTTTCATTTTGTCATGGACATTATCTAGCTGGCATTTATATACTATAAAAGTACAGGCAAGATAACGTCAATGAGGTGGTTGAAGTGTTGGCAATGGAGTTCAAAGCCGGTAAGCATTCAGGTGTAGGGGTTGACAAAGCCATCCCAATTACTCAAAGTCAGGAATCAGAGACAATTCGTGAGAACGCTCCCGCACTGCCAAGGAAAGAGATCGTCCTAAAAACTCAACAGCTG
>NZ_JAAHHX010001001.1:0-1102 GCF_010672065.1 Moorena sp. SIO4A1 | reverse complement strand
GCACTGTCTGGGGTATGACCACCAAGATTTCAGAAATTGGCGCTCAAGTGGCCTTGACCGAGGTCGCTGATTTACGATTAGATACCGGAAACACTGCCAGTGAACCGTTGCCAGTGACACTAGAGATGATCGAGGAAAAGCTACAGTTGTCAGGACTAGTTACTGAAATTGACAACAGTGGTGAGGAAGCTAGTCTACGGATTATGTTTGACCCATTAACTCTCCAACAGCATCGCACTTTGGTAGAGATGCTCTTTTGCCGTCCGGGTCGATGGCAGCGACGGGAAAGTCCATCGGAAATGCGATCGCTTTTACTGTTGTTTAAGATTTTGCTGAAACCCCGAGTACTATTTGATCGCCAGGCTAGGAGTTGAGAAACTCTATTGATCTAAATCACTAGCAACAATTCGAGAAATCCTTCCCAGTTAAGCTCTTTGCCTCCAATTCGCTGTTGCAAAAAGGTCACTTCATCCTCTGAAAGGGGAGGCTGATCCACACTGGCTAACACTATATTCATTTCCTCTAGCTCAACCACTCCATTCTTATTCTTATCAATGGGAATAAAGTATGTGGCAAACTCATTAAGTCTCGACATTAGACGACGGTGGCGCAGCAGCAATTCCCCAAATTCCTCGAAGTCTATTTCTCCGCTGTTATCCACATCCATGCTGGAAAAGACAAAGTTGAGTTCATCGTCACTGATGCTATGCCCCGCCTGCTGGAAGTGATAGCTAAGTTCTGTCAAAGACAAGCTGCCGCTTTGATCCCGGTCGATAGCATCAAAGATGTAACGCAGGTCACCTTTGAGCTCTTGGGGTGCTTTGTCAAATAATACTTTGTGATGCTGCCCAACCATGGCTCCCTGCAACTGCCGACGGAACGCCGAAATCACTTCCTTGGCTGTGAGGTAGCGGAATCGATGCTCTTCCGGGCTAGCAATGGAGTAGGGTGCAACAGGCACCAAGGAAGAAAGCGATCGCTGTAAAATTACGAAGCAGGCATAAGTACCCAGCTGAAAGGACATCGACAAAATCGGTAGTTTCAAGGGTGTCATTACCAGAGTCAGCAGCCAGCCAATCAGAGCTGCCCCAAAGGCTCCACC
>NZ_JAAHHX010001000.1:0-1103 GCF_010672065.1 Moorena sp. SIO4A1 | reverse complement strand
TTACCTGTTCCCTGTTCCCTGTTCCCTGTTCCCTAAAATCTAGAAATTGTTTACCTCATAGCTATGATAATTGCTATATCTACGTTTTACAACCAATTCCCAATCATAATAAACGGTGCCCAAAAATAAGGATTATCATATTGGTTATTTATTTCTGGGATTTCTTTTGCCTTAAGTAATTTTATCTGAGCAGCTTGTAACGCTTTCGCTTTACTCATTCCCAATTGATGTATATTTCTATAAAAGTCTTTCACTAACAAAGATGTAGATTCATCTCCCACAGACCAAAGGGAAGCCATTGCACTTCTGACCCCAACTTGCAAAGCTACTCCAGCTAAACCCAAACTAGAACGTTCATCACCTACCGCTGTTTGACAAGCCGTTAGTGCTAAAAGTTCAACAGAGGCAGAACCGCCACTGACTTGGCCTAGGACTGTTTCTAATTCATTGATGGTGAGTTTATTATTATTTCCTGTAACTAAAAACGTATCTTCGGAAATTATTCCAAATTGAGCATGAGTTGCTATATGAATAACTGGGTAAACGGTATCTTGAATTTCAGTTTCTAGTTTATTCGGTTCAAAGTCTTCATCTATAAACTGTTTATGATTAGGAAATATTTTTTGAACTTCTTTGATTTCTAAGGGTACACTTGGCAACGCTGGGAATAATATCTCGTCAATTATTGCTTCTTTACTGACACCCAAAATTAAGGCACGACCTGTTTGAGTAGTTAGTTTTTTGGGTGCAGTTAAACTTAAACTAGGGGTGGTAGCGATCGCATAGTTTTCAATTAAGTATTTCTGAGCTTTTTTATCATAAAGGGCAGCCATTGGAATGTCACGCAAAAAGCTGTCTTGAATGAAAACAATAGTTTCGATAGATTGCGACGTTAAATAATCCTCAAAAGGAAGAATCATCAAATCATATAACGTTTCAGCTTCAGTAGTATCATAAGTGATTGACACTGAACCGTATATTAATCCTTGGCGGAATTTTTCAATCTGATTTCTAAAATCTTTCTGTGATAGTTCTATCCAGTGTAAGTGTTTTTCCTTATTTGGCAGAGTCAAAATCATTGCCGTACCATCGTCTAAAATAAT
>NZ_JAAHHX010000100.1:0-16704 GCF_010672065.1 Moorena sp. SIO4A1 | reverse complement strand
GTTAACGGCCTTGGTGTAAGGGAACGATAAATTTGCCCAAAATCCCGAGTATTAGTCCAAAATTCTCCCCATCTCCCCATCTCCCCATCTCCCCATCTATTTTTTGCGAGAATGAAACAGCCCTGCCTTAAAAAAGGGGGGAGCCATACTCAAAGTCCCCCTTTTTTAAGGGGGACCAACGGGGGATCTCCGAGGCAAGAAAACACGCCCTACTCCCTACTCCCTATTCCCTACTCCCTGCTCCCTGCTCCCTGCTCCCTACTCCCTACTCCCTTTGCTATATCCTATAAACTATACTTAAATTCTCAATTCTTCCCTTGTCACCAATCCTAGACCTTCGTAATCTAGAAACACGCTTTTTCACCCCAGCTGGTACTGTCCATGCTGTCAATGGTATTTCCTTCCAGGTCAATCAAGGGGAAACCCTAGGGATTGTTGGTGAATCCGGTTCTGGTAAAAGTATCACCGCCCTGTCGATTATGGGACTAATCCCCTCACCTCCTGGAAAGATTACCAATGGTGAAGTCATTTTTGAAGGGCGTGACCTCCAAAAGCTTAGTGAGGGGGAAATGCGGAAAATCCGGGGTAACCGTATCGCGATGATTTTTCAAGACCCCATGACTTCCCTTAACCCAGTACTAAAGGTAGAAAGGCAAATTACAGAAGCCCTACGGTTACACCAAGGGATGACCCGAGAGCAAGGAAGATCTAGGGCGATTGAACTCTTAGAATTAGTCGGAATTCCTGGTGCAGCGGAACGGATTAGTAACTATCCCCACCAATTTTCTGGAGGGATGCGCCAGCGAGTCATGATTGCCATGGGATTAGCCTGTAATCCCCAGTTGCTGATTGCCGATGAACCTACCACTGCTTTGGATGTGACCATCCAAGCTCAAATTGTAGAATTAGTCAAGAAACTGCGCCAAGAAATTGGCATGGCCGTGATTTGGATTACCCATGATTTGGCGCTATTGGCGGGATTAGCGGATCGGATTTTAGTGATGTATGCCGGTCAAGTAGTAGAACAAGCATCGGTGATGGAAATCTATAAAAATCCTCGCCATCCCTATACTATTGGTTTACTCGATAGTATTCCCCGTCTGGATGAACAGCGCCAAGAGCGTTTGCAGACCATTGAAGGGTTACCACCAGATTTAACCAATTATCCCCAAGGTTGTCCCTTTGCGGCTCGTTGTCCTTTCGTGATTGATAAATGTTGGCAGAACGATCCCACCTTGGAATTAGTAAGTGTTGACCATGAAGTGGCTTGTTGGTTGAAGCCAGAGTTGAATCGAGGCGTTGTTAATTGAGAATTAACAAACAACAAGAATTATTCTACCCAAAGCCAGTCTAGGATTCCTCTTCGTCTTGGTTTTCGATTTGGTCTTCTATGAATTCCCCCAGGTAAAGCTTGACGAATTCAGCAGCAGCGGAGGGATTGATACTCTGGAGTGCTTTAGCAATATCCGCAATGGTTTCCCCGCTAGGATCAGTTTGCTCATGAAACCAGCGAAATACCACCGATGGTCTAACTCCCAGTGTTACGGCCAATTTGTTTTGGCTGATGCCGTGGGTTGCTAAGGTTTGTTTGAGCGCTTTTCCTACTTTTCCCATGACCTCGATCGTGTCAAAAGATCATGAGCTAGTAAATCTTTACAGATCTGCGAATATCCGATAGCCTTTTAATATTCGCAGATCTGCGAATATATTTGTTAACTAAAATTTGGGACAAGCCAAATGCTCAAGAGTTTTCTAGGTGATTCTAGCCAAGACACCTCAGCATCGATTAAGCTTCAAGCCTCTAGGGAGCCAGTTTCTGGCAGAGAATATGTCAAAGTTATAGTGATTGGTTCACTCAAAGGGGTAAAAAAAATAATTCACGCCCTATATATCAGAGGATTTGCTGAGGTAACGGAGTGGACTCAGCCGGTGCCAACTGGTAATCCTGGTGAGGTGATGAGAGTTTTGAGGCGATTGGTTTTTGTTGATTGAGGGTTTGCTTTGCGATCGCTTTTCCCTTTCCCTCCCCCCATACCCCCCAAAACAGCGGGGGGCTTATACCATTTATTTAGCGATGCAGTGCGATCGCAATCTTGTAGGGTGCGTGAACGAGGCTTTTGAGATCACTAATCCATGTCAGCCATGCAAAGCGCGAGTGGGGGGAACCCCCGTGAGGCCACTGCATCGCTTATAAAAACTCCACCTTTCCTGCGATTTCTTCAGCCTCAAGCACCTCCCAAATCAAAATTAATCCCTGCAAAATTTCACCGATGGAGCGACGTCCCTTCACACAATAAACAACTCCGCAATGTTCAAAGCCAGAATTGTGTAATTTCAAAAAATCACTATCCTGAGTAAACATCACTCGCCCCTGGCTGTAAGCAAATCTTAATTGCTCCTCATCCGAAGAGGAAATTAATCCTGCATCGCTAGTGGTCGTAACGTCAATCTTTCTCCGCCTTAACCCGTCAGCGATGGCCTTGTTGACATTCTCATCTAAGTGAAACCGAATTGTCTGAGGCATCTTACTGCTTTAACTTTTGCTGAACCAAAGACGGTGTTTTTTCTTGCATATCACGGGCAAATTCTTCATCCTCACGAATCTGTTGCCTGATTTCCTCAAAATGGTCATGATAATAGGCTAAAGCAGCATAGACATCTGCTAAGGTAATGGTTGGGTATTGTGAAACAATTTCATCCGGCGACAATCCTATTCTTTCGTGCCAAATGACAATATCCTCAACCCGAATACGATGACCGGCAATGCGAGGTTTGCCACCACAAACCCCCGGTGTAATTTCAATATGCTTTGATATGACACTACTCATGTTGTCTCCTATTTATACACTGGTTTTACCATTATATAGCATTTTTCGCAGTTATGAGGTACACTTTTCAACCTCAAAGTCCCCCTTTTTAAGGGGTATTTAGGGGGATACATTTGTCCATCATGACTACGATAATTGCTATATATCTAACAATAATATCTAAATTAGACTAGAGCAAAAAATATGGTTAGCAGTTAAACTAAGATTCGGAAAGACTTTGGAAACAAGACCATCATCATTTCGGAATAATTGTTTTTTATACTCATCATCTACCAAAGTGCAAATTGTAATTGTTGGTTGTTTAGGTTTACCAATATAATCTCTACCACCAATGCCCAGATAATCGACAATCCAGTATTCAGGAACACCTAGTATGGCATAATCTTCAACTTTACGAGCATAATCGTTCTGCCAATTGGTGCTAACAACTTCAACAACAAGCTTGATTGAGGTTCCCAACGTAATCACAGGCTCTTTTTGCCATAAAGGTTCATTTACGAGCCGAGTTCTATCTAATACAATCACATCAGGACGAAAAGCTGTTTGAGTTCCTAAAATTTTGATCAGACATCGGTAGGGAATAACATAATCTGGGTATCCTCGGTCAATTTCGACATTTAACTTCCGTCCCACAAACCCTGCTACTTCCTCATGTGGTCCCGTAGGTTCCATGTCAATTAGTTCCCCATCGATTAGTTCATAGCCTTCTTTGTCACCATACTGGGTAATAAACTGATCAACAGTTATAAACGTTGGTAAAGCTTGAAGCATTACAATCGCACTCCTTATCAGGATAAAATCATGCTGGCAGTGGTAAGCTGCTATTATGATTAATGATTAAATTATAACTGTCAATCGTGGTGGATAAAATATATATAGCGTTTATTGCATTTACCAGGTACGCTTATCAACCTCAAAGTACCCCTTTGTAAGGGGGACCAACGGGGGATACCTTTGTCCCTCATGGGATAGATAATTGCTATAATGAAGAAAACTAAGTTTACCTAAAATAAAAAGCATCATGACAAAAACTACCTTTTCAGAAATATTAGAAGCAGCGGATGAACTTCCCTTAGAGGATCAAGAAAATCTAATTAGTATTTTAATAAATCGTCTTCGCTCTCGGCGAAGAGCCGAGAGAATTAGAGATGTTAAAGAAGCTCAACAAGAGTTTGCCGAAGGAAAATGTCAACCCGTTACTCCTGAACAGCTCACATCGGAAATTCTATCGTGACTTTGTAAGCATATGCGCTACGCGAACAGCTGTCAGCCATCAGCTTAAAATCAACCTATGCAGGTCTATGGCCACACTACGGGAACGGGAGAATTTAATAGTTCGAGATTAATGAGAATTGAAAGTCTGGGGAAAAGCGCGAACAGGTTTGTGGCACAGGCTTCCAGGGTGGCACAGGCTTCCAGCCTGTGACCTAACCCATAAACTGATAGCTGATAGCTGATAGCTTAATGCTGATAGCTTATCCCTCAACTCATCTTGGCTAAAGATGCCCCTAACCACCCAGAAAAATTATGCTGCTGGACATTGGTAGGATTCTTCACTGGCATCACTTGGTAACGACTGGGTTGAGATTTCCCTAATGTAATCGGTAGAGTGACCAATTGATCCTGATGGAATACACTAAGCTCGATAACATCACCAGCTTCGTAATCTTTTAAGCGATCGCATAATTGCTCCCCATTGACTCGCAACCCATCAATAGCCAGTAACTGATCACCAGCATCCACTCCTGCCACTGCCGCAGGAGAATCCATCTCCACAAACTGGATCCAGTCCTGACCATTCTCGGTCTTCACCTTCACCCCCAAGTAAGGCACAGATTCTTCATCCACAGCCACCACTTGTAAGCCAAAGGGTTTGAGATACTGATTGAAGGGCAATTCCCCAGTACCCTCAATAGTCTTCGAGAAGAAATTACTTAAATCTAGCTCTGCTACCGATTCTATTACCTCTTTTAGTTGTTGGGGAGTAAAGCCAATTTCCTGTTTACCAAACTGCTCCCACATCTTCCTGATCACATCATCAAAGGATCGCTGGTTTCCATGGCGCTCCCGGATTAACAAATCCAGCAATAACGACACCATTTCCCCTTTCAAATAATAAGAAATTTGGTTATTATCACTATTCGCATCCCGTCGATAAAGCTTAATCCAGGCATCAAAACTCGACTCACTCAGGGGCTGCACCTTACGTCCTGGTGTAGTTAAAAACCGGGTAATTTCTTTACTCAAATTTTCTAACAACGTCTTAGCATCATAGATACCAGCCCGTTGGGGAATTAATAAGTCATAGTAACTGGTTGTTCCTTCACAAAACCACAACGATGTCGTATAATTTTCCTGTTCATAGTCAAAGGTTTCTAGGGCTAATGGTCGAATCCGCTTAACATTCCACAAGTGAAAGAACTCATGAGCCACCAGTTGCAGGAAGCGATTGTACTTATCCTTTGCCCGAAAACCAAAGCGTGAGTAAATTAACGAACAACTATCCTTATGTTCCAGTCCCCCAAAGCCACTACCAGTTAGATACAGCAAGAACAAATAGTGATCATAAGGTAAACCCCCAAACAGCTCAGCTTCTACCTTGATAATCTTTGTAGTATCCTCAATAATCCGCTTTGGGTCAGCATTCCCCTCTCCCCAAATTGCCAATTTATGGGGTTTTCCCAAAACCTCAAACTCATAGAGCTTATGATCACCAATTTCAAACGGACTATCGACTAAGGTATCAAAATCCGTTGCGTTGAAGGTATTATATTTTCCTGACACTCGCGGTAAGGGTGTGGTCACCCGCCAATCGGGATTAGGTGGCGCGATAGTAACCTGGCAAGGGTATTGTTCAAATCCTGGGATGAACAAGAACAGAGCAGCACCATTAAAATAACCGTGGCTAGCATCTAAGTGATTAGTCCGTACCGTTAATTCATTAGCAAAGATACGATAACGCACAGTGATAGCCGACCCATCACCAGTTTCCACTAGCCAATGATTCTTGGCCAGTTTCCGCCACGGTAAAGACTGGCTAGGATTACCCGTATCCGCAGAGAAATCTTGTAAATGTCGAGCATACTCCCGCACTAAGTAAGAGCCTGGAGTCCAAACTGGCATCTTTAAATCTAACAAAGGGGCTTCCCAGCCTTCCACTTGCAGCGTTACCTCAAACAGATGGGATTGAGGCTGAGGCATAGCGACATGGTAGTGAATAGCTAAGGTACTAGTGGCTGCGCTGCTCCGAAAAATAGTTCTTGCTTCAGTCATTACTCAAGGTTAGGGATTACCATTTAGCTCTTAGGGTAGCAATCCTCTGAGGACTCGACCTGTCAAAAAAAATTGATAATTAACTTGGGTCATGTCCATGTCTCCCGACCCTTACCACAGCGGTAGAGAGAGACTGATGACATCCCCCAAGCGCCCACCACTAGTTAAACCCAAAGCCCCAGCGCTGATTTTATGGATTTACAGATTATCGAACGAGATGGTAGACGATATCTTCCTAGCGAGCAGTTGTCGATGACCGAATGGCCCACCACCTCAAGACTTCTACCAACCCTTCCTCTCAAAGTAGATGACCTGTTTTTAATCACAGATACCCTAGGGAATATTTCGGGGAACTTAGAAAACGAAACTAATAGCACAACCGGGTTATTTTGTCAAGATACCCGCTTTCTCTCTCGCTTAGAGTTACAAATAGAAGGGCAACTCCCCATTCCCCTGAGTAGCACTGCTGAAGAAGGATTTGCCCTATCGGTCATGTGTTGTAATCCCCGCTCACCTAATCTTCCCCCAAAAACCCTAGGCATTCAGCGGCAGCTAGCCCTCCATGGTGGCTTATGGGAAGAAATTGTAATCACCAATTACGACACTCAACCCCTTAGCTTCACCGTCAGCCTCAGTTTCGATGCCGATTTTAAAGACTGGTTTGAAGTTCGGGGTCATCAGCGACAGCAACGGGGAACTCTGCTGCGTTCATTACCGCCTGATATCGATTTAGATACCCTGCTAACCCTAACTGAGTTCAACACCAATACCATTAACCTAGCTTACCAGGGACTCGATAACTCCCTGATTGAATCTCAGATCTACTTTATGCACCGTCTCCCAGACACCTACAAAGGAGACACAGCGGTTTGGGAATTGTGCCTCAAGCCTGGGGCTACTGAAACTTTAGGCTATCGACTGGAACTGGTCACCCACAAAGCGCGAATCACTAGAGCTAAAATTCCAGCCACCCTTGAACAAGCTAAGACCGCTAACTTACTCCAAAACCAGGAATGGTATAAACAGGTAACTCACATTAGCTCAGATAATGAAACCGTTAACCAAGTGATTTCTCGGGCAATACGAGACATCTTTTTACTAAGGCAGACTATTAATGGCTGCACAGTTCTTTCCGCAGGAGTACCTCGGTTTTCCACCTTGTTTGGACGAGATTCCTTAATTGCTGCCTCACAAACCTTAATTCTTGACCCTACCATTGCTAAAGGTACTCTGGAAATTTTAGCCCACTACCAAGGCCAAGAGGATAACCCATGGCGGGATGAGCAACCGGGTAAGATTTTGCATGAACTACGGGTTGGGGAATTGGCTCGCTGTCGGGAAATTCCTCACACTCCCTACTACGGTACAGTTGATGCTACCCCACTCTGGCTGATGCTCTATGCCGAGTACTATGCTTGGACCAATGACACAACTACCCGAGACTTGCTCTGGCCCAATGCTTTGGCTGCCATGGATTGGATTGATCGTCAATCTCAGCAAAACGGCTATCTCTGTTATCAGCGCCAGTCCAAAAAGGGTTTGCGTAATCAAGGCTGGAAGGATTCCGGTGATTCCATGGTCACTCGTGATGGTACCCTAGCAACGGGAGCGATCGCATTATGCGAAGTCCAAGCTTATGTCTATGGCGCTAAAGTTAGGCTAAGCCATCTGGCCAGGATCAAGGGGCGAATTGATTTAGCCGAGCGTTGGGAAAACCAAGCCCAGGAACTCAAGCAACGCTTCAATCAGGATTTTTGGCTAGACGACCTAGACTTCTGTGCCTTAGCACTAGATGGAGAAGGAAAACTCGTAGATAGCATAACCTCCAATCCTGGTCATTGCTTGTCATTGGGTATTTTTACTCCAGAAAAAGCAGCTAGTGTAGCAAAGCGGCTGTTAGCACCAGATATGTTCAATGGTTGGGGGATTCGTACCCTCAGTAATCAATCCGCTGCTTACAACCCGATCAGCTATCACGTCGGATCCGTTTGGCCCCACGAAAATTCCTTGATTGCGTTAGGATTGCGATCGCTAAATCAAGTCGATCAAGCCTTAGAAATTGCCAAAGGCATGATTGACATGACAGTTGAGCAACCCTACTATCGTCCTCCAGAACTATTCTCTGGTTACCAGCGCACTCCCAACAGCTCTCCGGTCAAGTATCCAGGAGCCTGTCCTCTCCAAGCCTGGGCAACTGGCAGTATTTTCCAACTGCTGCAAATGATGGTGAATTTGCGACCGGATGCTTCAGGAAACAATTTACATATTTTCAAACCAACTTTACCAAATTTTATCAATCAACTCTTAGTTCGTAACTTGCGGATTGGCTCAACGGTGCTAGACTTGCAATTGGAACGAGCTGACACAACCACCACCTGTAAAGTGGTCAAAAATTCCGGTAACCTCACGGTTGTGATCGAAAGCTCATCCAGTTAATAGCAAAGGGAAAAGACAAAGCATAGCGCTATAAATTTGTCCGATTTGACAAAGGTAAGGCTTTCATAGAATTGACCCTTACCACTGAGCGCTGATCTCCCACGCACTTCCTTTATACTTGCTGAGTGCCGATGATCGGCAAGCTGTCTTGACCATTAGTGCGTGGGAGTTGAAACCTATTGTTCAGGGTGTTTAAGTGTAGGTGGGGTATCGGCAGGTGCAACCTGTGGCGAATTTAATTCTTCATGGGTCAAGCACACCTAGCAAAATTATTTTAATCATAATTAAAAGCTTAATTGTTTCCATGTATTTTCCAACTGCCTTGTCGATCTAGGGGAATCATGTAAATATGGCGGTTGCTTACTTAAAGCTTGGCACACCCCGCCCTAATTCAAATCACGATAGTGGGGTAAGCGATTGCCCCACTGCCAGAAGATCCCAAGGAGTGAGCCAATCTCCGACGACAATCCTACTCCCTGCTAGCCAAGGGCTAGAGCGGGAGTAGGTTACAGACCCACCATGGACAAGACACGCTAAGTTACTATGTCTAGTTTGTTACGAGCTGTTCTCCAAAGTAACGAGAAAGCTGATTTGCGTCAGTTTATCAGCCAACTGCGATCTGAACAAGAGCAGTACTTTCTAAGGAATCAGATTCTGCAAGCGTTTGATAATTACTGCACTACTCATGACAAGCCTGCTTACTTTAAAAGAACTTCCTCTATCGCCGAACTACTGAACTATACCCACGAAATTATTCTGGAAGAGAAAAACCTTTGGCTTCTCCTGCGGACAAGGGTTGCTTCTCAAGAAATCTATCGGCTGGCAGCGGATTTGACCAGTTTTGAACCAATGCCAGTGGAGGAGTTACTAAGCTTACGCGATCGCTGGGTTAAGCGCTACTTCCCAGAAAAAGGGGGTCTGCTAGAAATTGATGTTGGTCCGTTTTACAAAAATACTCCTACAATTCGTGACCCGAGAAAGATTGGCAATGGGCTGGAGTTTCTTAACCGTTACCTATCTAGCCAATTATTTGCTGACTCTGAGCAGTGGCTAGAGGAGCTGTTGAAAAACTTACAAGCGCACCACTACGACCACACACCATTACTGCTCAACAACCGGATTGACTCAACTACCCAACTCTTTGAAAAGGTTAAGCAAGCACTAACATTAGTGGGAGAGCTACCAGCTCACACCCCCTATGAAAAGTTTCGCTTCGAGCTTCAAGTTCTCGGTTTTGAAGCAGGTTGGGGTAACACTGCTGGTCGGGTGCGCGAAACCCTAG
The DNA here is from genome assembly GCF_010672065.1 of Moorena sp. SIO4A1. Taxonomy (NCBI): domain Bacteria; kingdom Bacillati; phylum Cyanobacteriota; class Cyanophyceae; order Coleofasciculales; family Coleofasciculaceae; genus Moorena; species Moorena sp. SIO4A1. The sequence goes on along the minus strand of NZ_JAAHHX010000100.1, from coordinate 6,885 downwards.
AACTCCTCGAGCGGTTAATGGACGCTCCTGATCATGCAGTACTCGAAGCCTTTATTTCTCGTATTCCCCTGATATTTCGGGTTGTTCTGGTTTCCGTTCATGGCTGGGTTGGCCAAGAAGGAGTCTTGGGTCTTCCCGAAACCGCTGGTCAAGTGGCATACGTCATCGACCAAGCCAGTAGCCTGGAACAAACAATCCAAAACAATATTAAACTCTCAGGTCTTGACGTTCTTGGTGTCGAACCAAAGGTGATCGTTCTGACTCGCCTAATTCCCAACTGTGAAGGTACCCAGTGCAATCTACGCCTAGAAAAAATCCAAGGCACCAGCAACGGTTGGATTTTGCGGGTTCCTTTCGAGGAATTTAACCCAAACGTCACCGACAACTGGATTTCCAAATTTGAGATCTGGCCCTATCTCGAATCCTTTGCCTTAGATTCAGAAAAAGCCCTGCTAGAAGAATTCCAGGGTCGTCCAGACTTAATTATCGGAAACTATTCCGATGGGAGTTTAGTTGCGTTTCTGCTAGCTCGACGCCTAAACGCTATCCATGGCAGTATTGCTCACACCATGGAAAAGCCTAAATATCTGTTTAGTGACCTCTACTGGAAAGACTTTGAGTCCCAATATAACTTCTCCATACAATTCACCGCTGATTTAATTGCGATGAATTCAGCAGATTTCATTCTGACCAGTACCTATGAGGAGCTTGTGGGAACACCAAACAGTGTAGGCTACTACGAGTCTTACAAGTCTTTCAGTATGCCTGAACTTTATCATGTGGTGAATGGGATTGAGTTATTCAGCCCCAAATTTAATGTGGTACCACCAGGGGTCAACGAAAACATTTTCTTTCCCTACACTCAGACATCAGACCGGATTGCCGACGACAGTGAACGGGTTAAAGACTTGCTGTTGACCAAGGAAGACCCCGAAATTATCGGCTATCTCAACAGTCCTAACCAGCGCCCGATTCTCAGCATTGCGCCCCTAAACTCAATCAAGAATCTGAGTGGCTTAGTGGAATGCTTTGCCAGTTCAAAAGAACTTCAGGAACAGTGCAACCTAATTTTAATCACTAGCCATGTCAGGGTTGAGGACGCCACTGATCCAGAAGAGAAAGGGGAAATCGAGAAGCTCAACCAGCTAATTGAGCAATACCATCTTCACGGCAAAATTCGATGGATCGGACTACGTCTGACCACCCCCGATATCGGCGAATCCTACCGAGTGATTGCTGATTTGGGGGGAATTTTAGTCCATCCTGCTCGCTTTGAAGCCTTTGGTCTCACCGTTTTAGAAGCCATGGTCTCCGGTTTACCAACATTTGCCACTCAATTTGGTGGACCATCAGAGATTATTCAAAACGGCGATAATGGGTTTCTCATTAATCCCACAGACTTGAAAGAGACTGCCGAAAAAATTCAGCAATTTATTTCAAAGTGCGAACACACCCCTGACTACTGGCAGAAAATTTCTCAAGCAGGTATCAAGCGAGTTCGGGATAAATACAATTGGCAGTTGCATACCAAGCAGCTCCTCTCACTCGCCAAAATTTACGGATTCTGGAGTGAAACCTCTAAAGAAAGCCGAGAAGCTCTACTGCGCTACTTAGAAGCTTTGTTCTATCTGATTTACAAACCTAGAGCGACAAACTTACTAGCCAAGCATAGCTCGCGTTAATCAGAGATTATGGGCTATAAAAAAGTGAGGAGGGGGAGCAGAAAGCATCACAACTGAATGGTTGAGCTGACTGTTTCTAAAGTAATGCTTAAAAGCATTTAAATTCTACTGATTTTAAGCTAATAAGAACTCACTCTTAGTTAATTCCCTCGTAATTTCCGGTGAATCTGGAATTTGCTAGCTAAGATGCACCGCAATGGACATTAGTCCGCTCGTTGTAATGGTTACGACACCTACGAATGACCGCCAGCTCGTAGCCCTGTCGCTAGTAGTTAAAGTGAGGGAAAAATGTGCTGCTAGCCCAACCAGCCTTTACAACATTCCCGTTCGCGGAAGCGGAACTAAGTCCGACAAACGTTACTCCTAATCGGAGTTGTAGAAAACTAATGCAACGATGGAGGCTGATTCTAGAAATTACTCGTTATAGAAATTACTAGTTATTAAGCTTCCTATCGTTAACTGACCTCAACTGATTCTTCCATGTCGGCTACCAACAGCTAACCAAAGATTTGTTGATATGTCAGTTAATGCGGAAATCGCATAAAAATTAGTGAATTCACTAATTATGGGCAATCTGCCTGAGCCAATAACTATTTCAATTAATTGCTAGTAGCCTTCCCTTGACAGCAGGGGTTTAGATTGTCGGGTATGGGGTATGGGGAAAATCTGGTGTTAGTGATCCGAGTTTCAAGGGTGGCGTTGTGCCATCTTCTGTTCACAGCCCCATTACCCCTATCTCCCACTCCCTAAAGCCTACACCCGTTTGCCCCACAAGCGAAGGGAAGCGTTTGACCTCACTCAAGGAACCACCCACCACAGCAACACTAACGACTAACTATGGATGCCAAAGTATCGTCCCCATCTAGCTCTAACCACATCTACACCGACTGGACAGTAACTGAGACCAAGTTTGATCCGACTCAATTGCACTACAAGGAAACCGTTTTTACTATTGGCAATGGTTACCTCAGTACCCGAGGTAGCTTTGAGGAAGGGTATCACGCTGCATGGCCAATGACATTGATTAATGGTGTCTACGACGATGTGCCAGTTGTCTATACTGAACTGGCTAATTGTCCTGATTGGCTACCTATAGTGATAGTTGTAGAAGGTGAACGCTTTCGTCTTGATCAAGGCGAGATCTTGCACTACGAACGTCAACTTGACCTGCATCGAGGCAAGCTAACTCGTGATGTGCGTTGGCGTACTCCTGGTGGTAAGACTATCGATATCCATATCGAGCGTTTTGCCAGTATGGCTGATGACCATCTGTTAGCCCTTCGCTGTCAAATCACTCCGGTGGATTTCGATGGGGCAATCGAAATTCAAGCCAGCATCAATGGTTACCCAGATAACCAAGGGGTGCTCCACTGGGAATGGTTGAAACAGGGTCAGATTTCAACTGGAACTAACCAGACATCCGAAGGCAGTATCTGGTTACACGTTCGCACCCGTCATACTGGAATCGAACTGGGTATGGCTTCGAGAGTCAGTGTCAGTGGTGTTGATGATGCCCAAATACAGCTCAAGGGCTGTGAAGGTCACCCCACCTTAGCCACTACCTTACAAGTGCGCTCAGGACAGCTGGTGACCCTGGATAAAGTAATTAGTGTGTTCACATCCCGGGACACCGAAACCCCAGAAAAGGTAGCCCAGGAACACCTGGTCAACCAACCGGATTATCTCACCCTATTCTCTCGACATGAGGCAGCTTGGGATAAGATTTGGCAAGATAGCGATGTTGTCATTGAAGGGGACCTCAACGCTCAGATTGCTATACGCTACAATTTGTTCCAACTGTTCATTTGTGCTCCCCGTCATGATGACCGGGTGAATATTCCCGCTAAAACCCTTTCTGGTTTTGGCTATCGGGGTCACGTTTTCTGGGACACAGAAATTTTTATGCTGCCCCTGATGATATTAACTCAGCCCCAGATTGCCAGGAATTTGCTGACCTACCGTTACCATACTTTACCTGGGGCAAGGCGTAAAGCTAAGCTTCAGGGCTATCCGGGAGCCGTTTACGCCTGGGAAAGTGCTGACACCGGTGACGAAGTAACCCCTCGCTGGGTTCTCTCCGCTGAGAAGGATGGAGACCCAATCCGAATTTGGTGTGGCGATCGCGAACTCCACATCACTACTGATGTAGTCTATGGTATCTGGAAATATTGGCAAGCTACCGGTGATGATGACTGGGTGGTACGTTACGGTGCTGAAATTATCCTAGATACAGCGGTATTCTGGGGAACTCGGGTTGAGTGGAATGGTAAACGGGAGCGCTATGAACTCCGGGATGTGATTGGTCCGGACGAATACCACGAAGGGGTAGACAACAATGCTTTCACCAACCGCATGGTTCAATGGCACCTAGAGACTGCTCAGTTCGTCCTAGACTGGTTACGCCGGGAACATCCACAGAAAGCTAAAGAACTCGAAGAAACACTGGAGCTAACTCCAAGCCGAGTTAGTCTGTGGTCTGAAATTATCCGTCGGATGTGGATACCCTATGACCATGAAAGGAACTTAATCGAACAGTGTGAGGGGTTCTTCCAAATTGAAGACATCAACCTGGAAGATTACGAGCCACGTACCCGTTCCATGCAGGCTATCCTTGGCATTGAGGGAGCAACTAAAAAGCAAGTACTCAAGCAGCCAGATGTCTTGATGTTGCTATACCTGATGCGGGAGCAGTACGGCGTAACCTCTAACCCAGACAAATATCGGGAAATTTTGCAACGAAGTTGGGACTACTATTCTCCTCGCACCGATCACACCTATGGTTCGTCCCTCGGTCCTGCGGTTCACGCCATCCTCGCCTGTGAATTAGGAAAGACCGAGGAAGCTTATGTACACTTTATGCGGGCAGCGATGGTAGACCTAGAAAATGTGCGGCGTAACGCTCATGAAGGAATTCATGCTGCTTCCGGTGGTGGTCTATGGCAAGCTATAATCTTTGGATGTGCTGGGATCAAGTTCACAGACAACGGACCGGTTGCTACTCCCCACTTCCTACCGGGCTGGACACGTCTGAAGTTTAAGCTGCAATGGCGTGGACAGAAGTACGAGTTTGATCTAAATCCAGAAACCAGTACTCAAACAGCCCAATCTGGGGCTACCATCTCCTCAAGTTCTCGACCCCCCGGCTCTCCAGCTCAAATCCAGGGTGTGATTTTTGACTTAGATGGCGTAATCACTGATACCGCAGAATATCATTACCAAGCTTGGCAAAAACTAGCTGATGAAGAGGGTATTCCCTTTAATCGCGAGGCCAACGAAGCACTGCGGGGTCTTTCACGTCGAGAGTCCCTGATGGAACTTTTGAACGGTCGCTCAGCCACAGAAGAGCAACTCCAAGAGATGATGGATCGCAAAAATAAGTACTATCTGGAATTGATCAAGAACATCTCTAAGGCTGACTTACTACCTGGAGCTCTAGAGTTACTGATTGAACTCAAGGAAGCTGGTATCAAAGTTGCCATTGGCTCCGGTAGCAAAAATGCCAAGGAAGTTATGGAACGATTGGGTATTAGCGATCGCATTGATTCCATTTCTGATGGCTACAGTGTGACCCGCTCTAAGCCAGCACCAGATCTCTTCTTGCACGCAGCACAGCAGTTGGGATTGGAACCCGCTTATTGTGTAGTAGTAGAAGATGCCGGATCTGGTGTCGAAGCCGCTCTAGCTGCTGGTATGTGGGCTGTGGGACTTGGTCCGGTTGAACGAGTTGGAGCAGCCCACCTGGTGTTACCCAGTCTCGAAGGCATACACTGGAGCAACCTCCACAAACAATTGGCAGGGAATCGTTTAATTCCTTGTTAGGGTATTTGAGACTAAATATTTGGAACTAAATTGGCTGGGTGAAGTCTAATTCACCCAGCCATATTTTTTTTGTTACAGTCCTAAGTACCGAGTAGCGAGTGCTGAGTGTCAACTGGCAAGTCCTTGTATACACACACTCAGCTATGCTGTTCTAGCAGTTTCTGATAAGCCGCTTCATAGCCATCAACCATCTTGGGAACACTGAAGAACTCTTCGACATACTTACGGCATTCTTCGCGAGAGAGTTTAAGAGCCTCTGGAATGGCAGCGTTCATATCCTCAGGAGTGGCACAGATTATCCCAGTTTTCTTGTCGGCCACCACCTCCGGTACAGAGCCAAATCTCGTGGCAATCACTGGAGTCCCAACACACATCGACTCAATCATCACCAAACCAAAAGGTTCAGGCCAGGTAATCGGAAATAGGGTCAAGCTGGCTTTGGATATTAATTCCACCTTCTGTTCATGAGTCACTTCACCCAAGAATTGAATTTGTTCACCGTCAATTTGAGGAGCAACTTCTTCTTCGAAGAACTTCCGGTCAACTGTATCAACCTTGCCTGCCATTTTCAACCGCCACCCAGTTTCACGGGCAATTCTGATCGCATGATGAGGTCCTTTCTCTTGTGACAAACGACCCAAAAATGCCAAGTAGGGGGGGTCAGCTGCTTCAGGATTGAACGGATAATCGTCAATCTGAACACCATTGTAAACGGTGGCAATGTAATTCATATCCGGTCCGGATGACCGCTGATGATTACTGATGCTAATATGGGGTATGTGGCGGTATCGCTCATAAATCTTGCTAATATTAGGGCCAAAGCGACCATGCATGGTAAAAACCACAGGGGTCTTAATCCTTTCCATAACCAAAAAGGCTATTGGTCCTAAGTGAAGGTGAATTAAGTCAAACTGATCAGCGACCTCGCAAATTTGAGTCAATTGCAGTAGCTCGTAAATTAGCGGTACCTCTACGGAGGGGTCAAGGCGCAAAGCCTGAGGAGCCACAGAGTCTAGTTTTGCCTTAGTGATCGAATCTCCAGAGGCAAATAGAGTGACATCGTGACCGCGACGAACTAATTCATCAGTGAGGTGGCTAACCACTAGTTCTATCCCACCATACCCTGGTGGGGGAACTCTCTCCCATAAGGGGGAAACTTGAGCTATCCGCATATTATAGTCCTCCAAAAATCTTCTAAATTAGCTTGATTGAGAGCTAACAAAACTTAAGATGGTGTATCTATCACAAATAAAAACTGATTCTGCTATCTTACAGAAAGTTTTTAGCTTTTGGGAAGAAGCTAGACGTAATCTATCTACATGCTCCGAGAGTAAGTCTCTACCATACAGGTGTAGATAGGTTAATTAATTTAAGTTTTATTTAA
>NZ_JAAHHX010000010.1:0-56874 GCF_010672065.1 Moorena sp. SIO4A1 | reverse complement strand
GCCTATGAACAAGGAGGACAGGGTAACTTTATTCAAGCGCTAGTTTATTTGTCTCAAATCCCTAAAGAAACCCCCACCTACCAGAAAGCGAGAATCAAGATAGCTGAGTATTCCCGTAAGCAGCATTTAAAGGAAGAAGTGGAACGACAAGCGGCATTAGCTAGAGCAGTGTTAGAAAAACAAAGGCAATCAGGGGTTAACCAAAAACCGTTGCTCAACGTCAACGTTGAATCAAGCCGTTCCCCACTCAAGCATGGGCTACAGTGGCAAGAAGTCAACGATTAGGATAGTATTGTTGACTACTGACTGGTGACTACTGACTGATGACTACTGACTGGCTTATATTTACTTTACTGCTTAGTGTTAACTATTTATTGTTGACTTTTCCTTGTACTCAAAACTCCCGACACCACAGTGATTTCAAAAAAATTTGCGAAAGTACTTGCCAGACTTTGTACTGTATGATTATAATAAGTAGATGTGAAGAGCAATTGTTTGGCAATCCTCAGTAGCTCAGCGGTAGAGCGGTCGGCTGTTAACCGATTGGTCGCAAGTTCGAATCTTGCCTGGGGAGTTTAAATTTTATACATAACAGCTCCTGATGGCCTGGAAGTTATTCAAGGTCTAGATAGTTAGCAGATCAGACTTCCCTTGAAATGCCTTGCCAGTGGATAGAAGGTTTTTAGAAGTCAGAAGTCAGAAGTCAGAAGTCAGAAGTCAGAAGTCAGAAGTCAGAAGTCAGAAGTCAGAAGTCAGAAGTCAGAAGTCAGAAGTCAGAAGTCAGAAGTCAGAAGTCAGAAGTCAGAAGTCAAACTCTTGCGCTTACTTAGGTTTGAGACTTTTGTCATGTCCGCGCCTGCCCTGGCGACTGCTATAGCTGATTTAATATAGCTGATTTAATATAGCTGATTTAATATAGCTGATTGCTTACATCCCATTTCCTACCGGGTGATGCTACAGCAAATCCAATTACTTCTGTAAACCACTAATTCCGGAAACACTGTTGGTTTCTTGAAAAAAACTAAATAGAAGTGATTCTGGTAGGAAAAAATTCTTTGAAAATTAATCCAAATCATGACCTATGGGGAAAGCTCCTGAACGGACGTTATCAAATCATTGAATCTCTAAGTGCTGGGGCATTTGGCAAAACCTATATCGCAGAGGATACCCGACAACAGGGCCATCCCCGCTATGTGATTAAGTATCTTCAGCCCAAAAGCGATGATCCTCAAAAATGGCAATTTCTTAAGCGTCTCTGGCTCAATGAAGCTCAAACCTTGATCAAACTGGGTAGCCATAACCAAATTCCTCGTCTACTTGATTATTTTGAAGATCACCACGGATTTTACTTAGTTCAAAAGTTAATTATCGGAGAAACTCTTAGTACTGAACTGCCGATCAGCCAAAACAGTAATAAACGCTTTAGCGAAAACCAGTGCATTGAACTATTACAAGATGTTTTAGGCATCCTAGAATTTATTCACCGTCAAGGGATAATTCATAGAGACCTCAAACCCAATAACCTAATCAGACGAGGGTCAGACCGTAGGCTAGTTTTGATTGACTTTGGTGCTGCTGAGCTGATTAATTCAAAGCCAATCGAACCCCATCTGACCGAGATCCCATCCTCTGATCGATCCAAGACAATTCGCCCCTTCGCCTACATACCCCCAGAGCAACTTGCTGGTCAATCCCTTCCTAACAGTGACATTTATTCCCTAGGAATGATTGCGATTCACGCCCTCACAGGGATGACCCCAATGCAATTGGCTGACCCTGAGACTGGTGAGATTGATTGGCGAAAACATGTATCGGTTAGCGATCAAATGGCGTTTGTACTCAACCATATGGTGTCTTACCACAGCCAAGACCGCTATCAGTCAGCAACTGATGCCTTAATCGTACTTAAGACACTGATGTGTAATCAAAGTCCTCAGTTAAAAGTATCTATTGCTAAGTCTGACTCAGAACTGATAACGGAGCACTCACCACTCAGTATCAAGTTTAGTGACAATAATACTCTTGAATTAAACGTGCTGGATACTCAGTCTGACTCAGAACTGATAACGGAGCACTCACCACTCAGTATCAAGTTTAGTGACAATGACGCTTTTGAATTAAACGTGCTAGATACTCAGTCTGACTCAAGGGTTACCATTGAACACTCAGCACTGACTAGGGAGTCTAGCTCACAACAATTAAAACAGGCAACGCCTAAATCTGACTCAGGACTCAAAACTGAGCAGGAAACACTCAGGAATAAAGAGTCAGAACTTAGTAATAAAGAATCAGAACTTAGTAATAAAGAATCAGAACTTAGTAATAAAGAATCAGAACTTAGTAATAAAGAATCAGAACTTAGCAATAAAAACTCAGAAATTAGCAATAAAAACTCAAAAATTAGTAATAAAGACTCAGTAATTATTACTGATGAGCCGCCATTAGATTGGAAAGTGTATGTCCGTGAATTCGCCCTGTATAGCTGGCCAAAATTGCCACCTTTACTGAAAGGAATCGGAGTGGGAGCAGCAAGCTCCAATGCTATAGCCATTTTAATCGGACTTTATGCTTTACTGAATGCTTCTGCGTCTCGTTCTGAATTTGATATTCTACAAAAGGCAATCAAACACTATCAAGCCGGTGATTTGGAGGAAGCGATCGCACTAGCAGAATCGATTCCTAGCGATAGCCTGATCTATGAACAATCCCTAAATACGGTTCAACAGTGGCAGCAACAATGGCAAAGTGCTGAAGCTCTGTTTAAGGCTACAGAGCAAGCCTTTTATCAAGAACGATGGTCAGATGTGCTTGAGGGATACCATAAAATGCCCTCAATTGGCTATTGGCAAAAGAAGATGGAGCCATTAGTCAACAAGGCAAAACCTCGCCTTGAAGCAGAAGCCCAAGGGTTATTAAAGCAAGCCTACAAACAAGCATTAGCCCAAGACTTTAGCAATGCGATCGCACTACTCGAACAAATCCATCCAGAAACCCGCACCGGTGCTAAAGTCCAAGCAAAGCTGAAGGAATATCAGCAAAAGCAACAGATTCGAGCAGAGTACTTGTTACAAGAAGCCTATGAACAAGGAGGACAGGGGAACTTTATTAAAGCGCTAGTGTATTTGTCTCAAATCCCTAAAGAAACCCCCACCTACCAGAAAGCGAGAATCAAGATAGCTGAGTATTCCCGTAAGCAGCATTTAAAGGAAGAAGTGGAACGACAAGCTGCTTTAGCCAGAGCAGTGTTAGAAAAACAAAGGCAATCAGGGGTTAACCAAAAACCGTTGCTCAACGTCAACGTTGAATCAAGCCGTTCCCCACTCAAGCATGGGTTACAGTGGCAAGAAGTCAACCATTAGGATATTATTGTTGACTACTGACTGTTGACTAATGAATTTTGACTACTGACTGGCTCATAGTTAGCTGACTGTTTACTGTTAACTAATAATCGTTAACTGAAAAAGTACTCAAAACTCCCGACACAACAGTGATTTAAAAAAAATTTGCGAAAGTACTTGCCAGACTTTGTACTTTATGATTATAATAAGTAGATGTGATGAGCAATTGTTTGGCAATCCTCAGTAGCTCAGCGGTAGAGCGGTCGGCTGTTAACCGATTGGTCGCAAGTTCGAATCTTGCCTGGGGAGTTTCATTAATAAGTTGAATTAACGCGCTGTTAGCGGAATTCCCCACTCGTCTTACGGTAGGGATGGATAGGGGCACTTATTTGAGTTTTTCTCTTTTAAATTTAGATCAATAATCCCTAATGGCGTGGGCGTACCTTATAATTGATAGCTCTGTTTTCCATAAGGCTGGCCTGTTTCAACTCATTATGCTCTTGATCGGAAAAAGCGATGCAGCCCTACTCCCTACCCCCTACTCCCTACTGCCATTAACCCAGAACGAAAGTACCTCACCCAATTGAGAACTGCTATATAATAGTAATAGGTCTCGAGATAGCTTGTGGAGCTGGGATTACCCGACCAATTAAGCTGCTTTGTTGATGACCGCAAGCTTTCAATTTATTAATACATTCATCAGCTTTTTCGGCTGGAATAGCTGCTAGAATTCCACCAGAGGTTTGAGGGTCAAATAACAACGGGTAGTTAGGTAAATGACTAACGTCTAATCTATTCTTGATGTAGATAGATAATTGTAAATTTTTAGGGTGAATAGAACTAGTTATTCCTGCTTCTACAGTTTCTATTGCTCCTGGTAAAATCGGAATTGCTGCTAACTCTAATTCCACGCCTACGTTTGAGGCTTTAACCATTTACCGGAGATGCCCTAACACTCCAAATCCAGTAATATTAGTACAAGCTGTTGCGCCACATTCACGAAAGACTTGGGCGGCGGTTTGATTGGATAGTAACATCGATTCCACTGCCTGTTCAATCCAGCGACCTTTGGCTTGGTAGCGCATATTAGCAGCAAAGAGAGTTCCCGTCCCAATGGCTTTAGTCAGAATCAGCACTTGACCAGGTTTCATCCCGCTTTTGCGCAGCAGTTGTTCAGGATGAACTAGACCGTTGCAGGATAGACCAAAGGTATCAGTAACTAGAATAAATCCCTGCTCATCTGTGGTTAATCCTGAGGCTTTAATCCAACTCGGAGCCGAAGCTTGAGTCACCCAAAAGACATGATGGCATTCTACAGGGTCATTTCCACAACAAATTAATGGAGTGCAATTCCCACAGTTATTTACTCTCTCCATCCAAACCCTTGCCATGTCGATACTAGCGATTGCTGGTGCTGGTATTGCTGGCATGGTGCTGTCTTTTCCAGCAGCCCATAATTTTCTCCTTCCCGGTGGATTGCTCAATCCCAATCCCAAGGCATTAACTATTGCGTCGGTACAAGGTTGGACAATACTGGTGCGTGCCTCGGATAGTCCTACTCTTTTGCCGAGCCATTCCCGCACCGATTTGGGCAATAGTAGCCCTGTTTGTCCTGTTTCCTGGAATTTTACCCAGTGCGATCGCACTCGGATTAAACAACCTTGGTATTCTAGGCACATTAATGACAGAAACCAACGAAAACCTGGAAAAACCTCCTTTAGAAGCCTTGAAAGCCCAGGGAACTCCGGGAATGCTGCTATTTCTCTATGGGATACTCCCGATTAACTTGCCCCGTTTCCTAGCTTATATCCTCTATCGCTGGGAAGTCTGCATCCGGGAGACTGTCATGGTTGGTAAGTCGTAGCTGGAGGCTTAGGTCTGTTGCTGACCGAACAATTGAGCAGCTTTGACTATAGCAGTGTAGTAGTCTCTTTTGTTTCGTCATTTTGACCTTTTTAGTCGATTGGGTCAGTGCTGCCGCTAGAGGCTCAAAAACTTAACTAGTACAGTGCGGCGGAAATAGCGCACCCATTCCATGAGATACTAAGAAAATAGTAGTCAGGGCGAATGAGTGTAACACGAACATGGCACGGTTAGCTCCAAAATCATTAAGTTTGACTCTTGGCGATCGCCAAGAACTGGAAAAATTAGTCAACCGACATAACACATCACAACAAGTAGCTCTACGAGCCAAAATAATCTTACTGGCAGATAAAGGTAGTAATAATCGTGAAATCGGACGGGAACTTAATATCAGTAGATATATGGCTCGTAGATGGCGGAATCGATGGTTAGAGTTGAGTGAACGTTCAGTGCCAGTAATGGAAAGATTGAAAGATAGTGAACGCAGTGGCACCCCGGCAAAGTTTAAGATGGAGCAAGTAGTAGAATTATTTGCACTTGCTTGTTCGGAACCAGAAGATTATGGACGACCTATAAATAATTGGACAGCAAGAGAATTAGCTGAAGAAATGAAAAAACAAGCTATCGTCGAAGATATATCGCCGCGTCATGTGGGAAGATTATTAGAAGAAGCTCAAATCAAACCACACCAGAGCCGTTACTGGTTAACCCCCCCCTCTTGATGAACAATTTGATACTAAAGTCCAAAATATAAGTAATTTATACATAAGTGCGTTTGAGCGTGCTGTTTTAGGGGAAAGAACAGTATGTATTGATGAAATGACTGGAATTCAAGCAATAGAGCGTTTTGAGAAAGACCTGCCATTGCGACCAGGAAAGGTGAGACGACGAGAGTTTGAATATATCCGTCATGGAACACAAGCGTTAATTGCTAATTTTGACGTTGTCACAGGTCAAGTAGACGAAGCAACTTGTGGGGAAACCAGAAACGAGCAAGACTTTGCCCAAAACATTCGTAAACTTATTGAAAGTGACCCCGATGCCAAGAAGTGGAATTTGATAATGGATTGCCTTAATACCCATCAATCCGAAACTTTAGTCCGTCTTGTTGCCGAAAAAGAAGGTTTAGATATTGATTTGGGTATTAAAGGTAAATCTGGAATACTTAAATCGATGAAAACACGAGCGGCATTTCTAAGTGACTCAACACATAGAATTGTTTTTCATTACACCCCATTACATTCGTCTTGGTTAAATCAAATTGAAATATGGTTCAGCATTCTTGTACGTAAACTACTAAAACGGGGCAATTTTATTAGTACTTTTGACCTGAAAACCCAAATTTTAGATTTTATTGACTACTTTAATCGTACTATGGCGAAGCCATTCAAGTGGACTTATAAAGGCAAGGTCTTAGCTGTTTAATGGGTGCGTCATTTCCGCCGCACTGTACTAGTAATCCTGAGATTGCTCACAAACTTGAGAAACCATGACTAGGACAAAGTATTTCGACACAACTATACCGAGATCAAAATCCTTGATCTCCCAAATCCTTCGCCGTACTTGAATTAACATGAATGCTTCCCCCACCTGCGTTCTCGTGGTGGGGGTGTCCGTCTTGATTACAAGGGTTTATCCCTCGCGACAGGCGGCATTCCCGCCGAACACCCAGGACTTTTGCTGGAGTGCTCCCCCAAGTCGTTTCCGCTATGGGGCTTGTATTAGGAACTTTTACCTAGAGTCTGACGTATATAAACCGACTACACAGGATTTATAGGTTTGTTTTCCCTGGCGTTGAGAGGTCGTGCCTCTAGGTTGCTCAGAATCTTGTTCTGTCCTTTGCCGTACCGCTCAAGCTAAATTAATTATAACACAATTTGTCGTTCCTTGACCCGGACCTGAACGTTCGCGCAGCGTGGCCGTAGGCCAGGTGGGGGAATGCGTCACAAAATCTGTTCAATTAACGTCACCCCATCACCCCATCACCTGATCACCCCATCACCCCATCTCTGAGTCAACCCACTCTCTAGGGCATGTCGTCAGTTAAGCCAGATGACAGAAGCGGCGAGATGAATGGCTCCCAAAAAATTACGAGCAGTTTTATCAAGCGCGAGTTGCTATTGCCCTGTATTGCTTAAGTTTCTGAAAAAAGTTTTCGATCAGATGACGCCACTTATACATGTGCAAGTCATATGTTCAAAGTTGAGTACGATTGACTTTAGGAGGAATGACAGCTTGGCAGTCAGCTTCTTTTAATCGTTTGAGCACCCGCTCTGACGCATCGTAAGCCTTGTCTGCAAGCAGTGCACCAATCTCATGTATACCACCCGCGTAACGCATCAGCTCCCTGCAAATCATGTGCTTGACCGGGGGTCAGATGAAACCCTGTGGGATTACCAGCGTGCATCACAGGTGGCATGAATTTTGGTAGATAAACCACCCTTACTGCGTCCAATTGCTTGTGTTTCAGGTTTATCGTCTGGTGTTTTTTTTTGCACCAGCACCCTCGTTGATGAGCGCGTACAATTGTTGAGTCGAGCGCAGCGTACTCGTTGTCTGCATCTAATGAGAGTGTCTTGAATACACGTTCTATCACACCACTTTCAGACCCTAGGCTATGACGCTTGTGCACAGACCGAAAATCGCCAAACCTCTCCGGCAAATCACAACCCGGAATACCTGCACGGTATCGGTACAGTACGGCTTCAACAAATAGGCGGTTATCTTTGGCATTTCCACCAACAAGCGCCCTCCTGGCCAGGTAGCATATCCTTAATTCGCTCCCACTGATCGAAGACGCAAGGCATACCGACGCATTACTTCCTCCTTAGTTGAGTTTTCCTGACTCCCCTCAGTTCTATAGCTGCACTGACTGGTTGTCAATTCTCTAACTGACGACATGCCCTAGCTATTTTTATTCGCACAAAAGAAACTTTTTGTCGATGATTTACGTCACCTAAGGTTATGACAATTGTCACAACCCCTATTACCACAGGATCACCTACGATCCCAAAAAAAATCAGGATACTGAAGATAGGGGTAACTACTTAATAACGTTACTACTAGATGACGTTGCGACTAGAGGAGTGTAAAATGTTCGAAAAACTTATCTTAGCTATAACCTTCACCTTAGTACTTTATTTATCGTCAGATTTCGGTTTAATCAGCACCGACTCAACATCTTCTGCTTCTCCAGCATCGGACTTTACAGAGGAAGTTGTGAGTCAATTAAAATCAAACTGACATCTAACACTATTCCCTTAACCCTTTTTGTCACCTTTTTAGGACTAAATCCGCTTTATTTTTTCAGTGATTTGTGTAATTTGTTGGTAATTTGTTCCCATAAGCTCTTCTGAGTTTTAGTCTGCAAAGACTCATCCTCTGGCATAGGTTCATTCAAATAGCGGTAATGTTTCCAGATATCCCAGTAAGGACAACCAGGCTGAATACGAATACCAGCCCAGTGTAGATATTGTAGGGGTTGATTCAAATTTGGATCAATAAGTCGTACTCCTTGGGTTTGAAATTGTTTACTACCTGCCCAATTTCCTGGAGCTCCCCCTGGTCTACGCACAATATTAAATCGGTGGTGCATCTGCTTCAATATCATATAGTTGATAATCGGCTGATCGGAGGTTTTCTGGGAAAAGTCAAAGTACTCGGGATTAGCCGCACACTCAGCAAAGGTTTCATATAAAGTTTCTTCACTAATCTTATTTTTCTTGGCTCCCCAAAACCCCCCATTAAAGATATCCTTCAGTTCCGCTTCACTAAAAATCTTATCTTCAATAACTTTGGGGGTGAAAACATTGGCAATTCCCCCGACATGCTGGTAATCACAGCAAATAAAATCATAGTCAGCCAGGTAGTCAAGAGTATCCGCTATCTTCTCAAAAACAACGATATCGGTATCGATATAAATAAATTCATCAAAGGTTCCAAACCAGCAAGCCTGTTTCCGGAACTGATTCGGTCTAGCAAAAAATCCCTCCCCGAAAATTTCGTGTAGCTTAGTAGACAGGCGTTCGATAAACGCCAAATCTGGATAAATCTCTACCCCATAAGACTCTTGAAGAATTTGGGCGACGTTTTGATAATTGTCATCATAGGGAATCAAAACAATTGGGGTATCGGTATCGTAGCAGCGGATACTATTTAGTAACGCAATAGACTGCTCAATCACCCGGTCATTAGCAGTGATGTAAATTCCACGATTCATAAAATTTGCCTCAACGACTGAATCCTAACTTCTTGAATACTTTAGTGGTTAAACTAGGAGGCTGGTTGTAAGGTTTAGCTTTAGTAGTAAACCGAGGACGTTTCTCTGGTTGATGATAATATCGATAATGTAAGAAAATATCCCGGTATGGAAAGTCGATATTCTCCCCAGCACACAGTTTATTGAAAACTTTTGACTTGATTCCAATGTAATGAAGATAAGTCAGCCTATTCCCATGATCATAAAGTAGATTATCCAGAACTTCAAAGTGAGGAGATGTTACGGAATTGCCTGTTCTTTGATCTTTAGGCAAACTCAGAGCCAAATTATGGATCGATAACCCAGACCTCATCCTCATGTAGTTGAGTACAGATTGGTTAGGCGCTCGCTTATACAGAACTTCTGCTTCCCCATTAGCTAACTGAGAAACTAACCATTCTCGCTGCTCTTCAGGAAATAATCCCCGCTTAGCCCCATAAAATCCAGAACAGAAAATTTCTGAATTAATCTGGGATTCATCGAATACTTCCAGTAACTTCGGTGAGGCTACGTTAAAAATATGTGCTGGGTCTTTATACTGAAAGTCATAAACCACAAAATCACTCTCATCTAACTGCTTAAAGACGAAATATAAGGAATCCATCACCAGAGTGTCAGCATCGAGATAGATAAATTTTTCAAATGGACTCTCTGGATCAAAGGCACAGTAACGATGATTTTCACCAACCCGATAGAATTTCGTCTTAATGCCTTTTTCCTGCCATTCTTGCAAGGCATCAGGGTGAGTTTTCCAGACATGGTAGGAAAACTCTTCCCAACGGGCAAATAGTTCTGGATTATCCAGCAACGTTACATTATCTCGGGTGGCAATTTCTTGACGGACCTTGTCTAACTGATCATTGTAGGCAATTACACAAACTGGAGTCTCTTTCCCAGCATTAACCTCTATGCTATTGAGCAGTGCTACCAGTTGGTTGTAAACCACATCATTAGCCAATGTATAAATTCCTGTGCTCATCTAGACTTACCCCAGTTTTTCCACTACCTTAGACAAGAAGTTGAGTAAATTCAACTCATGTAAAATAATTTGACGTGCTTCTGCGATCGCATCTAGAGCCTCATGCCACGCATCCGGTGTAGCCGTCACCTCCTGAATGTAAGCTAAGCCCTTTTCATCCTCACTTGGCAGTCTCAAGAAGCTTCCTGGAGGCAATAATTTATCAGCAGCAGAACCACCATAGTAGATGGGTAAGCACCAGGCTAATAAAGCATCCCACAACTTTTCACTCACATACCAATCATTACCAGCATAGTTTTCAATCGCCAGGTTGTAGTAATAAGGAGCCATCGCATTCCACTTATTCCCTACTTTTCCATATCCGTTTACCCAGTCTGGCAAATCCCGTCCATACACGTCAAATTCTAGATTACTGTCCTTCAACAGCCTCAAAAACGCCAAACGCTGACGATGATTAGCCGTGCGAGCAATACCGGAAGTAATCCAACAACAGGAACGAGCTTTTTCAGGTGGTCCCATTTCATGCAATTCACGAAACGAATTGTTGTGGTATGAAATAGCAGGCATATAGTCAGGAATTGGCGCAAAATCATCAGGACCACATACATAGCCACAGTATTCCTGAGCTTGCTTATATTCATTAATTCGGATCTCTTCCCGTTCTGGGAAGGGAGGTTCCCGCACCAAAGAAATAATCCGTTCTTTCGGCACTCCCCGCCAGAGAGTCTTGAGATCTGCGACCTTAGGCTCAGGGGGCTTGTGAGCTAGCCCAAAAAAATTGCCAAATTTGGGTTTAACTGGTTTGATGTCATAAAATTCGTTAAAGTTGTATAGCAGTAAAAAATCCGGTTGAGGTGCAGTAGCTATCATTTGAATATTTTTCCAAACCCCCAAAGGACGAGGGGTTTGCTTCCATAGCCAATCAACAGGACTGGGTTTCAGTGCCTTATAGCTACTTATCATACCGATAACTTTTTTGTCCATAGTTTTGGACATAGCTTAATTCCCTAACTCATCAATTTGAAGTTGATAATAATTTGATCAGCTTAGTTTAAGCTTAACTTACTTAACTTAATTGTCAACTTACTGCTTCACTTAATTTTAAACACTTTAGCCATTGGGAAATATCCCGACCAATCAAATCTTGAAGCTGGAGGATATCCTCGCGATAGAATTCAATCAATTGCTTCCGCACTGCTGGTGCTAACTTAGGTTTACCACGATTTAAATATCTAATCTTGTTAACTAGTTTATCCCTTAGGCCAGTAGGAAGCAATGGACTTAGAATTGATTTAACTGGGTGCGGTTGGTTCAAAAATGATTCCAACGCTTTGTTCTTGGGAAGGCGAGGAGCTTGCCTAACTTTTTCAGATATATCTGGGGTAAAGGTATCGTCTATCTCCAAAAAAACAAACATATCTTTCAGCATACCTAGAGAATTATTAGTCAAATATTCGTATAGATAAACCTTTATCTGGCTTTTGTCAAACGCATCAAAATAACGCTTTAGTTGGACATAGTAAATTCCCCGTTGTTTATAGTACCAGAAAGACCACCAGTTATTTTTGATCCGCTCCTCTTCTTGGGCAAGAGCTTCAGCAAAATCCAGTGGTTCGCGCTCTTGCTTGATTAAATGTAAATAGTTGGAATAGGCTCTTTATGCTGGATCTCGAATAATGGCGATCAGTTTTGCCTTAGGTAATGTAGTACTTTATGCGTTCAACAGATTTCGCAATGTAGAGATAACTTGTAGATGCTTCCCCAATAGCTACTTGATTATTTACTTTTTTAAATAGGTTACGATAGGCGTCAAGATTAGTGACAATGAAATCAGCTTCTTTTTCATCTCCTAACCCACGGAAATCTAAATTTTCACCTTCAAAAGCAAAAAACCTAGGTTCCTTGGCAGGACTCATGTAGATTTGCGGATGCTGCTTTAGATATCGATAAATTGAAGTAGTTCCAGCCTTAGCTGCACCTATGATTAAAAAGTTGGGCATTGTCATGAGTCTATCTAGTTAACTGATCCTTGATAAACTTATCTTAGAAGGTTTTTAATAAAGTCCTTAGATTAGACATGAAACGATCAGGTGAAGGAGGCTGACATGGTCATGTGGTCATGTCTTATTCTTTCCTCTTCTTTAGCTGATATCCTCATCATATCATCCCCCGATCTCGAGCTCTCGAGATCTATAAGTATTTTTAGTAAGCATAACCGAAATTGAGATCAGTAAGTGGGTTTATTTATACCCACTTATCAGGAGCTGGTGGGTACTCCTCTGTCAGCCATCAGTGCTCAGCCATCAGTGCTCAGCCGTGAGCCTTGGCCGTTGGCCAAGCTACGCGAATGGCTCACGCTACGCCAAAAGTTTAACATAAACCTCTTTGCGTATACGGCGGTTTGCATAACTATCAGGTACACAGGATTCTTTTCCCTCTTTCCTCTTTCCTCTTTCCTCTTACCTGCTCCCTGCTCCCTGCTCCCTGCTCCCTAAAAACCGAAAATTTTGTACCTAAGGGACTTGCAAACCGCTGTAATTTAATTATTGAGAGATTCATGAGAATTGAAAGTCTGGTGAAAAGCCCTTGGCCACGCTACTTGAGGTGCTTTGTGGCACAGGCCACAAGCGCTTTGACTTAACTGAGATTAAACGAATGCTTACCTCTTTGATTCAAAAGCACCTCAAGTAGCACCATCTGTAGCCCATTAGCTAATAGCTAAATGCTTACTTTAACCCTAAATGTAACCGTATTAATCAGATATTATAGGATGCATATATTCTGCTACATTGCTCATAATTTTGGCCATTCTATTTTCCCAAGAGAACTGACTCCCCCACTCAATTTGAGCAGCATAACCATTCACGTTTCTGGGATAGGTTTCTAATACCTGCTGGAGGCAACGAGTCAATTGAGCTGGGTTATCTGGTTCACACCAGCCAGCAATAGCACTGGACGATTTAAATTCCATCAACGGAGGAATTTCCGTTGCCACAATCGGAGTTCCTGAAGCCATATACTCAAAGAGCTTCAGAGGAGACGTAAAGCTAGCCGCCTCACCAGAACAGTGAGGATGAGCCAAAACATCAGCAGCTTGGAGTAAGCTGGGAAGCTGCTGGTGGGGAATATAACCTAAGAAGGTAACATTGTTAGCTTGTTTTTCTTTAGCTAGCTGCTGATAAGACTGTACTTGAGATTCATTGCCACCAGCAAAGACAAATTGAATCTGTGGTAATTCCTTAGCAACATCAACTAATAAGTTTACCCCTTTGAAGCGATAGAGTCCTCCTGAATAGACCACTAACTTTTGGCGGTTATCCACCAAAAGTTTTTTGCGCCATTCAGAGGCTTGTTCTGGTTGTCTTACTAAAAAAGACTGATTGAAGCCACTATGGAGTTTGATAATCTTTTCTGGGGGCATACCCCTACGAATCATATCGTCCCGAATATTATCAGCTACGGTGACTGCGACTTGAAAAAGTGGGTTTTGGACAATGGATTGATCATAGTCACTTTTTTTATAATGTTCCCGCTCATAAATGACTGGTATACCATGCTTGATGGCTGTTTTGACTAAATTCCAATCCAACGTGTGTAAGATTTGAGTATGGGGAAAAATATGAATTGGAAAATAGTAACGACAAACGATTGTGCTGGGGCTAGTCAGTTTGCCTTTGATGTGACCAATGGGCCAAGGCATAGCTAGGGGAGCCACCTTGAGCTGATCCTGAATACTGTAAAACTTGGTCACGTTTTCCGGTGGCTGTTGGAGCCTAAAGGGATAAACCCAGTCTAAGGGATTTAGGGATTTCTCTGGGGGGTGGAGATAGACTAAAACAGTAGAATAACCAAGGTTAGCAGCAGCATTGGCGGAATTGACATCATGAACTAAGTGGGCAGCATTGGGTAATGGTAAAGTACTTCTGGTAAAAAAGATATAGTGTTTATTCATTATTAGTTAAGAAGTGTTAATTGATCAGATAGTCTGTTTGCAATTAATACTTAAGTAGTCTATTTACTGAGATCTCTACCACCATACTGCCCAAATTTTACCAAGCTATCCCCTTATATAGCGCTACGCGCAAGTCAGAAGTTAGAAGTCAGAAGTCAGAAGTAAGCTATGACTAAGTTTGCTGAGTTTAGGAATGTCCTAAGCTTAATGCGTAGTGCTATAACACTCTTACTTTTCATCAAACCATCCCGTCCGGACATCTCTAATTTCCAGCAATAGGGCGATTGCTAGTGTGTAAGCATTCAGCTATCAGCGTGTCGCGTATCAGCTTATGCGCGATGGGTCACAGCGTCGAAGCCTGTGCCACAAAGCTGTTCGCAAATCCCCAGACTTTCAATTCTGATTAATCTCGAACTATTAAATTATCCTGTTTGCGCGATGGGCATGCTACGCGAACGAGGTTTATTTTAAGCTGACGGCACCTCAAGTAGCACCATCTGTAGCGCATATGCTTACGCTAGTGTCTGCTATTGAAGATGGGGCAACGGATTGGTTAACCCATTTAACAGATGGATCGAGAATCGTCAACTACCAATGACCAATTACCCGATCCAATTACCCGATCTCAGATATGATTATGATAAGTAATCAACCGAGTACGGTATCATATCTCACATATTTTGTGATAAAACTAGTTTTGTCTACGGTAGATATTATCAAGTATTTGTATAAAAAATTACAGCAAATAATCAGGGATCAATTAGGTATCAATAGGATAGAAGCTTATTTTTAATAAAAATCACCTAGTCTTGGAGTGCCAATTTGTGCGGAATATTAAAATATGTAAACACTATTGCTAAGTATTGTTAAATTAATTCCCAAAAAAATAAGACTTAAATACAATAGTTAAGGAAAGATTAACGATTGCTGCCTCCAGATTAATCAGTTGAGTGGTTATATCTAACTAGTACAAGACAGCACAAATAAAGTAAAGCTACCATTCAAAACCAACGAAAAGCTTACATCATCAGCTTGCGGTGCGACCCGTGGCGAATTTAATTCGCCTACGGAAAGCGCACCGGGATCTGAATTTTGAATAATTCATTTTGAATTTACCAAAGCGGTACTAGTAGATGGTTGAACCAGGGTCGGTGCTTGTTAGAGGCAGTCATTTTTTAATAACTGACTGAATAAAACAAGGTTTAACATGCAGATAACACAGAACGTTTACTGTCCTAATTGTGGCAGTAGTGCTCAAAAGATTTATTGTCAAAACACTCACCTAACCCAGACTCAATGCCCCGTCTGTGATTATTTAATGATTAGCTGCTCTCGCACTGGCAGGGTGGTTGAGGCTTATGCCCCTGGCATCTATGCTCCTAGTGCTTAAGCAATGAGGGGGTGAGGGGGCGAACTCACGGCGTTGCTTAATAAGGGAATGATTTTAAGAGTTTTGTAGAATGGGCATCTTGCGTGGAACTGGCATCTTGCCAGTTTCATGCTTATTTTCGGGCGGGCAGGATGCCCACTCTACTCCTATTCATTCGAAGGCGGGCAGGATGCCCACTCTACTCCTATTCATTCGAAGGCAGGCAGGATGCCCACTCTACTCCTATTCATTCGAAGGCAGGCAGGATGCCCACTCTACTCCTATTCATTCGAAGATTCAGCAACGCCGAACTCACAAGGGTAGGTTTTTAACACAAGGGTCAGGAAAACATCCCTTGTGTTTTTTTTTCACTTCCACAAAACACTACTTCTCTACTTCTAAGTACTCCTAGATGCTCTAAGTTGTCCACAAGCGGCGTCTTTGTCAAGACCACGGGAATGGCGTACACTGACAGCAATGTGTTGCTGCTTAAGAGCTTCAACAAAGGCTTGAATCCTGCGGTAACTAGGGCGCTGGTAATCTACCTCACTAATGGGGTTATAGGGAATCAAATTGACATGACTCTGAAACCCCCTCAGGTTCTTAGCCAACTCAACAGCATGTTTTTGAGAGTCATTCAGTCCACCCAAAAGGATATATTCAAACGTCACTCGGCGACTTGTTAAGTTTACATAGTCTCGACATTCATCTAATAGTGCTTTGAGAGGATAGTGCTTGGCACTAGGAATCAGTTGCTCCCGTAGCTGCTGATTTGAGGCATGTAGACTGACGGCAAGGGTGACTTGTAGTTGATGCTGAGCGAGTTGGCGGATACGACCGGGAATACCAACTGTTGAGATAGTAAGCGATCGCGCTCCAATCCCCAGGTCCTGATTAAGAGACTTGACTGCACCTACCACAGCTTCGGTATTCAGCAAGGGTTCTCCCATACCCATAAACACCACATTGCTGACTCGTTGTTGAAAATCTTCTCTTACTGTTAAAACCTGATCGACAATTTCATGGCGAGCTAGATTGCGAGTGAATCCGCCTTTACCAGTAGCACAGAAGTCACAAGCCATGGGACAACCGACCTGGGAAGACACACAAACGGTCAGACGCTTTGGTGTGGGAATACCCACAGTTTCAATAATTTGACCATCTGATAACTGGAGCAGGTATTTTACCGTACCATCCTTTGCTTCTAAGCGGTAGTGTAACGTTGACCGACCAATGGGGACATCGGCGAGGGTGTTACGCCACTGTTTAGGAAAGACAGAAATTTGAGAAAGCGATCGCACTCCTTTTTGATAAATCCATCCGTGTAACTGACGTCCTCGATAAGCTGGTTGTCCCTGTTGTTGTATCCAGCTGGTTAACTCTACTATAGAAGCTCCTAACAATGGCGGAATTGAGTTTACCAGTGGTGAGACTGACTCCCTGACATTAGTCATGGTTTGGACGTTTGAACCATTGCTACTGAGGTCTGGTTGAGGGATAGAAACATCTGGGCACATAAGGGCTTTAGGGGAAATAGGATATCAGGATCTGATCAGAGCAAATAATTCTATAGCGTTTCTAGGATTTATGAGGTACGCTTTTAAACCTAAAAGTCCCCCTTGATAAGGGGGACCAACGGGGGATCCCTTTGTACCTCATGGCATAGAGAATTGCTATAACAGGAATTATCGTTAAGTTAAACTACCATGGCGATCGCTACTTCTTATTTAGACAGGGATCCTCGTGTTAAATCCTCAGTACATAATTTTAGTCATTTGTATAAAAAAATTAGATGGTTTTGCCCTGGACAAACCTCCTAATTATAGGCTATTTCAGACCCGGTACAAAGTTTAACTAATTTTTCAGGGCAATTATCTTCTGGAATCCGATGGTAGTGATGCACTAGTAAAATTTTAAAGTGCGCAGGATAATTAGTATGATCGTTGAATTCCTGTGGAGGTTTTCATGACTCAGACGATGGTTTTACCAGGCACTTACATTGAGGTGCGTGATCAGGGGTTAATTAGTCCTGGCGGGGTAGTTACAGGGAACATTGGAATTGTTGGCACAGCGGAAAAAGGACTTGTAGACCAGGTGCAATTGCTCGGTAGCTTGTCTGAAGCTAAGGAAATTTTTGGGAAAAGTGACGAGTGGCAAGATGGGACTAAAAATGAACTTACATTAATTCGTGCTCTAGAGCTGATTTATCAAAATGGAGGGCAAACAGTTTATGCCGTGCGGACAGCTGCAAAGTCAAGCTGCTCTAAGGCAAAATATGAATTGAAATCGGATTCGGAGACATTGCTGACGCTGCAAGCTAAAACTCCTGGTAATTGGGGCAATGAGATCAAGATTACAGTTACAGTTAACACAGAAATAACAGTCAAACTCTTCCAGGACAGAATTGAGGAAACATACTCAGTAAAAACAATTGAGGAACTCAAGACTGAGGTTAATCAAAAATCCGCTTTGGTGGAGGCTGAGGAGACTATAAAACCGGGAAAACCAAACCCCGTAAATGATGCCAACTTCAGTGGAGGCAACAATGGTGCTGATGCCGCCAGTGACGATTACAAAAGAAGTTTAGCTCTCCTAGAAAACGAAATCGTTAACATTGTGCTACTGGCTGGGCAAGATGTTAGCAAAACAGCGATGTTAACCGCTCTAGAGGGACACCTGAAGACAACAGCAGGAATCAAGCGAGAGCGCATTGGCATCATTGGTAGTGGCTTTACCAACGGTAAAGATAGCTTAGAAACTATTACTGGTCACACCGTCAACAATGACCGCATCATTTTTACAGCACCGGGAATTTTGGTTTCATCTCAAGGAAAGCAAAACAAGCTACCCGGTAGTTACCTAGCTGCTGCTGTGGCTGGGATGCTTTCTTCGTTGCCTGTACAAACCAGTCCCACTAACAAAACCCTAACAATTGAAGGTCTAACTACGGAATTTAACAGTACACAACTGGAAAAACTGGTCACAAAGCATGTTTTAACAGTAGAAAAACGGGCTGGATTTCGCATCGTTAAGGGAATAACCACTGATGATGGAGCCTGGAAGCAAATCACTACCAGACGGATTGTAGACTATGCAATCTACGGAGTTCGTAGCAGTTGCAATCCCTATATAGGTAAGTTGAATAATGAACGAGTGCGGGGAGCTATGAAAGCTACCCTGAATGCTTTCTTGACGCGCATGGTAGATAATGAAGCCTTGGTAAGTTATCAACTTGATGTATCAGCAACCCGCGCTCAAGAAAAAGAAGGGAAGGTGGTGGTTACCATGACTCTAATGCCAACCTTTAGCATCGACTTTATCCAGGTGACGATGTATCTCGAGTAAAAAAAGACAGTCACGCACCATCAGCTGCCCTCACAACGAAGGATGAAAATCCTTAAATTTCGGAAATATTTAGGAGGACTAGTATGCCCAATGTTAATGTCTTTCGCGGTTCTGATGCCTCGTTAGTTCTAGCTGTCGATGACAGTGAGTCAGTAGAAGGTAAACTTGCGGATAGTTTAATTGGTGAGTATGAATTTTCGAGTATAGTTGGGCGCTTACAGAACGTAACGGTCAAGGTAGAAAATGAGTTACGACCTTACCACGAAATTGGTAAGCGTTTCCCAACGGAGTTGCGTCCCGGAAATATCAATGTTTCTGGCTTCGTGCAACGAGCTCATGTTAATGGGGCTTTAATTCGGCTGCTGCTGGGTGATGGAGCAACAAGTCCTCCACCAGTTGCCGCAATTCCTCAACCTTCCTTTAATATCGTTATTGCCCTGAAAAATCCAGCCTTTCCTGACCAAAGTAGTACCCTTACTGTGTTTGGTGTTAAGTTTGAAAGCTGGAGTTTTAACTTACCTGAAGATGATTTTGTGATGGAAGGAGTTAGCTTTAAAGCTTTACGCATTAGTGCAGAGGAAAAGAGTTAACCAATGACAAATAACTAATGAATTGAATGCTCAAATGGAACCAACACCAGAAGAACTCCTAGCTGGTTCTACCGTTATCTTTAATGTTGTAGTGCCTCCACATATCTTGCAACCTACTCAAAGCAATCAGCAGTCAGAGCCTGATGTGGTTGTGCAGCTACGTCCTTTGACTATTGGTACCTTTGGGCTAATTATGAAAGCAGGGAAAAATGATCCAAGCTTAATTCCCTTGTTGATGATCAAGGAATCACTGGTAAAGCCAGCGCTTTCCTTAGAACAAGTCAAAAAGATGCATCTGGGGTTGGTTAACTTTTTGATCGCTCAAATTAGACAAATCAGTGGGTTGACGGAAAAAAAAACGTAAATGGCTTGAGTGCTTCCCCATTGGTAAAAGCCAGCTACCGTTTAGCCCGTGCATTTGGCTGGACTCCCCAACAAGTGCAAACAATGACCATGGGGCAAGTCTCTATCTACTTACAACTGTTAGATGAGGAAATTAGTCATGGCGATTCCTGGGGAAAGCTTTCCTAATATCAATCAGGCTCTCGTGGCTCTTGGGGAAGCCCTACGTAGTGAGTTTCAAGCCTTGATTGGTGAATACACCGCAGGGGGGTTAGCTGGGAATTATTTGACGAGTGAGGATTGCTCTGAACTAAGATGTTTCGAGGAAGTTGTATCTCAGGTTGGGCAGCTAGGTGAAGAATTAACAGCTTTGGAGATGTGGCTGACTTCCGGGTTTATCCCAGAAGGTTTAGCAACTCCTTTTGATGCTGATTTTGGGTATGATTGCGCCCCCCCTAGGGCGTGTTTTCAAAGTTTTCCGCAAGATTTAGATCCCCCCCAGCCCCCCTTAATAAGGGGGGAGCCATACTCAAAGTCCCCCGAGCGAGGGATTGCTCGCTCGGGGGATAATGGGGGCTTTTCCAAAACCAGACCATCGCCCATGCATACTTCAATTGAGCAACACCCAACTCCTAATCCAACCATAGAGGATAGTTGGTCAACACCAGTCGGTGGAGATCAGGTAAGCAAGGAAAATAATAGCGAAGTTTTTGTTACTTCAGGGGATGTACAATTGTCTAGGGTGGAATCAGGGGCTACAAGAAGGCAGAAGGTAGAGGGCACAGGGCAGAAGCTGCCCACAACTACTCCTGCACAGGAGATGACGCCAGATGAAGAACTCTTCCCTTCTTCCTCCTTTGCTCCCTCAACCCAACCTCGATCTAAACAACCGACTCTGGAGAGGAATGAAGCAGTCTTACCAAAGCATTCCAGTAATGTTCAGGGTTTGAAAGAACTTGCCGAATTATTAGCTTCCCAGGAACAGCTAGATTTAGCAAACCCTAATCTGGTTAGTGCCTCTGATCCCAAATTGCACTCAAACCTAGTAGATCGGGAGGACTTGGAGCACACGGGAGATCAAGTACTATTTACACATGCAACTCCCGATCAACTGATTGATGACTATGGGAGTGGTGAAGAAATTAGTGGTGCGAGTCCCGAAAGCTTACAGAGGTTTCCCTCGGGTGCGGATATTGATGTTACCCCACCCCAGGCTTTTCAAACTTCCAGTGACCCATCAGCCATCAGCCATCAGCCATCAGCTATCAGCCATCAGCCATCAGCTATCAGCCATCAGCCTATGCGCTACGCGCACGCTGCGCGAACAGCCATCAGCCATTACCCATTACCTATTACCCATTACCCATTACCTATTACCCATCAGCCATTACCTATTACCCATCAGCCATTACCCATTACCCATTCTTCCGATCCCAGCAAGCTAGAAACAGAGGTTGAAACAGATATGATCAGCCGCAACGGTACACCAGAAATGGACTTAGATGAGATTATGGACGCGATCGCTCGCAAAGTCAGTCGCGAATACCGTAGATTTTATGGGAGCAGCTAATCATGGCTATTGAGTTAGGAGGAATTAAGCTAAACCGGGTGCATCGGCTGGTCACCCTAGAGCAAGCGAATTTGATCTCCCATCGTGTTCCTGGTATGGCAGGAAACCTTGTGCAGGACTTGGGACGGGATTCAGTATTCTTAGGGATTAGTGGTATCTTTTACGGTTCTCAAGCAAGTAAGGACTTGGAGAAACTGCGACAAATTTACAAACAGCGGAAACCTGTGGATTTTATTGCCGAAATTGTTGGCAGAAGCTACTTTGGCCAGGTTATTGTGGAACGATTTGAGGTGTTTCAATTAGCTAAGGAGCCAGAGCAGTTCAGCTATACTTTGACCATTGCTGAGTATACTGATCCTCCTAGTAGTCAAGGGTTTGCAGGTGTTGCTAAGGTAGACGATTCGATTCAGGTTAAGGCGAAGAATCTGATGGATGTTGCCACTCTTCCTGATGCTCTACAACTGGGTACTATTCCTGAAATTACTAACCCATTTGAACCGTTAAAAAGAGCTTTAGAACCCGTACAAGAAGCCACAAAAGATTTAGATAAAGTAACAGAAGGATTAAAAGCTATTTTTGGGATTTAAGTTGCCGTTTTTAGCTTTAAACCAGCTTTTACACACAAGATTAAGTTAATCAGACTCAAGATTATGGCACTCTCTATTGTCGAGCAATTCAAAGACATTAATCCTAAAGTAGCATTTGCTGATGCTCAAAATCAATGTACTCAAGCGGAAAGTACTGTTGCTCAACTGGCTCAAAATGGTCTTCCTGATGTTGGTAATTATCAGCAGCAAATAGAAGAGCAGCTTCCTCAGGTCGATTTTACAAATGTAAAGAATATAATTGCCCAGGTGCCTTTATCTGCTGGGGAACTGAAAGCAGAATTATCTGGAAAAATCGACCAACTCACAGAAATTAACTTCGAGAGCCTTACCGCAGCCATTCCCTTACCTAAAGCAGCTGATTTCGGAGACTTGAAGATTGCTGATGAAATTAAAAATACTATTGGCTCTTTAACTGAAGACTTGATAGGTAGTTTCAGTATCGGAGAATTGCCTACAGGCACACCAACTATCTTTGGGGAATTTGAAGAATTTGTCACCAAGGCAGGGATGCTACCTGTTCGCACCTTGGATGTTTTATTCAAAGGACTAAAAAAATTACTCGATAAATTGTCAGATCCAGATGAATTACTGAAAAAATTTGAGTCACAAGCCCTCACCGAAATTTTTAAGGAACAGATTAACTCCTTAGCAGAACAACTTCCTTCCAAGGCTATTAGCCGCATTGAAAGTAATATTAAGCGGCGAATTGAATTAATAGCAGAATATAACAAACTGCTGGATTCCCTAAAAGACCCTACTTCCCTAAAAAAAGAGCAATTTAAAGAACTGATAAAAAGAACTAGAGCGATTGCTAGAGAATTTGAGAGCATTGATGCTAGCACAAAGACAGCTCTGGCAAATTTACAAAACTTTGATATCACAAATTTACAAACTGCTTTAGAGGAATTAATTAGTACTACAGAAGGTGGTGCTACTACAGGAGGTTTAGTTCCTTTCTTTAATAAAATCAAGACTTATATTGAGACTCTGACAGCTAAAGTTAAAACTATTACCGATAAACTCAGGGAGTTTGCCCATAAAATACCAAAGGTTATTGAACAAGCAATTAGTCAGGTTGAGGAGATTGCTACTAAAGTCACCAAAGCTATTACCGACAAAATTCAGCAGGGAGAAGAGCTGTTAAATAAAGTCAAAAGCTATCTTGAAGAAATTAGTCAAAAGGTTAAAGAGTTTCTTAAAAATACTTATGGTAAGTCCCAAGAATTAGTTAAACCATTTAAAAAAGTATGTAATGAAGCCTCCACAACTATTGTTGGTAAAGTTGATGAATTTTCTAAAAACCTCGAACAGCAAACTGACCACATAAAAACGTCAATTGAAAGTGTTAATACTCAAATTAAAACCCAGCTCAACCGAGAGCAGTTAGACCATAAAATCAATGAGCTGTTTGACAAAGTTAGTGCCATTTTGGACAGTCCTCAGATTACTAATGCCCTAAAACAAGCTGAAGAGGGTATGGGGACAATTACTGACAATCTCAAAGAAGTGTCCCTTAAACCAGCGTTTCAAGTGGTGGTAACCAAAAGCAATGACTTGGAGAAGGAGTTAAAAGCGGTTGATGTCTCTACCCTTAGTACCCCGGTTAAAACCGCACTAAAAGTGGGAACAGAGGTAATTAAAGCGGTGGATGTTCCGGGTGTCGTTAACCCTGAGTTGAAAGCTGCCTTTGATGATATTTTAGCTCCCTTAGACAATATTGTGGCTTTAATCGAAGGGGAATTTAATAAAATTAACGACAAAATTGAATCTTTACAACCTGGTACTCTGGTGGTTGATTTTCTCGAGCCCTATCTTACTCCTGTGATCAATAAATTAAATGAGTACAAGCCTTCTATACTTCTTCAACCAGTTAAAGACTTTTATAATGATATCATTGAAAAACTAGAAGTGATTAATCCCAAGCAATTGTTGGATTTGTTAGAAGAATTATACGAAAAGTTGTTAGGGGTAATTGAGTCCTTATCTCCCAAAACGATAACAGATTTCCTGAATCAGCAGCTGGCAACTGTCAAAACCCAGCTAGATAATTTACCTGTCGAGAAGCTTGTGGGCAAAGTGACGGATGGTTTGAGTCAAGTAGATAAGCTGATGGCGAATATCGGGTTGTCAGATGTCCTCAAGTCAGATTTTTGGAACACTTTGCAGGAGATATTGAGGTTCAGTTTTGCCGAAAAAATTCAAGAGGTTGAGAAAATCCGAGATGGGATCGTGACCAAGGTGAATGCAGTTGATGAGCAGGGTTTGACACAGCAATTGCAGGAACTCCAAAACGCGATCGCAACTTACACCAACAAGACTCCCAATCTAGCAACCGATGGCGTTGCCGGACAAGTGACAGCTTATCAGCAGGCGGTAGCAACTCTAGCAGCACCACCAGCAGCCAGCTTGCCAACTCTACCAGCAGAAATTGCTGTAGATTATGAAGATTTGCGAAAACGCTTGGAAAACCTTTATCAAAACTTTACTGCAACTTCCCCCCAAGAGGTTCTCGAACAAGTCAATACTATCGTTACAGACACCACTAGACTCCAGGGGAATGAGAGCCAACGCGATCGCTTGCAAGAAAGTGCCAACCGCACTTCTCCTCAGCAGGTAATTGCTAACTTCAAGCAAGTTATTCCCGATGAACTCAACCGACAGATTGTCAATCCTCTGCGGGAAATTCTCCAAGCTTTAGACAAATTACTAGAGCAGCCTCGTACTGTTCTTGGTGACATTGGCAATGTGATCAAAATTATCGAGGATGCTCCGAAACGATTAGTGGAGATTCTCAGCCAGGTTGCTCAGACGCTAGGAGACCAAATTCGTCAGGCAATTAATGGGGTTAAGAATGCCATTGACAGTCTGAATAATGATGTGGTAAAAGCAATCGAAGGGACATATACAACAACTTTGGAAACCTTAAAGTCTCTGAGGCCGAAGCTACTGCTGAATTCCTTTGATGAGAGTGACTTTAAAGATATTGATAGTTTAATCCAAAAACTTGCTCAACCCCAGGATAAGGTTTCTGAGTACATCAATAGTAAGCTTTCTGATAATACTAAATTGTTGCTAAAGGCGAAGACAGAAGGAACTAAACAAGCGGTGATTCGAGAGTTGAATAACCTGCTGCTCCAGGAAGACTTCTACAATAACCAACGGTTTGAGGGAGTAACCTTGACTACCGAGGTTAAAGTTTTAAGTTTAGGTGACTATAAAAGTGATCTGGTTCACTTTAACCGTTTGTTAATCGAAGCGAGTTATACCCAAGACCTGATTGTGATGAATATGGAATCAATTTTCCCTTATTTAAAAGACAAGCTCAAAGAGATTTATCCTCAAAACATTGTTGATGAACTAGACCAGTTACATGGAAATATAATCCAACTATTAAGAGACATTCCTCAGGCAGTAGGTGATGCTCTAGATAGCCAGTATCAGCAAAAAGTAGTGCAAAAGACCGAAAAATTGCGAGCAGCTATTAATAAGCTTTTTTTAGCACTGCGGCAACGGCTTGAGCAGCTAAAAAGTGAACTGGATATTGGTTTGGAGGATGTGGCTGATTCTTTTGATCGCTTGTTGAATGCTTTGCCGGTTTAGTTAGGGAATAGGTAATAGGTAATAGGGAATAGGGAATAGGTAATGGGTAATGGGTAATGGGTAATGGGTAATGGGTAATGGGTAATGGGTAATGGGTAATAGGTAATGGGTAATAGGTAATGGGTAATAGGTAATGGGTAATAGGTAATGGGTAATAGGTAATGGGTAATAGGTAATGGGTAATGGGTAGTAGGTATTAGGCAGAGTAGTGCTATGTAAAGTTGATCTCGATGGCTAATTTTCCCAATTCCCAATTCTCAATTCCCAATTCTCAATTCCCAATTCCCGATTCCCGATTCCCGATTCCCGATTCCCCATCCCCCATTCTAAATTCTAAATTCCAAATTCTAAATTCTCCTGATGTTAAAAATTGCTTACACCATTAAAATTGGTAGCGTTGTCTGTAACGCTGGGCAACAAACGCAGCTCATTGAGTTGCGATCGCATAGTTCTTTAACTATTCCGGTTAATACCTGCTGTCTTGTTCTCGGATTGCCACAGGGTTTAACTATTAGCCCAGAAGAGTCGGTAGCGGTGGAATTGGGCTATGAGAATAAGCAAACGTTAGTCTTTACCGGTAAGGTTAGTAGGGTAGACTGGAGTATTGACCGTGTCAGGATTGAGGCGGCCAGCACTTTTGGGAGTTTGACCGCAGCTCGGTTAAATCGGGTTTACGAAAAACCAAATGCTGGGGATATTGTCAAAGATATTCTCAAGTTGGGCAAGGTGAAGGTGGGGCAAGTGGAGAATGGTCTGAAATTTTCGGTCTATGGGGTGGGAGAGTTGAGGTCAGCCTATGACGAGCTCGAGACCTTAGCACAACAATGTGGCTTTGATTTCTATGCCAACACCCAAGACAAAGCTGTATTTGCTAAATATAAACCTGCCAGTACCCATCAATTCAAGTATGGGGAAGACATTCTTGCCTTGGAATTGGAGCAACCCCATCCTGGGGTTGAGCAGGTAGAAATTTACGGGGAAAGTCCCAGCAGTCAAGGACAAGGAGAACAGGCTTACTCTTGGCTTACGAAAAAAGAGGTTAAGGGTACTGCTGGTTCCGGTTCTGGTTTTACGACTCTACGACTGACTGACCCCACAGCTCGTACCCAGGCAGTTGCTCAGAAAATGGCTGAGGCGGTTTTGGCTAAGCAGCGCCAGAAGCAACGGGGTGAAATAAAGGTGCTAGGTAATGCTAATGTCAAGCTAGGAGATGAGATCAAGGTGTCAAAAATGCCGATGGCTACCCTGAATGGTAGCTTCAAAGTCACGGGAGTGAGCCACCGTCTCAATCGCCGTAGTGGTTTTTGTACTGTAATTGATTGGGAGGAAGTGTGACAGACTCGATTGTTGGAGTAATGCAGAAGGTTGCTCGGCAGGAAGCACGTAAAGTTTACACTACTGAGTTGGGGATTGTGACAGCGGTGTTTCCCCATACCTCTGAGAGTGACAAGGACAACTACCAATGTTCAGTCAAGTTAAAGAACAAGAAACAGCCAGACGGCAAAGACTTTGAATTGCGCAAAGTGCCAGTAGCAACCCCCCATTTAGGACTGGTTAATATTCCCAATGTTGGGGATTTGGTGTTGGTTACCTTTATTGGGGGTAATCTCAATGCTCCTGTGATTATTGGTCGGCTCTACAATGACCAAGACCAACCCCCTGTCAACAAGGAAAAGGAATTCTACCTACAAAATAACCCGAAAGACGGGGGTAGTTTGAAAATTGATCAGGAGGGGGTAGTTACTATTACTAGTAAAAATGAGAAACAGGTGATTACTGTCGATGATGAAAAAATTGATCTCACCAACGAAAAGTGCCATGTCACCCTGGAAGGAGGAGATGCTACCCTGAAAAACGAAAAATGTACCGTGGCTTTATCTGGTGGTAATATCACTATTGATAACGGCACCTGCAAGATTAAAGTTGAAAGTGGGGGCATCACCATTGATGCAGCTAGCTCTAATGTCACCGTCAAAAGTGTAGGTTCGATCAAGATTGGGGATGCAAGTACGGCTTCTGTACAAGTTGGTGGACGGTTACCGGCTAATGCGGTTGGTGATAGTGACGATATTATTCTGAGTACCCACACCCATGTGGGTAACCTCGGCGCTCCCTGTCCGGTGATGGTGCCAACAGAGAAGATTAATTCAATTCAGGCAAAGGCGAGAAATACCAAGGTGGGGTAATGGTTAGAATCAAAGGGGCAAATAGCGATTATAAATTTTTAAATGGCTCAATTCAAGATCTAAAAGGAGACCATCCTGTTTACCTCAAAATTTTCGTCTGTCCTTATGATATGCCTAGCCCCATTGAGGAACCTGATGAAAATGGTTGGTGTGAGGGGACAGATGAGCAATGTCCTCATGGTAAAAAGAATGGTGAAAAAAGTCCTGGTCATGCTCTAATTTGTTTACATCAAGAGGATGGTATTTCCCTAGAAACGAATAACAACGTAACGGCAACCGGACCCCTGGTGGCTGAGAAGGGAATCACGATTAAGGATGAGCTGGTGTTGGATGTCTCAGAGGCAAAGGCGGGGTTGGTGATCACGATGAAGGGAGAGGAAATTTTACGCCTTAATATTTCTGATCAAGGTGATATCGAATTGTCCCCTCTCAATCCATCAAAAACTCTTAAAATTAACGGCAATTTGGAGGTAACTGAAGGCTTGACGGTTGCAGGTAAGGAGTTACCAATTTAGGTAATAGGTAATGGGTAATAGGTAATAGGTAATGGGTAATGGGTAATGGGTAATGGGTAATGGGTAATGGGTAATAGGGAATCGGGAATCGGGAATCGGGAATCGGGAATGGGTAAAGAATATTCTATTATTTTACTGTAGACACTATATAGTGTTTATCGTAGTTATGAGGCACGGTTGTCAACCTCAAAGTCCCCCTTATTAAGGGGGATTTAGGGGGATCAATTTTTACCTGATGGGATATAAAATTGCTCTAATTATAAATAGAGGAGATTAATGAAATCACAGCTTCAAGAAGCGGTCAACATTGCTCAGTCCCTTTCATTAGTAGAGCAGCTTGAACTACTCAAAATACTATCCACAATTATTCAAAAGAACCATGCCCTAGAAATTAAAACTATACCAGAAGGCGATAATACTGACTTTTCAGCAGAAAGCTTTCGCAAATCTTGGCAGCAAGCTGTGACTGGACAAACCCTACCCATTTCTCAAATCTGGGAGGGAATTGATATTGACTGACGCTCCGTTAGTTGAGGTGCAACTTACTCCTGAGTTTCAGCGTAAATTGAGAGCAGTCAAAAAAATACCAATTAAAGTAGGGTGGGCAAAGTTATCTTATCTAGAATACTCATGTGAATCAAAATGTTTTTGCCCACCCTACAAGCTTGTTTGTAAAATCAGTTTAGTGCGATCGCAAAATTCCCCATTCCCCATCAGCCATCAGCCATCAGCCATCAGCCATCAGCCATTCCCGATTCCCGATTCCCGATTCCCGATTCCCGATTCCCGATTCCCGATTCCCGATTCCCGATTCCCGATTCCCGATTCCCGATTCCCGATTCCCGATTCCCGATTCCCGATTCCCGATTCCCGATTCCCCATTCCCCATTCCCCATTCCCCATTCCCCATCACCAAATGGAAAAAGATTTATTATTCACTCGCCGCCACAGCGGACAATTCATTTCTGAGCGACAATTCGTAGACCTTCAAAGTGTCAATCGTGACTTGGCCACAGCGACAGGTTTAGATAATTTGGCTCAGGCAATTCTCAATCGCCTTTACACCCGTAAAGGGGAGCTTGCCGCTTTGGGACATCCCAATTATGGGTCACGGCTCCACCTGTTAGTGGGTGAACAAAATAATAATCGTCTTCGCTCCCTTGCTAATCTCTATATCCGTGAGTGTCTAGCTCAAGAACCTCGGATAGAAGAAATCAAGGCCATAGATTTTGAGCCTCCCTCTCGTCAGCAACGTTATACACTCGTAGCAACTTTAGTCCTTAAAGCTGTAGGCCAGGAAACACCCTTGACCCTGAGCTTTTCCCTACCTGGAGGGTAATTTGATGGTTTTTGAAAAAAAAGGCTTTGCTCAACTGTTCGAGGCCATGCAGAGTCGCACTCCTCCCACACTAACTGATTTTCAAGAAGGCAGTGTGGTGCGCACTCTATACGAATCTTTTGCTTGGGAACTCGCCGTCCTCTACGAGCAGATGCAACGGGTATATCTCTCTGGTTTTGTGGATACCGCCGAAGGCATTGACCTTGACAAAGTTGTTGCCATTTTAGGCATTAAGCGGGGAGAACCGGACTATGCTACCGGAAAAGTTACCTTTACGCGAGATATCGGCATTGATGAAGATATTTTTATTCCCAAAGGTACACTAGTAACTACGGAAGATACCCAGGAGTCTCCCAAAAAAGCCTACAAGACCATTGAAGAAGGCAAGATTTCCAAAGACCAAACCACTGCCCAGGTGAGAGTCCAGGCTCTACGACGGGGTAAAACAGAGGAAACTGAAGCTGAAACCATTGTGGTGATGCCTCAGCCGGTAGTGGGGGTGAAGTCAGTTAATAATCAAGAAACCCTGGGATTTACCGGTAAACTACAGGAGAGTGACGAACAACTGCGCCAACGAGCCAAGCAAACCTTGTTGGCGACCAGTGGCGGTAATACTACTTCCATCCGGAATGCTCTGTTGAGTTTACCTGGGGTGAGGGAAGTGCAAGTTAGAGAAAACTTCCACTTCCCTAGGGGCAAGGTAATGGTTACTCATCGTGAGTCCCTTACTGAAGAGCTTAAGGTTCCCAAAGGGACAACTATAACACTCCAAGTCTCAGACACAAAAACTAAAGACTATCACACCACTCAAGAGGTAATCCTCTCAGCAGGTCAAAATCCAGCAGTGGAGGTGGAGGTAGAGGCTGGTATTCCTGGAGCAGCTGGGGAAGCTCAGGCTAATGCAACTTGGAAAGAGTTAGTGGTTGATAGGGTAACTCTTACGGTTAGCAATGAGCGGCCTATTTCACGGCAAGACTTTGGCATTATTGAAATATTCGTTGATGGCA
This sequence comes from Moorena sp. SIO4A1, assembly GCF_010672065.1. NCBI lineage: Bacteria > Bacillati > Cyanobacteriota > Cyanophyceae > Coleofasciculales > Coleofasciculaceae > Moorena > Moorena sp. SIO4A1. Next base: position 26,013 of record NZ_JAAHHX010000010.1, on the reverse strand, counting down.
TTGATTTTACAGATCTTGAGAAAGTTAGTCAGCTCAAACAGGAAATTGACCGAGTTAAGGCAGCGGGAATCTACCCATTACTTAAACCGGCGACAGCAGTGAACGTTGATGGGGTATTCCAACTTGAACTCCAACCAGAACTGAAACTGTCTCCAGAGGAACGGCTACAGTTGGAAGAAAAGGTCCAGCAGACAATTATCTCCCATCTCAAAGACCAGAAAATGGGTCAACCCCTGCTGATCTCTCAACTCACGAGGAAGATACTAGGCTGCAACGGTGTCAATGATTTAGTTGATTTTACCCTCACGACCAGTATTCGTAATTCAGAAGGCACTGAACTGTCTACCCAGCACTATAAATCCTCCGAAACGCCAGTGAAACGGCTAGAAGTAGATATCTTAGAAAAGTTCACCCCCCACTCGGTTCGCGTTGCCTCAGAAATCAAACCCCTGCTTGTAGCCTTACAAATTAAGGCTCAAGCACTAGATGACCAGAAACAACAGGCAATTGAAACAGCGCTAAAACAATATTTTGCTGACTTCAAACCATCCCAGGAAGTGGTTAAAAGTGAGATTAAGGCAAGAATTGAAACAATCACCACCATCGAAGCAATCAAGTTAATTCCCTCCTTCTGGCAACCAGGGATTCCCTTTGATGGCGAAACCGTTAAGGTCACGTTTGTGGAGCAGGCTCAGCTCAGTTCGGTATTTCTCTATGAGAGATTACTCACCATTACTGGAGCATTGAAGTTAATCCTACCGGTTACAGTTACCCAACAAGAGAAGCAGCACATTTACCAACAGGTTGAGGAGCAGGTTAGTGCTTATTTTGAGCAACTCCAACCAGAAGAAAATATTCAACTTGAGCAGCTGGTTAAGCAAGCAAAAACCGTAGAATCAGTGCTAGATATTAATTGGAAACTGGAGGATTTTCGGTTTATTAATGGGGAAGATGCTGAGGATAGAATTGACCGAGACCAGAAGCAAATTCAGGTAAACAAATTTGAAAAAACTCAGTTAGGTGATGCTGATAAGTTTATCATTACCAGCGATATCTAGGTTGTTGAGGTTGCGATCGCTACTTTGATTTTAAGGCTAACTCCGGCGGTTGCGGTTCCCGAAACTGTTGACCCAGCACAACTTAAGAGTGCCATGAAAGCTGCAGTTACAAGTATTGTGACTCCCTCTCTGGAGCAGTTACCCAAACTAGCAGTGGGAGAAAATCTGGATTATAACCAATTGAAAACTCTGCTCCTGGTGGATATCAGGACTAAGGCAGGCAATCTGGCCAAGGAAATCCTTAAGATTTTCATCAGCAATGGCCAAGTTTCAAAGGAAAATCAGGAGAAGTTAATGGAAGCACTCCGAAGCTTTCTCGGAGATTCTAGCTACACGATTGATCAGCTTGAACTCAGAGCCAAGGGTAGCTCCTATCAGGACAATATTCCCATTGCGATTGTAGAACGCGCAGAGATTCAGTTCCAAAAGTCGTCTACTTTGGAAATTGTAATTGAAGATAAGTAATGTAGCAATTCTCTATCCCATGAGGTGGGGATCCCCCTAAATCCCCCTTAGCAAGGGGGACTTTTCCCAGCTAATTGGATGCTTCTTCCCCCCAGAATTGGGGGGCTAGGGCGTGTCTTCTTGCCTCGGAGATCCCCCTAAATCCCCCTTAGCAAGGGGGACTTTGACTATGGCTCCCCCCTTTTTTAAGGGGGGCTGGGGGGGATCATAATCTTGCGGAAAACTTTGAAAACACGCCCTAGGGGGGCAAAATTCAGTATCAAAAAACTTTTCAGATATCCTCTTAGAAAGGGGGACTTTGAGTAGGTAATGGGTAATAGGTAATGGAAAAACGCGGCAAAACCACCAGCATCACCAATCGGTTTCCTCACTTCTATGACGGAGCCAATGTTGAGAGTTTGCTCTACCAATTTATTGATGTCTTTGGCGTCTTGCTAGAGCAAGGGGAAACCGACTTGCTCGCTGTGATGCGTTCCCATCATGTGGATACCGCTGACAATGAAGGGTCTCAAGGCTTTATTGCTAACAAAAAGGGAGATTTAGATCAACTTTTTGCTCTCTACCTAGAAGCTTTAGGGGGCACCTCTCAACTGGTACAGGTTAGTCACCAGTTTAGTCCAGGGAGTCTTAAAAATGTCAGTAACTTGGCCAAGAAACTTCATGAAGGCAGGGATGAACTGTCTCAGTATTTGCGATCGCAACTTGATCACGATACCAAGACCCTTCTGGAGCGCTATCAGGTTTCCCAGGCTCAATTTAACCTAGAGTCTTTCAGGGATCTGCCCGGTCTGGCCATTAAGCTATTGGTTGCTACCGTTGCTACCGATCAACTCAGTCATTATCTCAAAATTCACTTGCCCCCAGAAACCCTAGAACTGCTCAATCACTATGACGGTTTCCCCCCGCTTCCTGAACCCCTAGAGCAGGCACTGGTGCAAACACTCAACCAACAGCTGCTTAATCCCTCCCTCTATCGGAAAAATAAGCCATACTTCCAAACCCTGACTCTTGGCAAAGCAGCTCAGCCATTGCTGGCACAACAACCAATCGGGGAAGACCGACAACGTCTCAATCGCTTGTTGTTAGAGGCTGCCTATCCAGACTATATCAGCCCTAGCCCTATACCCACTCTGGCGGAGGTAGAACAGGGGTTAATAAACGGACTCAATCGGTGTCTTCAAGACCCCTCACTATACCAAAAAACTTACCAAGACACCGACCAACCCCGACCAGAAACCCCTCCCCAGGGAAATGATCTGATTATCCAGAATCGGCAATTGCTAGAAGCCGCCTATCCCAATGAGATTGCCAAGAGTTATGCTCCTTACCGAGAGCGACTCAAAGGTTTGATTCAAATCCTCCGTCAAGGAGCAGCTACCAAGCAAGGGATTATTGATTTGGTGGCAGCCAACTTGGGAATTTTAGGAGATTCTCCCGCAGCTCAAGCTGCTAAGGAAACCATTGAAATTAAAGAGTTCATGCCTCGGCTGACTCAGTTGCATCCTCATAATCAGCCAGAACATTCCTACGTGCTGAGACTTGGGGCAGAATTTGAGGTATATAACCCCAACCCGCAGCCTGAGAAAATCGAAATTTTCCTGGCAGTTCAGCCAAGTCTGCCTGTGGTATTATACAATTTGCGAGTTGTTAGGTGCGATACTGAAGAATCGGTTACTTACCAAGGAGAAGCGAGGGCATCCGATGTATTGTCCTTTCGAGAGAATACTGTTGAAGTCAACGGTAAACCTTATGCAACAGAAGGAACGCCCCAACTACCAACGCAAACCTCTCGCTGGCGGCTGGAAGCCCAGTTAGCTGAGGGGGTTCCCCTGGCACGATTTGACCAACAGCGCTTTGGTGAAACCACCTTTGCCTTGAGTCAACCCGCCGTCTCTCTGGAAATGAGATTCTACAAACTCACCCCAGGGGTGTTTGAGGTAAAAATTCCTTGGGATATTCCCGGCTTTACTGATAAGTTTCAGCAAGCAGGGGACCATCCTCGCCATCAAATTGCTGGAATTATTGACAAGGTTAAAGCCGCTGGTGTTCTGGGGATGATTACCTATGAAAAGCGCTTTCAGGAAACTCACGAGATGGTAGCACGGTTGGGAGTCGAGCGTTCTCCTTTTCTGGAAGAACATCTTGCCGAAGATACCTTGACTATTAGTAGTCTTCAGGTTCCCTATCCAGAGGGAGTAGTCCACGAAATGTCTGATAACCTGCTTACTTGTGGAGTATTTGACTATACGGGCTTTGATAGCGGGAATGGTTTTGGTTGAAGAAAGGGAGTAGGGAGTAGGGAGTAGGGAATCGGGAGTCGGGAGTCGGGAGTCGGGAGTCGGGATAAAAAACTTAAATATACCTCACTAACCTGGTAAATGCTAACTTTTAACTTTTAACTTCTAACTTTTAACTTCTAACTTCTAACTTCTAACTTCTAACTTCTAACTTCTAACTTCTAACTTCTAACTTCTAACTTCTAACTTCTAACTTCTAACTTCTAACTTCTAACTTCCCGATTCCCAATTCCCGATTCCCGATTCCCGATTCCCGATTCCCGATTCCCGATTCCCGATTCCCGATTCTTAATTCTATGAAAATTGCCGAAAACCTCGACATGAAAGGTAGGTTGATTATCCAAAAATATAATCCTCAAGCTCAGCTGGTCCAGGAAGTTAAAGCTGACAACTCGATTGTTTACACAGGGCGGGAATTAGTTGCCAAGTTATTTACTAATCAAACCATTGACCCGATTCGCTACATCGCCTTAGGGACTGGGGGCAGCACAGTTGCTCCAGCTAATGATATCCAATTGGAAAATGAAGTGTTTCGTAAAGAACTTAAACCCTTTGACCTCGGCAAAGATTTAATCGAGACTGGAGACGGTGACAGTAAAAAGTGTAAAATTCTGTTGTCTGTAGACCTGGATTTTGGGGAACCTGATAAACAGCCAGTTGAGTTGACTGAGGCGGGTTTGTTCAATAGCCCAGAACAAAGCCAGGGAATCATGTATAATCGAGTGACCTTTCCTAAAATTACCAAGAGCGAGCAATTTAAGTTAACTCTCGTGTGGTAAATTTTGTTTTAGTGATAACTATGAGGAAGCAATGACCAAAGGCTTTGACCGAAAACAGAAAAAAGCTGGAGATTTGATCCTTTCGGAAGATGGGAATGCTGCCATGGATGAAATTGACAGTTTGGGGAAGACTCTTCAAGACATAAAACAAAAAGCAACAAGCTTCCAGGGACCTCTAACCATTGAAGACGCCCTGAAGGTTAAAGGCAACGTAGGGATTGGGACAGACAATAATCCCACCGCTAAACTGGAAGTCAAGGGAAACCTGAAACTAGAATTAGGAGAAGCGGTCAATGAATTTTCCAGGGATGGTACCTTAGGAGGCAACTCGAATCAAGCTGTTCCCACGGAACTGGCAGTGAAAACCTATGTAGACCAGAAAGTGCAAGGGGTAGAAGATAGCGCCAGAGAGTCGTTTGAAACTAAAAAGCTCCAAGTCAGTGAGACGCTGACGGTAGAGGGTGCTACACAGCTCAATGGCAGTCTGAAACTGGGGCAGGGCGTAGAAGTAGCGCAATTTAGTGAGACCATCGGCCAATCCAGAGAATCCTCCCTGATCGTGGTACCCACGGAACAAGCCATCATCACCTACATCAACAGCACCTTAGGAAAGTTGGGTTTAATTCCAGGAATCTTTGATTTAGGTAACGGGGTTATCTTAGAAATACAACCCATCAAAGCAGGTAGCTTCCTGATGGGTTCGCCCGACAATGAGTTTGGTAGGGATGCTGACGAAGGACCCCAGCATCAGGTAAATGTCCCAGCATTCTGGATGGGGAAGTATCAAGTAACCCAGCAGCAGTGGCAAGCCGTTGCTAGTTACAAGCAAGTTGACAGGAGCTTGAATGCAGAGCCATCTAATTTTAAAGGCGAGTCTCGACCAGTTGAGAGGGTCAACTGGTATGAAGCCAGAGAATTTTGTGCGCGACTCAATCAAAAATTTAAGGGTCAACTCAAGGGTCGAACATTCCGTTTGCCCAGTGAGGCGGAATGGGAATATGCCTGTCGAGCAGGTACGACAACTAGATATTACTTTGGTGACAATGAGTCAGAACTAGGAGCGTATGCTTGGTACAGTGGTAATTCTGATTCCAAAACTCATCGAGTAGGACAAAAAATCCCGAATAACTGGAAATTGTATGATATGATGGGTAATGTATGGGAATGGTGTGAAGATACCTGGCATGGCAAATATGATGATGCCCCAGTAGACGGTAGCGCATGGCTAAGTGGTAATAAGAATGATAATCGGCTGCTGCGCGGTGGATCTTTGGCCTACCGTCAGAGGGCCTGCCGCTGTGCCGAACGCGAATACAACTCGCCGGACGTCAGGCTCAAGCACTTCGGTTTCCGGGTGGTTTGTTCCTAGGCGTGGACTCTTCTTTGCCCTTTCGCCCTTTTGCCCTCTACCCTTTTTTATTTTACCCTTTTCCGCCGCAGGCGGATTTTTTTTCTGGAAATGAGCGATTTACCAATTATACAAAGAACCTACGACCTGATCAAGTGGTATGTCCCGAGCCTAAACCGCCTGCCGAGAGACCACAAGTTTATCCTAGGCGATAGAATCCTTCGGGAATTGAGAATTGAGAATTGAGAATTTAGAATGTCATCGGGAATCGGGAATCGGGAATCGGGAATCGGGAATTGAGAATTGAGAATTGAGAATTGAGAATTGAGTAATTTAGATCTTGTAGGGTGGGCAAATGGACATGACTGCTGAGGAAATTGCCAAACTCTCATTATTTGCCCACCTAGCCTAGGGAATGCGATTTTTCTATGGGATGCTTGTTGTTTTAGGGATCCGTTGACTGCTCGAGCACCTGTTTCACAAGTTCAACCTCTAATTCTAAAGCTTGGGCAACTTGTTCTACGGTTAAACCCAACGCTAACAACCGAGGTATCGACTCTAATTTGCCTTGAATTTTACCTTCAAGTCTACCTTCTTGTATACCTTCAAGTCTGCCTTCTTGTATGCCTTCAAGCCTACCTTCGGCTAAAGCATCCTGATAAACTTTAGTTTGCCGTAAATCACTTAAGCTAAACATTGCTTCTATCTCCGTGCGACTGAGTTTGGGTAACTTATACACTAGTATGGTCTCTATTAATTGTAGAAGTTCTCGCTTTTGTGGTTCATTGTCTACCTCCTCAGTGGTTCGTTGAATCAAGTCTTGAGCAAGTGAGATCGCAGTATCTTCCTCGGTTACAATTAGCTGTACTGTGGCTATACCCACCGATGGTGCAGAGGTCTCGGCTAATTCATCGAGATAAATCCGAGATACCCTTGGGGAATCGAGTAATTCAAGATATTGTTGAGTAGCTCCTTTATCCACATTGCGGCTCGGGTAAATCACCACACCACGCCAATCATTGCTGATTTTGTTTTTGTTTAAGTACATGAAAATTTCGGTAAAGAAGCGGGAGTAAAATTCAGAGTCCCTCTGAAATTGGACTTCTACAAAATAAATCGGTTGTTGGGCTGTGGTGGTTGTCGGCAGGAATACTCCATCAATTCTAAATGCTAGTTGTTTGACTTCCACAGAGGCGAATTGATAAGCTTGTGCTTCTGTAGGGGAATGGTTAATTAATTCAAAGAAGATGCTGGGAAACGATTGGAACAGGCGATAGAATATGGTATCGGTTTTCACATTTAGGTCATTACTTAACTATAGCTATACCTATAGTAACATTAATCGTAATGGTAATGATAATGGTTAATAGGGAATGGGTAATGTAGTTAAACCAGACACAAGCAGGGAACCCGCCCGTATATGGATGTATACTTGAATCTAGGAAACAATTCCTTACCCTAGAGACTGTTGTTTGTAAAATCACACAGAATCAGACCTCAAAAACGGCTGCCTAACTCCCATAACCTATTACCTATTACCCATTATCTAAAAAAAATGATTCAACACTTACTATCCCAAATCAGCGAGCAGCTTAAGCAACAACTAATTCAAGACATCTCTACACCTCAAATAGAAATTGTTGCTCAACCCATTACCGAATCACCAACAACACTACCACACATCAGCATCTATCCCGGTAAATGGGAAATTTCCTCAACATTTAGATCAACCCATCCACAACAGTTACATCCGGAGCAACAAAACCCCACAATAATTACTACATCCAGGGAATTTAAACAAGAGTTTTTTATCGATATCTACGACGCTGACCTAACTAACTTAGAAAAATTGGCTTCCCTAACTACAGGGATTATTTTAAATAACTACAAAGAACTAATCGAAAATTATAATTTATCAACAGCTAACAAGTATCAAGCTCAACAAACATTTACAAGCCACACGATTAGCCAAATTACTATCCTTGAAGGTAGCTACGATTATCTGAATAATACCCCTAAGCTTCAACTAAAATGGCAAGTTATCGGTCAAGTCAACTTTAGCAAGACTATCACAGAATTTGAGCGTCCGATTGCAGAAGTTGAAATTAATCAAACTGTAAGCAGTCAGCGGTCAGCGGTTAGCTGAAAACAAGGGAATCGGGAATCGGGAATCGGGAATCGGGAATCGGGAATTGGTGGCACAGGCTTCGACTTATTAGCTGTTCGCGTAGCGTGCGCGTAGCGCTTAAGCTGATAGCTGATAGCTGTTCGCATAGCGTGCGCGTAGCGCATTAGCTTACGGTATTCTTTGAAAGAGACGCTACGCAAACGCTTTTTTTTATTACCTCTAAAACTTACCCAAAAATATTTTTAAAAACCCTTGACAAATCAAAATATAATCATTACAATAATCAATATAAAGCAACAATGATTTCAAGTTTCGACTTATGTCAAAAAAAATTAACCAAAACCTCAAGAAACAACCTGTTGAGCACACTCTAAAAGGTCCTCGTCAAGCCGTAATCTATAGTATGCAAAGGTTTTATTCCCTTGGCTATGGGGAGATTGCCGACTGGAGCCCTCTGGAGCCTACTGAAACGCCAGGAGAAGTGAAGACAACCATGATGAAGTATTGGCTGTTGCCATAACACCTTAAATTTCTGGGGGGGCTTCCCCCCAGAGCCTTGGCTCCGGTCTGGTCCCGTAGGGTGGCCGAAAGACCAAGGTCAATCAAATAGGATCACATCAGTTTCGGTTTGGGAACTAAGTGACATAAGTCATTTAAATAGCCGTGGATAATATTTCTACGGCTATTTTTTTTACAACTTACCCACTCAGCAATATTTAATGAGGACATGCTAAAACAGGGTTGGTATTCACCATAGTTATATGCAGCTTGTGCTGACAAGCATTATCTATGCCAAATCTGACCCTGGAAAGGAATCCCTGTGTCTTAGTTGTAGAAAACGATCAAATATTGGCGGAACGGCTGAGTCAGGACTTGAAAGAAGCAGGTTATCATACCGTCATTGCCCTTGATGCCGCCATTGCTTGCCATCAAGCTTGTGAACTCCAGCCAGCAATGGTGGTTGTGGATAGAGCCCTTTCAGGAGAATCAGGGCTGAGATTATGCGATCAGCTCAGACGTGAAGGCTCTCGCGTACCTGTAATCATGCTGATGGCTCATGACCGAGTAGAGGATCGAGTGGCTTGTATAGAAGCAGGGGCTGATGATTATTTCCTTAAACCCTATCGTACCGAGCCATTTGTAAAAATGGTGCGCCTTTATCTAGAGCCAAAAACAGGAGGCTCCGAGCAGCTTAGGTTTGGAGAACTAACGTTAGACCTAAGCCAGCGTAGAGCAATGCGCAATGGACGGGTCATTGATTTGACCATGAAAGAGTTTGAACTGCTCAAGTATTTGATCAGCCATCCGAGGGAAGTATTAACTCGCGAACAAATTTTGGAAAATGTTTGGGGTTATGACTTTATGGGAGAGTCCAATGTCATCGAAGTCTATATTCGCTATTTACGTCTCAAGATTGAAGATGAAGGTGAAAGGCGATTAATCCAGACGGTGCGTGGTGTTGGTTATGTGTTGCGGGAGGCTTAGGGTTGTGGGGTTGAAGGTTGTTCGCGTAGCGTGGCCAAAGGCCAAGGTTGAAGGTTGAAGGTTGTTCGCGTAGCGTGGCCAAAGGCCAAGGTTGAAGGTTGGAGGTTGAAGGTTGGAGGTTGAAGGTTGGAGGTTGGAGGTTGGAGGTTAGAGGTTAGAGGTTAGAGGTTGGAGGTTAGAAGTTGGAGCTTGAACGGTGTTGGGTGAAACTATACTAGTGGCTGAGTAACCAATCAATGCCATGGTTCGCACTTCCCACTCCCGACTCCCGACTCCCGACTCCCGACTCCCGACTCCCGACTCCCCACTTCATACTTGATACTTGATACTTGATAATAGGGAAAAGGGCTATGAAGTTTCAAATCACTCTATGTTCAATAGCACTAAGTATTTTACTGATGGGCTGTTCAGCAGGGTCAGTTCCAGAAGACACTATAAATAGTAACTCTGTCAAATCTGGTCAACCGCCAGCAACAGCGCCATCAGTATCACAATCACCAACCAAATTAGGTCAAATGTTACCAATTTCTGCTGAAGCTGAAATCGCAGGTGAGCGGATTTCGCTGGAAGTGGCACAGACCCGTGAGCAAAAGGCAATGGGGTTGATGTATCGCCTATCTCTAGCACCGGATCGGGGCATGTTATTTGGCTTCTACCCACCACGACCTGTCAGCTTTTGGATGAAGAATGTTAAAATCGAGCTGGATATGGTCTTTCTAAGAAATGGGGAAGTAAAAGCGATCGCAAAATCTGTCCCCCCCTGCGAAACCGATGAATGCCCTACCTATGGTCCAGGAATGAAAATTATTGACCAAGTGATTGAACTTCGTGGCGGACGTGCGGCTGAACTGGGTCTGAAAGTAGGTGACCAGGTAAATGTCAAATTTCTGGATGGGAGTACTACCGCACCTAACTAATATAGCGCTACGCGCAAGTTAGAAGTCAGAAGTCAGAAGTCAGAAGTAAGCGATTACTTACGTTTCGGATCTATAGTTAAATGCTTACCTCTGTCGTGGGGCTTCTGGCGGATTAAGCTAAATTAGGGTAATCTTTCCTAAGACAGATGTAAAAATCTCGCAAATGACTATACCCTTGATTACTAATGGCTACCCTTGACATAATTAATCAAGGTTGGGAAAACAAGGGTAGGGGTGACGCTACTGAGTCTTAGCGGTGAATCGCTAAGTTGATGGTGTGAGAGAGTAGTCAGTTATAGCGTACGCCAGCCAAAGTTTTTAACTTGACAGACGCTTGTCACTCAAGCGCCTTAGGGAGTGTGTATTTAAAACTGTCGAATTTTGCTTGACTTAACCATATGAGCTACCAGGGTCTTGCCAACTCACTGTGTTGGCAAGGTCTAGGGGTGATGCTAGTAGGGTATTTCATCTCGATACTGGAAAGAAAGCGATGCAGCGCCGACCTGCGGGGGTTTCCCCCATGAGCGACTGCATCAAGACACATAATATTGCTGTTCTAGGTTGACGAAAATCTCAGGTTGGCAGTGATTTAGGACACAGGTAATCAGCCTTGTAACCCTGAAAATTTACACAGGGGTACTAGAGTGCTAGTCCTGTCATCCTAAACCCTAGTCGGGTGATGATTGGGAAAGTTAACTCTTTTCCTATGGGATTAATTATCCTTAAAACCTGAAAATTCCTGACTGTTTCTATGTCAGTTATAACCGACGCTTGTAATTTCCTAGTGGACAGATGAGATAGTGGCTACTGATGGTTTACACATTCAGATTACTAATTCCAAAATAGAGCCTATTAAAGGAGGTGAAAGACAACTAATGGCACCAAAAACCTATACAAAATTCTTGCATTTTCTCCAAGAAGAGTTAGCAATTTCAAGAGATTCAATTGCGATCGCACAACGACACCGGGAACAAGATCCAGGACTTTGGCCAATGATTCTTTGGCAGTATGGTTTGGTAACTCTGGAGCAATTAGATAAAATTTATGACTGGTTGGAAACAGCCTAAAACCTGATCAATCAATCAGGGAGGAGAGACAAACTATGTCTAAGGAGCTATGTCTTTGGGTTAAAATATCCCTCAGACAAATTTATAATTCTACTTTGTCCTTAACTATTTATCCCCTTATCAAAAAGAGCGATTTCATAAGTGACTCGCTCTTTTTGTTAGATCTTGGCTATCCCAATGTAACTATCAATGTAACTATTCAGCCTACCGCTATCCGCTATCAGCCATTAATAGTATGCCTTTAGCCCTTCAGCTAACTGCTAATAGTTCAATGCTTACAATGAAAGTCCACATGAACTATAGCGGGTTCTAACCTAATGAGGTACACAGGATTTTTTCCCTGTTCCCGATTCCCGATTCCCGATTCCGGATTCCCGATTCCCGATTCCGGATTCCCGATTCCGGATTCCCCATTACCTATTACCTATTACCTATTACCTATTACCCAAAAATTTGTACCTCACCTAATTGAAAACTGCTATAGTCATAATGGGTAGTAAGATAACTAATGGGGTGGAAGTACTTTGAAACGAACAATCGTAATACTCGGTTTTGGATTAATCTTAGGAATTTTTATCTCACAGTTTGTTCCACCCGCCACAGCTTCTATAACTGTTGTAGAATCCCGGATTGCTTCTGTTGAATCTGAGATAACTAACTTGAGATTTAAAATCAATCAGTTAGAGTCTCAGTTACGTCAGGTCAGCCAGTCAATTCCTGACAGTAATCGACCCAGTCAACACCACATACAATCACCAACTGATACCTATAGCAGGGTAGACCCTGAGCACCCAATGTTTAAGCGTCTCGCTACCTTAGTAATAGAACTCAAGGAACGGGTTAATCGATTAGAAGAAGAGGTATTACCAAAAGAATGAAGAATGAAGAATGAAGAATGAAGAATGAAGAATGAAGAATGAAGAATGAAGAATGAAGAATGAAGAATGAAGAATGAAGAATGAAGAATGAAGAATGAAGAAGGAAGAAGGAAGAAGGAAGAAGGAAGAAGGAAGAAGGAAGAAGGAAGAAGGAAGAATGAAGAAGGAAGAAGGAAGAAGGAAGAAGGAAGAAGGAAGAAGGAAGAAGGAAGAAGGAAGAAGGAAGAAGGAAGAAGGAAGAAGGAAGAAGGAAGAAGGAAGAAGGAAGAAGGAAGAAGGAAGAAGGAAGAATGGAAAATTCTAAATTCTAAATTCTAAATTCTAAATTCTAAATTCACTTTGATGCTAGTTGATCAGCCCAGCGAGTTGTTTCTGGTAATCGATACTTAGATGTGCAGCGCAACACATAATCAATTGCTGTGGGTAAGCTGATGCGATGACCAATGGAAACATAGACTGGCTTAACTCCAGTCCGAGTACGCACAACGGCTCCAATGATTTCTCCATCATGGCTCAGCGGTTGCCAATTACCTTTGTTTTCGGGCAAATCCTCATGATCACCAATGAATCGGGACTTAGCCACACCAATGGTGGGAATATCTGTCAGTACCCCCAGATGGCAGGCAAGACCAAAGCGACGAGGATGGGCAATGCCCTGACCATCACACAAAATTAAGTCAGGGATAATGCTAATTTTTTCCAAAGCATCCAGTAATACAGGGACTTCTCGGAATGATAGGAAGCCTGGTACATAGGGAAAGGTAGTGGGTCTGGATGCGATCGCATTTTCCCTCAGCTGCAAGTCGGGAAAGCTTAAAACTGCTACTGCTGCCTGTGATATAGCGCCATCCTCCTCAAAACCTACATCTACACCCGCAACATACTGCACTTCCCCCAACTGATCTTCAAAAATTACCTCAGGTTGTAGTTGTTGTTGAATTGCTTTAGCTTCTTCACTATTGACTGGCCAAGGGTGGCGTTGTTGGATGTCCATAGTAATTTTATTTTTGGTACGTGGAAATTTTCCATTCCCTGGCGCAACATAAACGATGATTAATTATAATCAATTAATTAATTAACTAGATTTGGTCTCACTGAGATCAAAACGCTGGCGCAAGATAAATTCTGCGATCGCTAAATCAACTGGGGTAGTTACCTTCAAATTCGTCTCCTCCCCTTCCACAATCTTGACTGGCAAGCTGCACCGTTCAAACAAAGCGGCATCATCCGTAACTTCCCAGCCAGCCTTACGTCCTTGGTCATGGCACTGTTTCAACAACTTCACCTCAAATCCCTGGGGTGTCTGTGCTGCCCACAATCCCTTCCGATCCGGTGTATCTTGAACAAGATTGGCTTCATCCACCACTTTAATCGTATCCTTCACTGGCACAGCGGCAATTAGACCGGGACAACCCATTAAGACTTCGGCACACCGTGCCAGTAACTCAGGGGTAGCTAAGCATCTAGCACCATCGTGAATCAACACCCTTTTGGCTTCTGCTGGTAAAGCCTGCAAGCCATTATAGACAGATTCTTGCCGTGTTTCCCCCCCCTCAATCAACTCCACAGGTTTAGATAGGGCAAGTTCAGCTAGAATTGCTTTAAACTCTGGCCAGTCATAGGGTTGTCCCATGATCCCAATCCAGCTTATACTACTGGCTTTCTCTGCTGCTAGCAGTGTCCAAGCCAGTATTGGTTTACCTAGAAGTGTTAAAAGAAGCTTATTGCGATCGCTCCCCATCCGTCGTCCCATTCCGGCTGCTGGAATTAATAAATGCACGATTTTCTACCTCTTAGCTGCTGCTTCATGCCTGAGCTTAGGATAATATGCCCTCGATAGAATTCAGAATTAGTCCTTCCAGCGTCAAGTTAAAATTAATCTGATCCGTAAGCTCAAGCAATTTGAGATGAGAATACTAGCCCTTGTTCCTGGTGGAATTGGCGACCAAATCCTGTTCTTTCCCACCCTCTCACAACTAAAACAGTATTATCCCAAAGCTGAGATTGACGTTATTGTGGAACCGCGAGCCAAGGGGGCTTATCGGGTTTGTCAGTCAGTCGATGAAGTTCTAACCTTTGATTTTAAAGACCGCAATGGTCTCGCAGATTTTGGTAACTTGTTGGGAGTGATCCGCGATCGCGAGTACGATGCTGCCATGACCCTAGGACGTCGGTGGTCAGTTGGGCTGTTGCTCTGGATGACTGGTATTGTGCGTCGAATTGGTTACCAAGCTGGTTCAAGGGATTTGTTTTTTACCAACCCTGTGCCCCTAAAAACTGAGCAGTATGCTGCCCATATGTACCATGACTTACTACTAGGTTTCGGTATTAACGTTCCTTGTCAAGAACTCGCTGTTAGGGTTCCCAAATCAGATATTGAATGGGCAGAAGCTCAACAGCAACAGCTAGAGATTCCAGAAATTGGCTACATTCTTATTCATGGCGGTTCTAGTCAACTCGCTCTGTCCCAAGGAATTGATAAAATCTACCCAGTTGAGAAATGGCAGAAGATTGTTGAAGACATTCGCCAAAAACAACCAGATCTGCCCATTGTCTTGCTAAAAGGGCCAGAGGATGCAGAATGGTGCCAGGCGATGATGGAGTACCATCGTGACCTCAAGGTTACTGCTCCAGAAGATATTGGTAAATTGTCAGCCATGATTGCCGGTGCTAATTTGATGCTGTGTACCGATAGTGCACCGATGCATCTAGCTGTAGCTGTTGGTACTCCTACCATTGCCTTGTTTGGTCCGACAGAGGCAAACAAACTACTACCTGCCAAGGAGGGGGTATACGGTATTCAATCACCTACCGGTCGGATTGCCGATATCAAACCGGAAACTGTATTAGAGCAAATTTGGGGTAGCTAGTATACCAGTATGTCTTGAGGAAATCATCAGCCGCTTTTCTCTTTTCCCCAAACTCTGTTTAAGATGGGAAGCTGACGCTATAGGGGTTGATTAAGATAGATCATCAACCCGATGTGGAGTTATACTTTGCACAGGTACTTTGCGCAGGCATAAACTGCCCTTTGATAGTATCTCTTCTCCAACTATAGCGTTTATTATACTTATCAGCCCCGGCTCCATCTACCCATCTCCCCATCAATCTTCTTTATGATGGGTATTCAACCGGACTTAATATCACCCCCTGAAGTCTCGATCAGATCAAACAAAGTATCATCAAGTTCATAGCCGAGTAACTGAGCCATCGACTTGAGGCGGGATGGGCTCTGTATACCCCACTCCTTTAACCACTGACTTAGTACAAAGATTTTCTGCATCACGAAGATTTCTAAGGCTTCAGAGTTGTACTGGATGCCTTCTGTACGATTAAATTGGTGAGGCACTAGCATAGCAGTATAGCGGACGAATTCCCCAGATTTCCAATCTAGTAGAAAAGGTAACCAGGGATAGGTAGCATCCAAGCGCACAAACCATAACCGCACCTCTGGGATTTCTGAGAATTCCCGAGGATCCTCAGGATCGCAATCAAAATCAATCTTAAAGCCTAGCTGCTGCTCATAGTTTGCGATCGCACCGTCTTGCAGCCACCCTTCAATCACTGTCTGAGCTGGAGACAAGTCTAAGGTTTGGAAATGGTTAGTATTTAAGGAAATGATTGTAGTCACGCAATAGTTCCAATATCAATAAAATCAGTCAAGTCTTACACTATTTTCTCCTGCTAGGCATTTCCGTGCTCAAACACCTAGATGTTGCACATATTTTGATCAACTACTACAATAGAGTCAGCAGGTTTTACTGGGAAGTTGGTGACTGCCAATAGTGTTTTTTGATCTATGCTCATTTATATAAGGGAACTAATCGGATTGGCGGCAGTAGACTGGGAAAATACCCAGAAACTTCAAGCGAGATTCGACGGTGCCCACCTGGTTAGCCAGGTCATAAACTGAGGTAAGACGGCTTCTTGGTGAACCTGTAGGATCAGAAAATGTGGTCTTAAGGATGTGCAACTAGTGATCGGCAACTGGTAAGTAATAACCATTACACAGGAATTGGCTGAAAAGCAATACATCTAGTTCATAGCATTAGTTAAGCAGTAGAACTAAGTATTTTAACCATAAGTATTTTAGCCATAAGTGTTTTAGCTTATACTTAGGGCGACGACCGAAGGAAGAACTCGCGTTACCTATACTCATGAGCTATTAGCTTCCTGGGAAGCTAATAGCTAGACTAGTAAAGAGGTGTGAGTGTAAATCAAAACTATTCAAAATTCGGTGTTATCATAGCTACTTACAGCGCTCGGATCACTATCACGCTTAGAGCCAAGTAAATCAAGGCGCTCTACTCGGATCACAGGTTGTGAGCGATCAGCTCCGGTGGTGCGATCGCTCCAAGTGTCAATTTTCAAAGACCCTTTTACACCAATTAAGCTACCTTTACGCACATAATTAGCAGCTACTTCCGCCGTCTTCCCCCAAATCTCTAAGTTGAACCAGTCAGGCTGATCACTATTGCGTGTCCGTCGTCTCACTGCCAGGGCCAGTTTACACAATACACCGCCAGACTCAAAATACTTAACATCTGGGTCTGTACCTGCACGACCGACTAAATGGACAACATTGAGACTCATAGTTATATTGGTACTTTTGTACTGATTATGGCTCTACAATAGCAGATTGAGCTGGTGTATAACAATTACTAACTTATTTTAAGACTTATTTTAAGTGACCGAAGCAAGTCAATCATCCAGAGTATTCTAGTCAACTTGAGCTTAACTTGAGCCGGTGAAACCGTTATGTATTTGCAGCTAGGTGTATTTGCAGAAATTTCTTCCAAATAGTATCCGGAGAATCATGATCACCTAGTGTACTAGCGTACTAGACTAACTGGAAAAAACATAATAGAATCCACCTCAGTTACAGTTCCGGTGCAATTTCGGTTGTACACAGCATTTTGTGAGGCGTAGAAACTAGTGAGTATTTTGAATCACTTTTCCCTGTCACGGGACATGGGTATAGACCTGGGTACAGCTAACACCTTAGTCTATGTATCTGGTAAGGGCATTGTTCTTCAAGAGCCTTCTGTGGTTGCCATTGATCAAGACGAAAAGCTTCCTCTAGCCGTAGGCGAAGAGGCAAAAAAGATGTTGGGAAGAACCCCAGGTAATGTAGTTGCCCTACGTCCTTTACGGGATGGTGTGATTGCCGACTTCGATACCGCTGAACTGATGCTGAAGCACTTCATCCAGCGGGTAAACGAAGGCAAAGCCCTAGTTTCACCTCGGATTGTGATTGGTATCCCTAGCGGTGTCACAGGTGTGGAACGACGAGCCGTCATGGAAGCCGCATTACAGGCTGGTGCTAGAGAAGTTAGGTTAATTGATGAACCAGTAGCAGCAGCCATTGGTGCTGGATTACCTGTAGCAGAACCAACCGGTAACATGATTATTGATATCGGTGGAGGCACCACTGAGGTAGCAGTTCTCAGTTTGCAGGGAACAGTTCTAAGTGAATCAGTGCGTGTGGCGGGAGATGAACTGAGTGAAGCGATTACTCAGTATATGAAAAAAGTCCATAACCTAGTGATTGGGGAACGGACAGCAGAAGACATCAAAATCCGCATTGGCTCAGCCTATCCAACACCTGAGGATAATGAAGCTGCCATGGAGGTGCGAGGATTACACTTGCTGTCTGGCTTACCACGAACTGTCACGATCAAACGACCAGAGATTCGTGAAAGTATGGCAGAACCCCTTTCTGTTATTGTTGATGCTGTTAAGCGCACTCTAGAACGGACTCCCCCCGAGCTAGCGGCTGATATTATTGATAGAGGTATTATGCTGGCGGGTGGTGGTGCTTTATTGAAAGGATTAGATACACTTATTAGTCATGAAAGTGGCATTGTCACCCATGTGGCAGCTGATCCCCTCAGCTGTGTTGTTTTGGGAACTGGTCGAGTATTAGAGAACTACAAACAGTTAGAGCGGGTGTTTAGTGGGCGTTCCCGTAATATGTAGTGGTCAGCTATTAAACATCAACCTTAAAGAGTATTTTTCTTAAATATATGAAGAGTGTAGATTGAGTGTGGCTAGTGTAAAAACTTACTGGTTAGCCAAAATCTGACTATTTTATGGATAGGCTATGTACATGCTGCGTCGCTGGTGGGGGAGACATGGAGTAGCAATTATGCTGGGGAGTCTTACCCTCATTGCTGCTTGGTTACTTAGAAGAACTCAGGGTGCAACAATTTTTGAAATCTATCAATTGATAAGCCGCCCTTTTCAATCGCTACCTGCTAAAGAAGAAAGCCTCTCTAATGCGCGGACACTGGAACTACAACAGCAGGTAGAGGAACTCAAAACTCAAAACCAGAAGCTAAAAGAGCTGTTAGGTTATAAAAAAACCCAGAATAAACTAAGAATTGTTGCGCCTGTTGTGGGACGTAGCGCTGATAGTTGGTGGCAAGAAATCATTCTGGGAAGAGGGAGTGAAGCTGGGATCAAAAAGGGCTTCGTTGTTATGGCACCTGGGGGTGTAGTGGGTAGAGTCGTTAGCGTGACACCCCACACCAGTCGTGCTTTGCTGATCAGTGACCCCACTAGTAAGGTAGGTGCCGTGATCAGCCGTAGCCGTAGCATGGGTTTTTTGGGTGGACAAGGAACTAATCGGGCAATAATGCAGTTTTTTGATAAACTGCCAAACGTGCGTCCTGGTGATGCTGTGGCTACCTCCAGTGTCAGCCAGCTTTTCCCAGCTGGTTTACCCCTAGGACGTGTAGAGTCTGTTATTCTTGACAAAAGTCCAGCGCCAGAAGCGATTATTGAGCTGACAGCCCCGATGAGTTATCTGGAGTGGGTGATTATTCATCCAAATGACCCATGACCTATGACTAATGAACCATGACTAATTAACCATGACCAACACGTCTGAGTTTTCTATTTGGGTTCGTCGCACAATCAATTGGGCAGTGACTGTTAGTTCAGTTATCCTCTGCTCAATATTATTACTGACACGTTTACCGGGAATGGAATTACTGGGAATTGCTCCCAACTGGCTGTTGATTTGGGTTGTGGCCTGGAGCATTAAACGCACAGCGTTTCAAGGAGCATTTGCAGGGTTGGTATTGGGATTAGTGCAAGATGGTATGACATTCCCTGAGCCTACCCATGTCTATAGCCTTGCCATCGTGGGGGTCTTGACTGCTCTAATTCAAAAGCAACGGTATATTCAGGAAGATTTTATTTCAGTAGCTTTAATTGTCTTTGGCATGGCGATTGTTGGGGAAACAGTGACTGCTATTCAGCATAGTTTTCAAGGCTCTCGCCAATTAGCACAAATCTGGACAGACCATCAGCGTATTGCCATCTGTTCTGCCATTCTCAGTAGTCTTTGGGCACCAGTCGTCTACTATCCACTCAATCGATGGTGGCAGTGGTGCAATTCAATGGAGGAATCCTAATGCTTTATGAAGGTTGTTCGCGTAGCGTGGCCGAAAGGCCAAGGTTTAAGGTTAGCAGGTTGAAGGTTGAAGGTTGAAGGTTGAAGGTTGAAGGTTGAAGGTTAACAGGTTTAAGGTTTAAGGTTAACAGGTTTAAGGTTAGCAGGTTGAAGGTTAACAGGTTTAAGGTTAACAGGTTGAAGGTTAACAGGTTTAAGGTTAGCAGGTTGGAGGTTTAAGGTTAGCAGGTTAACAGGTTTAAGGTTAGCAGGTTGGAGGTTTAAGGTTAGCAGGTTATGGCTCTACCGCACCTAGTATCGATAAAACCGCGCTTATTGCTCACTAATTTATGATTGGGCGGTTGATTTATAAAAAATTATTCGATCAAAAACTAAAACTCCCGCTCAATCAGGATTATACTAATTATTTTATAACAGTGTCTTGATCCAAAGCGCGAGTGAGGGAAACGCCTGTAGAGCCACTGCATCGCTTTTACAGAGCAAGTTCGGTAGAGCCAACAGCTCTAGAAATTTCTAATAGATAAGAGGTGGCACAAAGTAGGTCGCTAGAGATATGAGTGGGTTCAAACCGCTTGAGATATGATTCAGAACGAATGCCACAGGTAAGAGCTATGGTGGGAATTGAGAGGGCTTGTCCTGCGAGAATATCGGCTTCTGTATCACCAATCATCCAAGCAGATACGGACGGTTCAGCCAGCGGAGATTGTTCGGTATAGGAAGAAGAACAATGCTCAGACAGTGCTTGTTGGAGAAGTTCCTGTTTGACCTGAGCATAGTTTTGATAAGCATGGTGGTTTTCTCTTGTCCCATAAATGCCGCTAAAAAGACGAGTTAAACCGTAATTTCTCAATATCTGTTTGACCTGGGATGTGCAACGCAATGTCACCAGAACGAGTCGGATGCCATAAGAATGCAGCAGAGCTAAGGCCCAGTTTACGTTTGGTTGCAGCTGATCTTTGTTCAATAAGGCAGATTGATTCACAATCTTGATCACACGCCCCAAGAAGAAATCGATTTGCTCTCCTCGTAACCCTGAGCGCATGGCAATTTCCTCGTCAGGGATGCGTTCTTGCTTCATTTGCCAGAACTGCTGTTTACTCATGGTCTGGATCGGTAAGGTTATACCTTGAGCTTGGTAGAACCCTTGAGTATCGGTTAGTGCTAGCTGGTAGGTGGTGTAGTAGCGATTGGAAACATCAACAATGGGACCGTCAAAATCACAGAATACGGTCAGTTGTTGCAAGTAGGGGACTGTATTTTGAGGCAGGTAAAATCGGGATAATTGCCTGTCTGGGGCAGCAACACAGTTCATAGATTAGTTCTGGGCTGGGCTGGGCTTTTTGACATACTTCTTTACAATTTACCAGCTTTAGTGTAGATTGCCACCTGCTTGAGGGGACATTGATACCATTTTGTATTCTTTGAGGTAACTATGTTAAAGGTTGACGGTTGACGGTTGATAGTTTAATTTTAACTATAAATAGTTAAATAAAAAAAGCTAACTTTTTGCCTAAGGAACTGGAGCAGCACTTAGACAAAATTAGGCAACAATTGCATTCCATGACAGCCAATTTATACTAGGATATAGAAAAAAACCTATATATATATTGATCTGTTTAATCCTGCTGTTGAGCTACTAGGGGCGTAATGAGCGAAAATATTGCTTTGAGTAGATTAATTCAAGACCCCCATCCTAATATTGGGATAAGACCACTATCTCTTTGTAGCTAGGCATGAGCTACTGTATCAATCCCCTGTGCCTTCAGCCAGATGACCCAGGGAACATGACGAATCTGGTTTGTCGCCATTGTGGCTCAGATTTGTTATTACAAGGTCGCTATCGGGTGATGCGCCTGTTGAGTGACCAAAGTGGCTTTGGTAAGGTTTACGAAGCTTACAACGGGGCAGTACCAAAAATTCTGAAAGTGCTTAAGCCAGAGCACAACTCGAAATCGAGAATTATTGAACTATTTCGCCAAGAGGCAGCTGTATTGAGCAAGCTGACTCATCCCGGTATCCCTCAAATCGATCCAGAGGGGTACTTTCAGTTTTTTGCTAGACATAGTAAAGAGCCCCTGCATTGCATCATCATGGAGAAAATTGATGGACTTAACTTGAAGCAGTGGATGAGGCAACAGGGCAATCACCCAATTCTAGAACCGCAAGCCCTTAAATGGTTAAAGCAGATAGTAGAGATTTTGCATCTTGTTCACCAAGAAAACTATTTCCATCGCGATATCAAGCCAGAAAACATCATGCTCCGTGCCAATGGGCAATTGGTATTGATTGACTTTGGCACTGCTAGAGAGTTGACCTATACCTACCTAGCAGAAATTGGTGGTGGAGGCAGTGTTACCAAGATTAGTTCCCATGGCTATACTCCCCCAGAGCAAGAAAAAGGGTATGCAGTCCCACAGTCTGATTTTTATGCTCTAGGGCGAACCTTTGTTTATTTACTGACTGGTAAATCAGTCACCGATCAGAGTGTTTATGATCCGTTAAATGATCAATTTCATTGGCGTGAGCATGCTCCTCAAATATCTGAGCAGCTAGCCGACTTTATTGATAATTTGATGGCTCCAACGGCAGCAGCTCGACCTCAGAAGACTCAGCAAATTTTAAATGATATAGCTAATATTTATTCTTTGATTAGTATTTCGGAGGCTAAGACTAATATAGAAGCGAGTACAACCAACCAAAGATTTAAAACTAAATCTCAACCCAATATTTCTATAGAAACAGAAGTTGTAACACCCCCAAGAAGAAGAGGGTGGTTAGGAGGGATATTGGCTCTGGTGGTTGGCTTATTTGGTTCTGGTGGTTGGCTATTGTATCAAGCCTACAATCCTTCCCTGAGAAAATCTCAAGAAATATCTGTAGTTAACACTAAGACCTTTACTGCTCATTCAAGTTGGGTTAATTATCTAGTCATTAGTCAAGATGGCGAATTATTAGTTAGTGCTAGTGCCGATAAAACGATTAAAATTTGGAATATTAACACGGTAGAAGCAATCCACACTCTCGAAGGTCATAATAGCTTTGTTAATTATCTAGCTATTAGCCCGGATGGACAACAATTATTTAGTGCTAGTGCCGACAAAACGATTAAGATTTGGGATATCAACACGGGAAAAGAAATCCACACTCTCGAAGGTCATAAAAGTTATATTAATCATTTAGCGGTTAGTCCGGATGGACAACAATTATTTAGTGCTAGTGCCGACAAGACGATTAAGATTTGGGATATCAACACGGGAGAAGAAATCCGCACTCTCCAAGGTCATAAAAGTTCAATTAACTTTTTATTAATTAGTCAGAATGAGCAAGAACTATTTAGTGCGAGTGCCGATAAGACGATTAAAATTTGGGATATCAACACTGGGGAAGTACTCCGGACTCTCAAAGGTCATGATAGCTTTGTTAATTCTCTAGCTATAAGTCCGGATGGACAACGATTGTTTAGTGCTAGTGCTGACAATACTATCAAAGTTTGGAATCTAGATACTGGGGAAGAAGTCAACAGTCTAAATGATCATACCAATTATGTGGAAGAACTAGCTATCGGTGCTAATTGTAAGAAGTTGTTCAGTGGAAGTGCAGATAAAACGATAAAAGTGTGGGATTTTGCTAATGAAAAACTAATCTATACTCTAAATGGTTTTCCAAATCCAATTGAATATTTTGCGATTAGTCCTGATTGCCAGACAATTGCTACTAGTGGTGGGAAAAAGATAATCAAACTCTGGCAGGTTCCACAGTTAAGTAATTAGTTTGTAAGTAATTAGTTTGGGTGAGCTGTTTGCGAGCAATTTTGATTTTATGAAGTTTAGAGTTAAAGTTAATTAAATGCTGATGATTACAAATAAAATCTCAATAGTAAGAGACGAATGGACAACTCTCCTGTGACATCTTTTCCTGAAACTCCCTTGGCGCAAGCCATGATACAGCGGTGCATCCAACTAGCAAGGCGAGCCGAGGGACGTACTACACCCAACCCTTTAGTCGGTTGTGTAATTGTCCGGAATGGGGAAATTGTTGGGGAAGGGTTTCATCCCGCTGCTGGTCAACCTCACGCGGAAGTGTTTGCCCTCTCAGAGGCTGGAGAAAATGGCGAGGGAGCAACGGTTTACGTGAATATGGAACCTTGCAATCACTATGGTAGAACCCCTCCTTGTACAGAAGCGTTAATTAGGGCTGGAGTCGCTAAAGTAGTGGTGGGGATGGTGGACCCTGATCCACGGGTATCTGGAAAAGGTATTGAACGGTTAAGGGCGGCTGGGATTGAAGTGGTGGTAGGTGTGGAAGAGGCTGCTTGCCGTCAGCTCAATGAAGGCTTTATTCATCGCATTCTTTACCAGCGTCCATTGGGAATTCTCAAGTATGCCATGACTTTAGATGGCAAAATTGCTGCTACTAGTGGTCACAGCAAATGGATTACAGGGGAAAAGTCCCGCAGTTGGGTGCATCAACTGCGATCAGCTTGCGATGCAGTGATTGTGGGCGGTAATACGGTGCGTCAGGATAACCCCAATTTGACTAGCCACAATCCAAACGCACCGAATCCCCTACGGGTGATCATGAGTCGCACCCTCGACTTACCCAGAGATGCTCGTGTTTGGCAGACGGATGATGTACCTACGTTGGTGTTTACAGAGGTCGGAACTGAGGGAGATTTATATCAACATCTGGTCAACCAGGGTGTAGAGGTGGTGGTATTGAATCCCCTGACGCCTTCTCAAGTAATGGCATATTTATATGACAGGCAGCTTTCCAGTGTGTTATGGGAATGTGGTGGTATCTTAGCTGCAAATGCGATCGCAGATGGTGCAGTCCAAAAAATCGTAGCCTTTATTGCTCCCAAAATCATCGGTGGTCAAGGTGGTCCCTCACCGGTAGGAGATTTGGGCTTGACACTCATGACTGATGCTCTAACCTTAGAACGAGTCAGTTGGCGTCAGATAGGATCGGATTATGTTGTAGAAGGTTATATACCTTCTAAGAGGGAGTAGGGAGTAGGGAGTAGGGAGTAGGGGTAAGAAAATTCACTGTATCTTATAAGTATGATCAGTATGATCAATCTTATAAAATTTGGGATAAAAACTGCTTAGTACGTTCATGTTGAGGATTGTTGAAAAATTCCTGGGGTGTACTTTCTTCCACCAACTTCCCATCAGCCATTAATACCACTCGGTCTGCCACTTCTCTAGCAAAACCTACTTCGTGGGTAACGCAAACCATAGTCATCCCAGAATCAGCAAGCGATCGCATGGTATCGAGTACCTCTCGCACCATCTCGGGGTCTAGAGCTGAGGTAGGCTCATCAAATAACATAATTTTAGGCTGCATTGCCAAAGCACGGGCAATAGCTACCCGTTGCTGTTGTCCCCCTGACAGTTGACCGGGATACTTCTTGGCTTGTTCGAGAATACCGACTTTTTCTAACAGCTGCATGGCAATTTCTTCAGCTTTTGCCTTTTTCCAGCGGCGCACCCAAATGGGAGCAAGGGTGACATTTTGCAGTACAGTCAGGTGAGGAAATAAGTTAAATTGTTGGAACACCATCCCCACTTCCTTGCGAATGGTATCAATGTTTCGCAAGTCATGGGAGAGTTCAATGCTATCAATAACAATTTTTCCTTTTTGATAGTCTTCTAAAGCATTAAATGTCCGAATAAACGTGGATTTTCCAGACCCACTAGGCCCCATGATCACCACTACTTCTTTTTTCTTGACTTCTAGACTGACACCACGCAGAACATGAAATTGGTTGCTGGTGTACCACTTATGAACATCTTGAGCGATGATCATTGATTCGGTATCTCCGGAATTAACTGGGTCTTGAGGAGCAGTGATCGGTTGTTGATTGGTCATGATTCTTTTCTCTTAAGTAACGTTGGATTGGGTTACAGGTTGAAGGTTACAGGTTGAAGGTTACAGGTTTAAGAGGATATCTCCCAAGTTTTTTGATACTGAATTTTGCCCCCCTAGCCCCCCAACTTTGGGGGGAACAAGAGTCAATTTGCTTCTAAAAGTCCCCCAAAATTGATACCGCTGGCGAAATTAATATTTGTTTAGACATAGGTCAACCGGTCGGCCCAAGAGCAGCAAAACGAGAACATCGGGTAGCTGCAAATGGAACTCCCTGCCACCAATTAACCAAACGCACAATAT
>NZ_JAAHHX010000001.1:0-193221 GCF_010672065.1 Moorena sp. SIO4A1 | reverse complement strand
TGTCGTAGCCTTAGCCGCGATATCCATCTCACTACGCTCCTTCGGGTGGAAACTAGTCTGAATCCAAGACTAGGAAAGGGTTCTAGCCTTTCACTTCCAAGAGCGCCTTTCAGTCGCCCGATAACTTCATATTATGTCGCATCATCTAAGCCTATACCCATGGGTCCTGATTCGGCTATTACCACCGATGCCACCAGTCGTTTTCGCTCGGTTCCGCAACTGTTCTGATGCCAAAGGTTATTCCCAGACCCTGAAACAGCTGCTGCCTGATGCTAAGTTTCTAATAGTTTTAGATATAAGTCTGCCGATGGAGCCAGAGGAATAGGGAGTGTTGCAAGGGTGGGAAGGGTGGGGGGATGGGGAGTCAGATCAGTAACTGGCTTGGCGTTGCTGATTCTGAGTATGGTTTTGCCCCCCTAACCCCAAGGGTAGTTCACTCTATCCGACCAACTCTCATATGTAATGGCCATTGCAATATAATTTTCCTCTCGGGATCGCCCCAAGCCTCGACTAGACGGTTGGAGAATTCCAAGATTGGTTCCTGGGATTGAACAGCGATAAGCTTTTGAATAGCAGACCAAGTAGTCAAATATCCCAGAAATTCTTCCATGTTCCATTGGGTTTCAATTGTTAAAATAGGTGTTTTTAACTCAGCAAAAGGAAAAGGAATGGTTTGATAATTTTGAAGCAGTAGTTTTGTTTCTTCTGGCCAATACTGGTCAACCACTGTGGTGAAAAAATTCCTAGACATTTGGTCTATGTGATTTTCTTCTGGAGGTAATTCAAAATACCAGTAGCCCCAGAGAGCAATAATTCCTCCAGGTTTAGAAACTCGCTGCACTTCCTGATAAAACTTTTCTAGATTAAACCAATGAACAGCTTGGGCAACAGTTATTAAATCTATAGATTGATTCCCTAGCCCGACTTTTTCGGCCACTGCCACAGAATAGTTAATTTTATCATGATGAAATGCATGACTAATTTGCTTTTCGCTGGCATCTGTAGCATAAATTTTTTGAAAATGAGGGGTTAAGCCCAAGGCTACTTGACCATTACCAGTGGCACAATCCCACGCTGCTTGACGATCAGGTACAAGTGCAGCTAAATACTCAAACAAATATTTTGGATAATGAGGTCTATAGTTTCTATAATCATTTGCTTGCTTTGAGAAGTAGTCTTTAAATTCTGTAACCAAAGTCCTTTGCCTCTAATTTAATTTAGCAAACTATTAGGATATCATATTCTTAATCGCAGTTTGAATACAGTCTATATTTTTCAAATTCAGCACATCAGTATCAGCCTGGCTAACTTGTTGTGAAGATAACCTCAAGCAAGCAAAATCCCAAAACTTAATGAATGATGTTTGTACAAAAATGAGATGCACCAGCGGATCCCTCTTCACGGGCAGGGCTGTTAAGCCAGGGTAAGCGCAAGAAAAAGAGAGGCTTAAGATCGTAAGGGTAAAACGATACAGCCCCAGAAGATGCTAATTGATATAGTCTGTATCCGGAAAAGTTCTTGATGTTATAATTAAAGTATCTGTAACCCTTGATTTAGCTGGATTGTTTGGTGTGATAGATGGAAAGTTTCCGTATAATAAATAGTTAGGCTTAAGATCGTCATGAAAGCAGCAACTAGAGACAGTTGGAAGACCAGTCCTTCGAAGGGGGAATTTGTGCCGATAACATACGAAGACGAGTTTACGCCAGCGGAGGTGAATCGGATACGTTTGGGTCTCATTCCGCGCGAAATGGAAGATAAGTGGTTTATCTACTTCGACGAACCCACGCTGTTTTTCCATCGAAGTTGGACGGGATACCTGATCTACAAGGTTGAGCTTCGTGTAGGTACTACCGGTGGTGCAACGGTCGCCAGCGCCCACGTAGTCCAAGAGAGCGAGAAGTATCCTCGCGAACCAGGTGAGGCTGAGAAGATGCTACCGTGCTTGATACGGTGCATCCTACTTGAGCAGAACTATCCGTTTCCTCCAAGGTCATGAAAATTCCAGAGTGCGATTCCTGCCAGTTTTACTCTCAAAACCCCCACATCATCTGTGTAATTCACCTTACTTTACCTCTGTGAGTAGCTATGAGACACGATGCGATCAAGCTATATGAACCGATCAATATCCTTAAACAGATTGGTGAAGGATGGCCCAATTGTACAGATGTCAATGTATGGGGCAAAGATTCCTTTTCCAACACGTATGACTATTGTGCGGTTGAGCAACAGTGAGCTATGGTGCCATTCACCAACAGAATTGACTCGAGAACTCAAAGCTCAAATTGACTCTCTTGGCTCAGTGCGCCACCTCATTTCACCCAACAAAATTCACTATGCTCACATTGGCACCTGGGCGCTTTGCTTATCCAGAGGCCATAGCATGGGCATCCCCAGGTGTCCGCGATCGCGCAGCACAACAGAAAATTGAAGTTAGTTTTAATGCCGATTTGGAAAATGAACCGCCGCCTCAGTGGGTCACAGATTTAGACCAATTAATTTTCCGGGGTAGTCGATTCATGGATGAAGTTGTATTTTTTCACCGGAAGAGTTCTACTGTCATTCTTACCGATCTCATTGAAAACTTTGAACTCAATAAAGTTAGTAAGCAGTTTGGTCGGCTGCTTAAGTTAGTTGGCATTGTCGATCCTGATGGAAAAACTGCATTGGATTTGCGAATGACATTTTGGAGACAAAAGGAGCAGTCCCGTAGCTGCTTAAAGCGAATGCTTCAGTGGAACCCTGAAAAAGTTATCCTATCTCACGGTGGTTGGTATGAGAATAACGGTGCTGCTGAGTTACGCCGTGCTTTTCGCTGGCTTGAATAACTTTCAGAAGCAAGCTAACACTTCAGTGGAGCGGATGGGCGAGAGACATGGTGCTTCGTTTTAATGTACTGTGCCACCGCTCACCAAAAATTTTGGCGTTGCTTAATAATGGAATGATTTTAAGAGTTTTTAGGTGCGACGCAAGAAACAGCCCTGCTCCCAGGCTCGCAAAGAGATCCGGAGTTTTATTGGACAATAAAAAAAATTCCTAGATTTACATCTCAAATACAAACGCGCTTAGCGTTTATCGCAGTTATGAGCTACACTATTCTTTGACATTGATTCCCTGTTAGGTGCGCTTTCCGCATTAAGAATTAAATTCGCCACGGGTCGCACCTCTTGATGCAGCGCATCGCTATTCCCTATTACCTCTTCTCTGCTCCCTGCTCCCTGCTCCCTGCTCCCTAAAAACCCAGAACTTTGTACCTAACAGCAATTGCAAACCGCTATATAATGACTAATCACAAAAAGGGAAAAATTTACATCGTAGGTGCTGGTCCAGGAGATGTTAACTACTTAACCGTAAGGGGGCAACAACTACTGACTGAAGCTGAAGTGTTGGTATATGATGCTCTAGTAGATTCCCTTTTATTGCAACTGGTGCCCTGTGATTGTCAACTGTTTGATGTGGGGAAACGGGGTGGACGCCCTTCTACACCCCAAGCTAGGATTAACCAACTGCTAGTAGACCAATGCCGACAAGGCAAGCAAGTCGTCAGGCTAAAAAGTGGTGACCCCTTTATTTTCGGGCGCTCTAGCTCAGAAATTCAGGCATTGATTGCTGCTGAGTGTCAGTTTGAGGTGATACCAGGCATTTCCTCAGCCCTAGCCGCTCCCTTACTAGCGGGAATTCCTTTAACAGACTCCGTTTTGAGCAAATGCTTTGCCGTTGTCACTGCTCATCAGCCAGAGCAACTAGATTGGGAAGCACTAGCAAGAATCGACACCTTGGCGATTTTAATGGGAGGACGTCATCTAGGGGAAATTGTCCAACAGCTGCAACACTATGGGCGATCGCATCAGACTCCCATTGCTCTGATTCGGAATGGTGGACGCCCCCAGCAACAGGTTTGGCTGGGTACCTTAGGCACTATTGTAAACCAAACCCTTGGTATCTCCCTCTCACCTGTGGTAATTGTAGTTGGTGAAGTAGTGGGGTTAAGGGCATTTATGGGATTACCTGATCAAGACCAGTCGAACAGTGAAGGTTGGCAAGTTGAAGGTTGGCCAGTTGAAGGTTAGCCAGTTGAAGGTTAGCCAGTTGAAGGTTAGCCAGTTGAAGGTTAGCCAGTTGAAGGTTAGCAAGTTGAAGGTTAGCAAGTTGAAGGTTAGCAAGTTGAAGGTTAGCAAGTTGAAGGTTAGCAAGTTGAAGGTTAGCCAGTTGAAGGTTAGCCAGTTGAAGGTTAGCCAGTTGAAGGTTAGCCAGTTGAAGGTTAGCCAGTTGAAGGTTAGCCAGTTGAAGGTTAGCCAGTTGAAGGTTAGCCAGTTGAAGCTTGGCCGAAAGGCCAAGGTTATCAAGACCAGCTTAAACCTACCCTTCACCGAACGCCAAAGGCGAACAACCGAAACAAACCTTCAACTCCCACCAACCTTAAACCTACCCTTCACCGAACGCCAAAGGCGAACAACTCCCACCAACCTTCAACTCCCACAAACCTTAAACCTACCCTTCACCGAACGCCAAAGGCGAACAACTCCCACAAACCTTAAACCTTCAACTCCCACCAACCTTCAACTCCCACAAACCTTCAACTCCCACAAACCTTCAACTCCCACCAACCTTAAACCTACCCTTCACCGAACGCCAAAGGCGAACAACTCCAACAAACCTTAAACCTACCCTTCACCGAACGCCAAAGGCGAACAACTCCCACAAACCTTCAACTCCCACAAACCTTCAACTCCCACAAACCTTAAACCTTCAACCAAAACTACCAAAGTGCTTACTGGAAAAACCGTCTTAGTTACCCGTTCCGCTAGTCAATCCCAGAAATTTAACCAGCTCCTGGAACAAGAAGGAGCGACTATTATCGAAATGCCCACCTTGGTGATTACTCCTCCTTCTAGTTGGGCTGGATTAGATTATGCGATCGCTAATCTCGCTAACTTCGATTGGTTGATTCTCACCTCTAGCAATGGGGTGGATTACTTTTTTAAACGATTATTGAATAATGGTAAAGATGCCCGTGCTTTAGTCGGGATTAAGATTGCTGTGGTGGGTAAGAAAACTGCTGCCAGTCTGAAACAACACAATTTACAACCCGACTTTATCCCACCAAACTTTGTAGCTGATTCTTTGGTGGAACATTTTCCAGAGTCTTTAACTAACAAACAAGTGCTTTTCCCCCGAGTCGAAACCGGTGGGCGAGAGGTGTTAGTAAAAGAACTAACGGAAAAAGGTGCTCAAGTGGTAGAAGTTGCTGCCTATGAGTCTGGTTGTCCAGATTACATGGCTCCTGCTATTTTAGATGCTTGGCAACAGAGAGCAATAGATATTGTTACGTTTGCTAGTTCTAAAACCGTGAATAATTTTTACAAACTTCTCAACCAATCCTTTAACGCTTCAACGGACACTAACCAACCCTACTCTAATGCCGACCGCGAACAATCTGCACCCTTAAACACTCTCCATTCCCTTTTAGACAATGTCTGTATCGCTTCCATTGGTCCCCAAACATCCGAAAGCTGTCGCCAATTGCTAGGTAGGGTAGATGTAGAAGCAGTTGAATATACTTTAGAAGGTTTAACTGAGGCGATTGTGGCATGGGAGACTGAGAGAGGGGGAAAGACATAGGGTGCATCTGATTGGTGGAACAGGCATCAGGCGTGGAACAGGCATCTTGCCTGTTTCAATCCCTACTAAACAGCCTTATTTGCCAGAAATAGGAGTTTTATATCATCTCAGAATAATTACCCTTAATAATAAAAATCTCCCTATCTCCCTATCTCCCCATCTCCCCACACCTCCCACCCTCTCCTTAATTATGGGTATTCAAGCAGACTTGATATTAGGGCTTTTCCCCAAGGATGAGAGTTGTTTGTGTAGGCAAAGGAATAACCTTAATATTTTTAAATCCTGTCTTTTCGAGCCATAGGGCAATTTCTTCTTTAGAGCGATTGCCCGATTCGGAATGAAAGCCAATCATTAAGTACAGTTCCATCATTGTACTGCGCAATGACTGCTTAGGATTATCTTCTGGATTTATAAACTCCTGCACGATCAGCAATCCACCTGGCAATAGAGCATCGTAAGCTTTGGACAATAGCCTCAGACATTGCTCGGGAGATATATGACGCAAGACTGCAGAAAGCAGAACGACATCATAGTCGGGATCAAACTCAGTGGTATGAAAATCCGCCGACCATAGGGTAATTCGCTCTTGGAGATTGTATTGCTTCAAGAGGCTGAGGGCGATTTCTAAAGGTTCTTTGAGATCGACAACTACAGCTGTTAAATCAGGATTAGCATTACGGAACTGCTCCAGGCTGAAAGCCCCGTGTTTTTAAACCGGGGATGAAAGCCAGGTAGCGACTTTAGTCGCCGTGAAAAAGATTAAGTCACGACTTGACGGATTACGCTAAACAAGTTAATATAAAAATATAACATAATAGGTCGAGTTCTGATGATCATCTTAGAGTTTAAAGCATACGGCAAAGCTGCCCAATATAAAGCCATAGACGAGGCAATTCGGACAGTTAAGTTCATTCGGAATAGTTGTATTCGTTTATGGATGGACAACAAGGGAACAGGAAAATACGATCTTAGTAAGTACTCTAAGGTGTTAGCGAAAGAATTCCCTTTTGCCAATGAGTTAAACTCTACTGCCCGACAAGCTGCCGCTGAAAGGGCATGGTCATCAATATCTCGCTTCTTTGAAAACTGCAAGAAGAAAATCCCTGGGAAAAAAGGTTATCCCCGCTTTAAAAAGCACTGTAGGTCGGTTGAGTACAAACAGTCAGGATGGAAGTTATCTTCTGAACAAAAATCAATTACTTTTAGTGATAAGAAAGGAATTGGGAAACTAAAACTCAAGGGTACCTGGGACTTGTGGCGTTTTGACAAGAAGCAAATCAAGCGGGTTAGAGTAGTCAAAAGGGCTGACGGGTACTACGTTCAATTTTGCATTTCTGTCGATGTAAATGAACAACTGGAACCCGCAGATGCAACTGTAGGATTAGACGTAGGACTAAAAGAATTCTATACCGATTCCAGAGGAGGCACTGAACCTAACCCACGCTTTTACAGGAAAGGTGAAAAGCGTCTAAAGTTTTATCAACGTCGAGTTTCTCGTAAAAAGAAAGGCTCATCCAATCGTAAAAAAGCCATTAATAGATTAGGTAGACAGCACCTCAAAATAAGTAGGCAGCGTGAAGAACATGCAAAGAGACTTGCACGTTGCGTAATCCGGTCTAACGACCTGGTAGCCTATGAAGACTTGAGGGTTAAAAACCTGGTTAAAAACCATTGTCTTGCTAAATCTATTAATGACGCAGGTTGGCATCAATTTAGAAAATGGTTAGAGCATTTTGGCAAGAAGTTTGAAAGGGTCACGGTTGCAGTGAATCCTGCTTATACAAGCCAGAATTGCTCTGAATGCGGCGAGGTCGTGAAGAAATCACTATCAACCAGAACTCACACCTGCAAATGTGGTTGTGAATTAGACCGCGACCACAATGCTGCGATCAATATTCTAAAAAAAGCCTTGGGTACGGTGGGGCACACCGGAACCTGGGTTATAGACCCGAACTCTTCAGGAGATCTGGCCTCTACTGTTCTTGATTCCGGTCAGGATCAGCAAGCTGGGTCGTTGAGTGAAGAATCCCCGCGTCTTTAGACCGGGGAGTGTCAAAAAGAGCAATGCTGTAGCTTCCAGAGCCTCCTCCTAAATCCAGCATTTTACGCCTATTGTTCAGGTTAGTATATTCAGCCAGGACCGCTCCTTGTCCTGCCATAGCTAGGTTATGCCGACCTTTGATATAGCTTGTCCAATAGGTAGCAGCATCAACAAAACCATTCTCAAAGGGAAAATCTGGTCTACCTTCACGGATCAGCTGGTCTAGATTGCCCCAAGTGTACCAGAAATTGGTAATATGGACGATGTAATCACCTTGATACTCTGGCTTGTCTGGTATTAAAAATTTAGAAGCGACTTGAGAGTTTTTAAAATTACCCTCTTCTTTTTCCAGCAGACCTAATCCAGCACAGGATTCAAGAAAAGCTTGGACAAAACCAGGATTAGCTTTGAGGTGATCGGAGACTTCTCGGGCAGAAATAGGTTGTTCCAGTAAAGGAAATATTCCAAGTTTTATGGCCGCTCTGAGAACCGCAGAGTTCCAGAAGCTAAAACATATATTGTCGATGCTGTCCTTCATTTATACTTCTCCTAAATCTACATGCACGTTATTGTCAGAGCTAGTTAACTTGGCAGGCAAAATTATACCTCTTGATAGAATTTCTCATAAAACGGCAGACAATCTTCCACTATAGACATTAGTTGATCAGGTATCTGAGGGGGCTCATGTCACGCCTTCAGGGATTACTATGCTCATTTTTACCCTTTTGTCAACCCCACAACCTGAATAATTAAGAAAAGTAAAAAAAATAAAGTTTTCGTTAAGATAATGAGGAAATAAAAAAAAAGCTGTTTAATGATATACGTGATTTAATTAATAAAATAAAATCACAGTCTAAATCTAATACTCAGTTCTGTATGACCGGATCTAAACCTTTTCATTTAGCTTTTCCTGTTGCCGATCTCGAAGAAACACGCCAATTTTATTGTGGTGTGATTGGCTGTAAAGAAGGACGTAGTACAGATTTATGGGTTGATTTTAACCTCTATGGTAATTCCGTTTCAGCCTATTTACAACCCCAGGAGGCAACGCGAGATATACCTAGCAACCACGTTGATCGAGATCAAACTCCTTTAAACATCCCTGTTCGTCATTTTGGCATAATTTTAGAATGGGAAGAATGGGAAAGCTTAGTTGAACGTTTAAAGGAAAAAGGCATCGAATTTACAATTGGTCCGCGAGTACGTTTTGTCGGCAAAAATGGAGAACAAGGAACGATTTATTTTCACGATCCTTGTGGAAATGTTCTGGAATTTAAGGCTTTTAAGAACCCCGAGCAAATGTTCAAGCCTTTTACATAAATACAAGACTTTGAAGCAGTTGTTATGGAGAAGATAGCCAACCCGTCTTAGAGTATATTTAAGGCTTGTTTATGCCTGTAACACCCTATCCAGATTTTTTTTTACTATAAACTAGTTGGATAGTGAGGGGTTACTGAGTCTTTTTTGGACTTATATCGTTGGGTTTGAACTTTAAAAGGAGCAATCAACAAATAATGGCGAATACAATCGAAAAGTTAGATCATGATTTGGCTGAAATCTTTATCGCAAATGATAATAATCCAACCGTAAACTACTCTTATGGGGGAACGCGAATGGTAACTCCTGATACTCAGGAGTCAGAAGCTAAGCAAATCTGCGAGCGATTGATGTGGTCTGAAAGTGCCCTGAAAAATCAACTGATCAATGCAGCATTAAGCAAAGGTGTTTTAAACCACTATAGCGATCGACTTCCTGGAGGTTTCTTGGACAGCAAAGTTGGTGGTGCTCGCTGCGTAATCAGACCCAAGCACCAAGATACTGCTGACATCCTTGTTAATCCAGAACATCCAGATTGGGATTCTACCATTTCACCAATTTTTCAACACATTGGCGAATCCCTCAATCAAAAACAAGGCAAGATCAAGTTGACTCCGGATTTTGGTCGGTTTGCTGGTTTGGCGGATACTTTGAACCGATTTACTCCTCATTCTCTCGGCATTAATTGTGATCAGGGAGGATGTGGTGGTAAATCTTCCTACTCAGCAACAGGTATTATCTCAGCGATTGAAACCCTTGGTTTCCAACAACAGAAAGAAGACCGAGTTACCTTAATTGGGGCAGTGGGAGCCATGGGTTCTGACGTTTTGAAGTACTTTTTGCGAGAGACATACCAAAATGTAGCTGTTTGTGATCTGGTGTATGATGATCCTAATAGTGGAATTGTCCCTCCAGATAACTTATTAAAGCTTCCCTCCAAGCAAAAAGCCTTCACTACAGATTGTTTGGAGCGAGGAGGATTAATTGTTGCTACTACCGTTGGACAGGAATTGGAAAACTCTTTTTGGGAGACAATGCCCAGGGGTACAACCTTACTCCTGGCTCATAATATGGCAATTCCTGGAGGTGAAGCAGGTGCTGAACTAATGCAGCGAGTTCAGCAACATGGCGTTTTCGCCTTACCTGGTCAAGTTTTGACATTGGGAGGAGCGTTAACCTCTCGGGTAGAGTGGTTCTGGCGGCAAAGCAATGCAGGTGTTCCTTTCGATAAACCTCTAGCTCACCTAGTCGTCAGGGATGTGGTTAAGTTTTTAGTCACTGAAATTAAAGCATTATCAGCATCTTCAGGATTAACTCCTTATGAAGCCATGCTACGGTATGCAGACCGAGAGGCAGTAACATTATTGCCCTAAAGATCAAGTCGCTCTTCCGATCCTATTTAGGATAACAGGATCGGAAGAACCAACAAGGCATTCACTTCAAAACCTTTGAATTTGCTATAGCGGTTTTTAGTCTAATGAGGTACAATAACAACAATGAGCAAACCAATTACGAATATCCTTAAGGGAGATTTGATTAAAAGCAAATTCAATAGCTTCTACTAAATCAAGATAAGTTCTTGCACCAATTTTACGTAAAATACTTTTGATCTTTGACCAACAATGTTCAATCGGGTTAAATTCAGGGGAGTAAGTGGGAAGATAGATTAATTTAGCACCCGTTGCTTCAATTAAATCTCTAGTTTCATCTCCTTTATGAATTGAATAATTGTCCATGATTACACAAGCTCCACTCCAAAGTTTAGGGACTAATTTTTGAGAAATAAAAGCTTCAAAAGTGATGGCATCAGTTTTTCCCAACAAACAGGTGCTGGCGAGGATAGATTCACAACTTATGGCACTAATGAGTGAAAGATTTTGACCTTTCCTATAAGGGCGCTGACCATAAGCACGTTGACCCTGTTCAGAGCGAGCAAAGAGACGAACCATTGCTAAATTCACTCCGGATTCCAATACGGAAAATCAGGTCTTTTTCGTTAATATCCCTAACCTTTTCCCAGAAATGTAAACGTTGTTTTTGTACCTCATCTGTGCCTTTTTTTGTGGCGTACAGTGTTTTTTTTTCGGGTTATTTTTAGACGCTTTAGCATTCTATATACTGTGGAAATACCAATGAAAACTCCGGTTTCTTTCGCGCTTCATGTTCCGCAGTTCTTCTAAAGTAGCGTCATTAGTCATGGTCACCAGATTTTTGAGAATCGTTAATTGTTTTGGCTTAAGTTTTGTCGGAGTTTGTTGAGTGCGAATTTTCGGGGCAATATTTCCAGTGTCCCGATACTGTTTGAGTAATTTTTGAACAAAGCTTAAGGCAACATTGAACTGTTTAGCAAGCTGACGTTGAGAGATATTACCTTGAGTATAAACATCAATAATTTTTTGTCTAAGATCAACGGAGTAGGGTTTCATGGTTTTTTATTAGAATGTATCATCATTATTGTACCTTACTAGCTTAAAAACCGCTATACTGGCATAGTTTCCTAAGGTTGAATTTGATTAAAGATTAGATCAAATCCAGTTAATCACTTATCAAAGAGTCTGTGGATTTTTGGGTTATGGTAATGGGGAATTGATAATTGTAAACTACCCATTACCAATAAATAATAATTGAGAACTGCTATAACCTACTAACACCATCAACACTCAAAGGTTGCTAACCCCAAATAGCGAACTCCTGACGGGGTAATTTCAAAGCGACAAGGCAACACTTCCAAACCATTGCTAACTGCTTCTCTTAAGAGTTTACCATAGTCTGGATCATACTTATCACCAGGGGAAAAGTGCAAACAATCAGCACGATTAATAAAATAAAGCATCACGGCTCGTGCTTCGGGAAGTACTGCCATCAGTTCTTGCAGATGTTTTTGTCCACGAGTAGTAACTGTATCAGGGAATAAAGCACGATTCTCTTCAGCTAAGGTAGCACTTTTCACTTCTAAATAAATCGGGCGCTCTGAGCCAGTCAGTAAAAAATCCACGCGGCTTTTCCGTTCTTTTCCGTAACGCACCTCAGGGCGAATTTCGCTGTAGCTGTCCGCTAATTCGGGAATCAGTTTTTGTTCCAACGCTAACTTAATCACTCGATTAGGTAAAGCCGTATTAACCCCTACCCAAGTGGGTTCATTGTCCTTGACCTGAATCATTTCCCAAGTGTATGGTAACTTCCGCTTTGGGTTATCACTATGGGACACTTGTACAGGAGAGCCAATAGTTGAAACTCCAATCATTGGGCCAGTATTGGCGCAGTGAGCAGTAATAATTTCCCCTGATGGCAGTTCAATATCCGCAAGAAAGCGTTTGTAGCGTTTGAGTAAAGTTCCAGCTTTTAGGGGTGGGTAGGAGTAAATCAAGTTATTGTCATTAGTCATGTTATAGTTACTAGCTTTTAATGGTTAATTGGTTAAGGGAGTCGGGAGTCGGGAGTCGGGAGTCGGGAATCGGGAGTCGGGAGTCGGGAGTCGGGAATCGGCAAGAGGGAATCGGGAATCGGCAAGAGGGAATCGGGAATCGGCAAGAGGGAAAACTGATCTTACTCCCCATCTCCCCATCTCCCCATCTCCCCATCTCCCCATCTCCCCATCTCCCCATCTCCCCATCTCCCCATCTCCCCACACTTCCCACACTCCCCCATCTCCCCATCTCCCCATCTCCCCACACTTCCCACACTCCCCCATCTCCCCATCTCCCCATCTCCCCATCTCCCCATCTCCCTATCTTCAAGCAGGAGAGATCTCAAGGGCGTTGAATAATCTTTTCCAGAACCCGCCGCTTGGCTTTGGTGTCGATACCAATTAGGCGCACATACTCACCCTTATGCTCCCCTAAGCGTTCTGTCAAAGCAGCGATCGCTTCCGATACATTGTTTTCTGGTAATGGATTCCCACTTTTCCAAGCATTATTCTTAACCCGACGCTCATTGCCGTATTCTAGGGTAAGGCGGTAACCTTGAGCCAAAAGCTCTCCAATCTGGTCTTGGGTTTCTAGATCTAATCCTAGATGTAAGGGCTTTTTGCTACCATTGCGCTGTCCTGTCTCAGAGTGATTTAAGCCGTTCGTGACTTTAGGGCTAGTTGACTCACTGATGACTGGATTGGATACAGGTGCCTTGTGGTTTGCTTGAGGTTGGTCAGGGGTTGGGATATTATAATTAGTATTTCTAGTATTTGTATTAGTTGCTTGGCTCGTCAGGGAGGGGACTTGATTGTACTCCCTAGCTAGTCCGCTGAGTTCCAACCGTTGCTGTTCAGCTTTAATCAGTTCTCCAAACTCAATTAAGCGGGAGATGCTAAAGTTTGGTGTTTCAAATTTGGGCGGTCCTTCCTTACTGTTGACTACACGAGAGGAAACTCGGTCTATACCAATATCGTAAATAAACTTACGGATTTGTTCATCGTAAATACGCGATCGCAAAGCACTGAAGAAATCAATCGCTTGATTGTCGAAGGTATCAATCAGTTGTTCAATCTCCCCGGTAGAGAGTCCATCTCCGTGAAAGATACCACTAACAATACCAATCCGGTCTTCTCGGTTGGGCTGCCAGTAGAATTTCGCCATCCGACCATCCCGAGTCAAGGGCGCATAGAGAGTAGAAAAATCATTACCAGTGACAATAATCGGTACTCGGTGGATCGGTTGTGAGTCATAACTCCCTGGAAGTTGGACATTGGTGGGATTATCAGCAATGTTCATCAAAGTACCATGCACCAGCTGGGTATTTACCGTATATTGGGTGCGTTCATCGAACCGTCCCGCCCCAGCATCCAAGTCATTGATCATCAGCACACACATCTTACCCTTGACTCGGATCATTTCAGCGGTTTCTCGGTAGCGCAAGCGGATCAGACGGGCTGGATCCCCAGCATCTGGGCTTTCTAGCTCACCAGAAGACATATGAACCGCTTCAATGCCCATGCGCTCGAACACAAGCTCACACTGAAAGGACTTACCCTCCCCCTTCCGTCCATGAATTCCCAGAATTAGAGGCACACGGACATGGGGTATATCAAGGAAGTTTTTAGTAATGTGAACCGCCAGTTTATCGATAAACCGGGGAGAAATGTAATAGTGCTGGGACATACAAACAGGTGCTCTGGTGATAATCTCGTCAAATCCGGCAATTTTTTAGCTGTCCGGCAAAATTCATCCCACACCTAATGCTACGCATTAGGTGTGGGATGAATTTTGCACAGGGTATTAATAAAATTGCTATAATACATTTTACTGATAAACAAAGCCGTTCGCGTAGCGTGGCCTACGGCCTTAAATGCTGGTTTGTCAGCCACCTACGTTCCTAAAAAACAGAACTTATTGTATTGTTCCGGCGCGGAGGGGCATCCCGTGTCGTTAATAAAGCTTACCGAGTATCCTAAGCGATGGCTGGAGTTGGTAAGAAGCCCACACTGTAATCTTCGGCGAAGCCGACGCTACGCGAACGATTCAGTGTGGGAGTATGTCACCCTATTGGAAATACTATTACAGTTTGTTGAAGGTTGAAGGTTTAACCTTCAACCTTCAAGATTCAACCTTCAACCTTGGCCAAAAGGCCACGCTACGCGAACAATCCAATTAACCCGATTAAACCTTCAACCTTCAACCTGATTAAACCTTCAACCCGATTAAACCTTAAACAACAAACAGTACTCAAATTGGCGTATTGGCACAATTGAGACTATTGGCTGGGCTAGGATATCCCTAAATAAGCATCAGGTACTTAAATTTTTTCTTGAGCTATTTATGGAATCTCCTGAATCCTCAAGGTTTGAACAATATTGGTGGATCCTGAAGCGACGTTGGCTACCAGCTTCCGGTATTTTTGTATCAGTTTCTGTGATTATGTCTTTGGTGGCATCATTCCAAAAGCCGGTATATGTAGCCCAAGGATTGCTGTTATTTAAGCGGCTTAATACGACGTCTTCAGTCACCGAGGTAGGTAAAGAAATCGGTATTTTACAACCTCTGGTAGACCAAAGTAATCCTCTAGATACAGAAGCCAACATCATGATGTCTGAGCCTCTGGCTCAAAAGACAATCACCGCACTAAATCTTAAAGATAATCAGGGTAAACCTTTAGCAATTAAATACTTTTTACACAATGTCAGTGTAACCAATATCCGGAAAACTGATCTTCTAGAAGTGTCTTACCAATCTCAAGACCCTAAAGAAGCAGCAGCAGTTGTTAATCAACTAATGAGTATTTATTTAGAAAATCACTTAGATTTTCAACGGACTGAAGCTGTAGCTGCTCGGAAGTTTATTGAGAAACAGTTACCTCAAGCAGAAGCTACTGTTAGTAAAACAGAAGCAGCTTTGCGTCAGTTCAAACAAGAGAATGAAGTGATATCCTTAGACGCAGAAGCTCGCTCAGCTATCGAAGTCCTGACAGATTTGCAAAAAGAAATTGCTCAAAATCAGTCTAAAATGGCTGATGTCAATGCCCAGTACGAATCGCTCCAACAACGATTGGGCATGAACTCCAAGCAAGCGATCGCTCTAACGGCTCTCAAGCAGTCTCCTGAGGTGCAGGAGGCACTCCAAGAATTGCGCCAAGTGGAAGTCGAACTGGCTCTTGAGCGTAACCGTTTCCAACCCACCCATCCCACAATTGCTAACTTAGAAAGTAAGGTAGCCAGCCTAAAAGGTATCCTAAACCAACGAGTTAAACAGGTTTCTAAGGCTAAGCCGAAACCTGCTAGCCAGCTTTTTCAACTCGGAGAGTTACAACAAGACCTGACTAAAGAGCTAGTAGAATTAGAAGCAGCTCGTTTAGGTTTGGCTAATCAGACAAAAGCCTTAGTCAATGCTCAAACCGCTTACCGAAAAAGACTTAACGATCTCCCTAGACTGGAACAACAGCAGCGCGAGTTAGAACGCCAACTTGATGTGTCCCAATCCACCTATTCTCTGTTGCTAAATAAGCTTGGAGAAATTCATGTAGCGGAAAATCAAAACATGGGTAATGCCCGCATTATTGCAGGGGATCAGGTGCCGATGATTCCGATTTCATCTGCTAAAATAGCCTATATTGCTGCTTGTTTTCAGGGACTGTTGGCCACCGCAGCAATTATTTATATTTTAGAAACCAGAGATAAATCTCTGAAAACGATTAAAGACGTTAAGCAATTATTTAAATTTACCTTGCTGGGTGTGATTACCCACTTTAGTAAATCTCAATTATTAAATCCATCACAGGAAGTTTTAGATCCATTTACGCCCCAAGTTATTGTTCGGAATACCCCTCGGTCTCCCATCAGTGAATCCTATCGGATGCTGCAAGCAAATCTCAAGTTTTTGAGTTCAGATAAAGCTCTCAAAGCGGTGACTGTGACTAGCTCCTTACCTCAAGAAGGTAAGTCAACGGTGTCTGCTAATTTAGCAGCAGTGATTGCTCAGCGAGGAAGTAAGGTATTGCTAATTGATGCTGATCTCCATAAGCCTGTTCAACATCGAATCTGGGATTTATCGAATGAAGTGGGCTTGAGCAATATGCTTGTTAATCAAGTTAAATTAGGGGATGCCATTAAACCAGTGAGCGAGACTCTGGATGTCCTGACCTCTGGAGTAGTACCTCCTAATCCAGCAGTGCTTCTGGATTCCGAGCGCATGGCTTCATTGATTAACCATGTTGCTAGTCGTTACGACTTTGTGATTATTGATACCCCTTCTTTAAACGTTGCTGCTGATGCTCCTATCCTAGGAAAAATGACCGATGGTGTGCTGTTAGTTTCCCGACCTGGAGTGGTCGATTCCGGTAGTGCTGCTTTCGCCAAGGGACTTTTGGAGCAGTCTGGTCAGACTGTTCTGGGCTTAGTCGTTAATGGCGTGATTCCTGATAATGAGCCTAACAGTTATTACTATTTTTCTCAGGAATACATTTCAGATGAGAGCGTTGCTCTTAATAGAATACTTGATGTTGCTAGTTATGAGTAATTAGATCATATAGCAAAGGGAGTCGGGAGTCGGGAGTCGGGAGTCGGGAGTCGGGAGTCGGGAGTCGGGAGTAGAGAGGACGATTGGGTGCATCTCCTAAAAGCTGTTTGACCTGATGGTGCGTTACGGGGCGGGCTGTTTCAACCAGGAACGAAGAGGCGG
The DNA here is from genome assembly GCF_010672065.1 of Moorena sp. SIO4A1. Lineage (NCBI taxonomy): Bacteria > Bacillati > Cyanobacteriota > Cyanophyceae > Coleofasciculales > Coleofasciculaceae > Moorena > Moorena sp. SIO4A1. The sequence goes on along the minus strand of NZ_JAAHHX010000001.1, from coordinate 176,136 downwards.
AAAATCAGGGCTAGCCCGCCCCTAACGCACCCTACGCAACTTTCAAGAACTTTTAACTTCAATCACTTCCCCCGGAGCAATTGTATTCAGAACGTTACGAACATCTGGTATCAGAGGAACTAAATCAGGGAGCCTATTGCTAGGTGCCACAAGAACAATGACTGCTACTCCAGCTTGCTGCAAGTTTTGCTGATAACGCAAATTTTGATCTGTAGTGAGTAGAACCGTGAAACCCTCCTGAATCATGAGCCGCAGCAACTCACCGTTCTTTTTTCCTGACCATCCCATCTCGACAACTGTGCGTATCTCGTAATCAGCAAGTTCGCGCTTTAAAGGTCGTGGGGCGCACTCATCAAGCAGGATTCGCATAGGCTGTCAGCATTTCCTTTGCCAATTCAAGGGCTGCGATCGCATGCTCACGGCTAACACTGGGAAAATGCTCTAAGAATTCGTCGAGTGGATCCCCTGCTTTGAGATAATCGAGCAAAGTTTTTATTGGCACACGAGTTCCAACAAAAACAGGGGTTCCTCCCAGGATGTCAGGGTCGCTATGAATAACACGGGCTGCGGTTTTCATGTCCGTTATTCCGTATACTAGGAGTTTCTCTAATTTTAGCCTACCGCTAACTGCTCCGAACTTATTTAATCTGAATTGATATCCTCATCTTGTTTGCTGGCAATGGTGATAGCCTGCTAACTGGCGGTGATGACGCCGATCAGTTTTGGATTGCGGCGGCGGCTTTTCCCAGCACTGCTAACACCATTACTGACTTTGAGTTGGATGTTGATGTACTGGTGATGAGCGGTCTAGGGGTCACCTTTGAAGATATTGCGATCGCTCAAAATCAGGATAATATTTTAACCAGTACTTTAGGTCAAGACTTGGCTGTTCTGAAGGAAGTTCAGGGCAGTGCTCTTGAGAGCGATAATTTTCTTTTCCTGTAAACAAAAAAAAGAACGGGAGGTAGTATTTTCCGGAATCCTGATTCCTTGACTGTAGTTTACAGTAGGACGCGAGGCAACATTCACGCTAACCATAAGTAGACAGCGTAAAGTGGTTGGTGTAAACCTTTTATTAGCTTGCTTCGTCGTTGATTCAATAATTCCCTATTTCCACTGATGTCGCTACTCAGTTTGGAAGGAATACTGGTGAAAATTAGAGCAATTCTCTAAACTAAACATATTGAGGAATAGTGATATGGATGAAGTGGTTAGAAAGGTTGCTGCACTAGGCTTACCTGGTGTGATACTTCTGATTGCGATGGCAACAACGGGATTCACTGGAGCAGCAGCGATCACAGCGGCTTTGGCAATGTTAGGTCCATTCGGAATGATCGGAGGCATTGCTTTCCTTGGGGTGGTGGGAATAGCTGCTGATGGCTTATCGAAATTCGGACTTGAAGCGTTACTGGTTGGAATATATAAACAGCGCCAACAAGAAGGAGAATCTAAAGCATCTCTCTGTAAAGAGATTGAACGGTTAATGGTTTCTGCTGATTTGAAACGCAAACTCAAAGAAGAATTATAGACTGTTTCTAAAGTAAATATTATTGGTGGGTTACGGGGGACAGCTCTGTTAACAGGTGAGCTTTTAAAGTCCTCGCCGCCTAACCCACCCTACGTGGCTGATTTAAGCAAAGTTTAACAAACAGTCTCTTAGGTATTTCAAAATAAGATGCGTTTCCACTGTTATTTCCACTGATTTCGTTACTCAGTTTGGAGGGAATACTGGTGAACATTATATCAACTTTATAAGCTAACAATATTGAGGTATAGTGATATGGATGAAGTGGTTAGAAAGGTTGCTGCACTAGGCTTACCTGGTGTGATACTTCTGATTGCTATGGCAACAACGGGATTTACTGGAGCAGCAGCGATCACAGCGGCTTTGGCAATGTTAGGTCCATTCGGAATGATCGGAGGCATTGCTTTCCTTGGGGTGGTGGGAATAGCTGCTGATGGCTTATCGAAATTCGGACTTGAAGCGTTACTGGTTGGAATATATAAACAGCGCCAACAAGAAGGAGAATCTAAAGCATCTCTCTGTAAAGAGATTGAACGGTTAATGGTTTCTGCTGATTTGAAACGCAAACTCAAAGAAGAAGTGAATAATGGTAAATCTTCGGTTGAGGATAGGCGGGCATCGAAGTCATCATCTTATGATAATATAGGTAAAAATAAATATAAAGGTGATTTAAAACGCAAAGTCAAAGCAGAAGTGAATAATGGTAAATCTTCGGTTGAGGATAGCCGTGCATCGAAACAGGATATTGATGAACAGTTAGATGCAATTGATAACATGAAGGGGAGGGAGTTTGAAGAATATCTGGCTAAATTATTTAAGCAACTGGGCTACCAAGTGAGTAGCACTAAGGCAAGTGGGGATTATGGAGCCGATCTGGTAATTCAAAAAGGGGAGATCAAGGCTGTTGTTCAAGCCAAGAGACAACAAGGTAGCGTAGGGATTAAGGCCATTCAGGAAGTAACAGGGGCAATTGGCTATTATCAGGCGAACCTGGGACTAGTTATCACTAATAGTAAGTTTACAGAAAATGCCAAAGAACTGGCAGCTAGTAATCAAATTGAGCTTTTTGAGAGGGATGATTTGAAAAAATTAATTAAAAAAGTATATAGTGCAGGGTAAACCCATTTAATTTTTTTAATATTATATATAATAAAAACGTAAGCATATGCGCTACGCGCAGGCTACGCCAACAGCATATGCGCTACGCGCACGCTACGGGAACAGCTAATGCTTACCTTGCTTTTGCTTAAGGGAGTATGTTCACAATTCAAATAAAAAAGTTATATCATGTCAGGATAATTACCCTTAATAAAAATCTCCCCCATCTCCCCATCTTCCCCTCCTGGGAGGGGTTAGGGGTGGGTTCCCATCTCCCCATCTCCCCACACTCTCCATTAATTATGGGTATTCAACCAAACTTGATATTACTTGTGTACTGGACAACGAGAGCTTGCCTTAATCCTCTTTAACCTGTTGCTCAATCATGACTAATTCAGCAACAGCATTACGGGTACTTGTTGCCATCCACAAAAAAGCGTTCGCGTAGCGTGGCCAAAGGCCAATCGCTACCCCTGTCCGAAGGCTATTGTTCTTCACGATTACGTTCACACCCCAGCAGACTCTTTATAAAAATTGGTGTTCAAGTATATTACCTGAAGGGGTGACCAAGATTGGCAGTTGCGGGAAGTAATATTGTAAACATTGATGGGAAGATGGGGAGATGGGGAGAGAGTCAATTGAGGCAATTGCAAGTTGTCAACCGATGCTACCAGATTTGATATAATCCCCCCAACAGTTCTTGAGTTCACTTACCTGCACCTACTTACAACCTGCAACCTGCAACCTGCAACCTCGAACCTGCAACCTACAACCTCGAACCTTCAACCTTCAACCTTTACCATTGATTGGGCTTGGTAGCGGATATTAGCTTGTTTCAACCGATTGAGGGCTTCACCCAAGCGATCGCATTCCGCAATCAAACTAATCCGCACATACCCTTCACCCCCGATACCAAAAGCATTTCCTGGGGTGAGGACTACTCCAGTTTGCTGCAAAACATTCAGAGCAAAATCCGTTGAACCTACCCCTACTGGGCAAGGAACCCACAGATACATAGTTGCCTTGGATTTAGGAATCTGCCAACCCAACTCTCCCAAACCCTCAATCATGAAATCTCGGCGGCGGCGGTAACGGTTTTGGACGTCTTGAAGGTAAACATCTGACAGTTGCAAGGCCGCTTCAGCAGCAGTTTGTAAGGCAGCAAAGATGCCATAGTCCAGATTAGTTTTTAAGGTACGCAACCCTTGAATAATGCGGCTATTCCCCACTACAAAGCCAACGCGCCAGCCAGCCATATTATAAGTTTTGGATAGGGTATGGAATTCTACCCCAATATCTTTAGCGCCAGTAATTTCCAGCAAACTAGTAGGCTGATAGCCATCAAATGCTAATTCGGCGTAACATAAGTCATGTACCAGCAGAATTGAGTACCGACGGGCAAACGCAACAATTTCTTCAAAAAACTCCCTTGGGGCGGTAGCGGTGGTTGGATTACTTGGATAGTTAAAATAGAGGATCTTAGCTCGTTGGGCAACCTGATCCGGAATCGCCCCTAAATCAATCAGCCAATCATTTTCCGGTTTCAAAACCAAACTGTGAATTTCCCCCCCAGCAATCAACGGACCCCGGAAGTGTACTGGATAAGCAGGAGAAGGTACTAAAATCAAATCTCCCGGATTCACATAGGCTAAGGCTAGGTGAGCTAGTCCTTCCTTAGACCCTAACAGAGGTAAAGCTTCACTGTCTGGGTCTAGCTCCACATCATAGCGGCGGTGATACCAATTCGTAATTGCCCGACGGAAACTAGCAGTCCCCTCAAACGGAGGATAACCGTGGTTAGCGGGATTTTTTAAGGCTGCGATCGCTGCTTCGATCACCGGCTGGGGTGCTGAACCATCAGGATTACCCATCCCTAAGTCTATCAAATCTAGCCCTTGCTCACGGGCTCTTGCTTTTAATTCATCTAAACGAGCAAATACATAGGGAGGGAGTGCGCTTAGTCGTTGTGCTGGGGTAATCAAATCTACCATCATCAGTGTCAGGTTTGGAAGTTAGCCGGTTGAAGGTCAAGACCTATAATTTTTGACTTTGGCCAAAAGGCCACGCTACGGGAAGGAGTTGAGAGCCAGTGTATGGGAAAATGCTAGTAATATTAAAGGTTATCAGGTTTGAGCTCAAAATCTGCAACCGGCAACCTTCAAAATTTTTGAATTAAGAATTAAGAATTAAGAATTAAGAATTAATTCTGCATTCTGACAGACAACCTACCCTACACCGAATACGGGGCGAACAACCGGCAACCGGCAACCTGACAAGGTGGAACCTACACTACACCGAATACGGGGCGAACAACATTGTTGAATGAAGAATGTGTAATTCTTCATTCTTCATTCTTCATTCTTCATTCTTCATTCTTCATTCTTCATTCTTCATTCTTCATTCTTCATTCTTCATTCTTCATTCTGACAGACAACCTTGGCCTTTGGCCACGCTACGCGAACAACCTTCAACCGCTGGCAAACTTAACTCCTTACGACTCCCCTCAACTAGGACCCTAGTAGAAACCATTGCTGCCATCAGCTGTTCTGGAAGCACCTTAAACGGTAGCCGATGAATATCAGAATTTTCCCCACAGGCAATCTCAGCTGCTTTCTGTAACTGAGCCAAGGTAATCGACCCCAATCCCAGGTCTTGGAGAGTTTGGGGCAAACCAAGCTCAGCATAAAACTTCAGCAACTGTTGCCGTGCTGATGCTGCCAGTTGGTTCCCCTGAAGCATTTCTTCCAAACGCAGCTGCACCAAAATGCCATAAGCAACCTTTTCACCATGTAAAGAATCGTGAGCTGCTGGTATATGAGTTAAACCATTATGTACAGCATGGGCAGCAACAGTACGACATCGAGCTCCACCCAAGCCCCCAATCACACCAGCCAGTAAAACTGTTGCATCAACAACTTCCCGCCAAACTTCACTACCAGGTTGGGTTAGAGCATCAACGGACTTTTGGAACAAAATATCTCGCAATACCCTTGCCTGTTGGACAGCGGCAATAATTAGAGTATCTGTAGCGCTACCACTACTAACTGAAGCTTCGTACCACTTCGCTAAGGCATCACCAATCCCAGCAACTAGGGTACGTTGGGGCGCTGTCTGAATCAAGCTGTAATCAAGTACCAATAAATCTGGGCAACGGTCAAGTCCAACATCATACAGGAAAGCCCCTTGGTCAGAATAGATATTAGATAGAGCTGTCCAAGCGGCACAGGTAGCAGCAGAGGTGGGTACAGTGACTACAGGTAACTGGCACTGGTGCGCTAGGATTTTAGCAATATCCAACGCCTTACCACCACCAATCCCAATAATTAAGTCAGATTGATGAGCAGCAACGGCTTCTGAGAGTTTAGCTAAAGACTTCTCACTACAATCAGGACTGTAGGATGCGCATTCATAACTGAGTTGATGCTGTTCCAAAACCGATTCCAGTGATGAGGCTAGGGTAGCCAGAGTATGCTGGCCTCCTACAATCAAAGGACGATTTCCCAGCCGTGCGATCGCATTTCCTGAGTCTTCCAAGGAGCAACGCACTACTTGAGTCGGTGCCACGTTTAGGGAAAGCAAGGAGGTAGGTGCTTGTTTGGTCATGCCTGTAGCCCAAATAAACTTTTGGTTTAGTAAGGTGAGTAATGACCTTACTGGGTGATAGGTCTTTTATTATACATTTTGCCAAACTTAGAGGGGTTAGGGATTAGGTCTAGCCTTGGCTGACAACCTTAAACCTGCAACCTTTAACCTTCAACCTTGGCCAAAAGGCCACGCAATCGCGTTCAACCTTCAACCTTTAAACCTTTAAACCTGCAACCTGCAACCTGCAACCTTCAACCTTTAACATTTAACCTTGGCCAAAAGGCCACGCAATCGCGTTCAATTTGACTTAGCTCAGAAACAGTTTACGCTCCGCTTCTCTGCGTTTGCTCAAGCCTAATAGGACTCGACCACCACCCTTGTTCCAACGAAGAAACTCATTGGCCGCCCCTTGAACATCACCCTGATTCAACTTACGTAACAATGTAGAGCGCCTAAACGCTGTTGGTCCTATATTGAACACAAAGCTAACTAGAGCAGAGAATTGATTATCAGTCAGTGATACTTTGACAAGATTACTCACCGTAGATTCAGAACTTTCTAAATCTTGTCTGAGCAATTTTTCCGCTTGCTCAACAGTGATGATATCTCCTATGCGAACACCAGCTGTATGACCCCATCCAATAGTAGGAATTCCCACCGGATCGATATAAGCTTCTACTCTGCCATCGGGGCACCTTTTATGGAGTCCTTCAAACTCTTTAACCAGATCTAAACCAGCTTGGTTAATATTTCGATCGGTACCTGGGGGCAACTCTGGTGTTACTTTATTGATGATAGCATCAAAGTAAAACTGAGCCGTTTGAGGACCAATAATTCCTCTGACAGCTCCAGTATTACCAAGTTTGTTAGCATCTTTAAACTTATTGACTCCTGCCTCAGACAAGTCCAAGCCGCATTCTTTACACAGTTCAATAAAATTTTCTAAAATTATAGGGCTAATAACGTCTTCTACCTCCAATTCCATTAATTCTTGGAGTTTACTAACCTGAGGCACTGGCAGGTTGACTATAATGTCAAGTGCATAGCGTTCTTCTACAGAAAGGCTATCGGTGTTGATGTCTTTAATAGTTAGAGCTGACATAGTTAGATGACTTATAAAATAAACGTAACGTTATTGGCGATAAAATCTGCTTTACTAATTATTATATCCCTAATTTTTATTGGGAAAGGTTAAGGGTAAATTAGTAATTCGCAATTGGTAATGGGTCAAAATAAGCGACAAACCAGATTTTAAGATACAAGAGTCTCCCAGGAAAAAAATCCCATGAGTTGACTCTGTTTCTTGACTAAGCTCATAGCTGACTGCTTACTCAACCACTAGGGTTTTGAGTTACTAAGTTAGTCTTCAGCGTGAGTTTTCGCTTTTACGTTAATTGTGATAAGTTTGAAACAAAAATTTACAAAACGAGTAATTCCCCTTTCCCGTCTCTTGGTGCGCGTTCCCGTGGGCGACAGATTATTAAGGGTAATTATCCGGAGATGATATGACAAGCCGAGCCAAACCTTGATTTAGCTTGATTTAGATCTAGGGTGAGTTAAAGGGGTTAAAGTGATCGAAAAAATTGCGAAAAATTAATCTTGATAATAACTAACTTAGGTGAAGTCGCCTGTGAGCAAGGACTTCACCTAAGAGAAATGGGATGCGGTGACAATTGCCTCCACAACCAAATTTATAGTGAAAAAAATCGGTCTATTATCAGAGTGGGAGAGTTTGAGAGGGAAAAGAATACCCCGTCCTATTAGGTCTTAAAGTTACCGTAAGGATAGTGGAGCCTTTATGGTTAGTCGGCTATTCATAAAAGGGTTAAAACTTTTTGATTAAGGCTCCACTATCCTAAGGTTTCGTCTCTGAGGATGAATTTTTACTCTCAAATAGTGTTAATATAAAAAGTAAGGGTCTCAAAAACTGGGTATTGACCCTACTCAGCTACCGACCGTGCGGGGGAAAGTTACGCCCAGGTCGATAACAGCCAATTAGGTTGTGCAAAGGATACCCCATTCCTGCGACGGATGGGGAAGTTCAATGGTCAATCTACCGATTCTAAAGGTGCGCTTGACCTTGGCGAATTAAATTCGCCAGAGGTCGCACCTAAAGGTATTGTAGGGATTGACACCTGTGGTAGGTGTATTTTTTCAACTGTTGGAGTGTAACCCAGCCATTGTAGGGACTGTTGGGCAAACTGTTGAGGACAACCGCTGACCCCAAAGCGAGTTGGTCTTGCCTCACCAGTATTCTTCCCTCCAATTAAATCCAGTTCTTGAGCAGCAGCAGCAACAACGTATTTCGCTGGGTCTACCAATTTAACGTCTGGGGGTAATATTTCCCGCAGGATCGGTTCTAGATGGGGATAATGAGTACAGCCATAAACTAGGGTATCGATTTGGGCTGCTAGCAAAGGTTCTAGGTACTGCCGTGCTATCGCTTTAGTGTAGGGTTCGCACAAGCGATTTTGCTCCACTAATGGCACAAACTCCGGACAACCCACTTGCCATACCTGAGCAGTTGGTTCAACCTCCAAAATAGCATTTCGATAAGCATTGCTGGCAGCCGTAGCTGGTGTAGCAATCACCCCAACGCGACGACCTTGGTGGACTGCCGCACGGGCACCCGGTAGAATCAGCCCCAGAATTGGGATGTCAAACTCACTACGCAGAGTTTCCAATGCCAGAGCCGAACTGGTATTGCAGGCCATCACCACCATTTTGACCTCCTGTCGCACCATCCAGCTGAGAATCTCGAAGCCGAACTGCACGATTTCATCCGCAGACCTGGTACCGTAGGGTAGCCGTGCTGTGTCAGCAAAGTAAATAATTGATTCGGATGGTAGTTGTTTGTATAGTTCCCTCAGAACAGTCAGACCCCCCACACCACTGTCGAAAATCCCGATGGGACGACTCTGGGGTTGAGTTCGAGAGATCAAAATTGGGTTATTGATCATTGGTTAAGAATTGGCACCTACCCACCCAGGGGCAAGAAACAGATTACTTGGGTTCGCTCAAAACAAGAAAATCGTTAGATTATAGGTTAACAATTATCAATTAAGAATTGACACAATATTAGAACTCAACTTAGGTCAACCGATTTTGCCGAATATATAGGAGGATGCCACGAGCGATCGCTCTAGCCATCTGGCTGCGATAGGCGGCAGTTTTCAGTTTAGCTGAGTCTTCATAGCCGGTTAGAAAACCAACTTCTACCAAAACTGCTGGCATGGAGGTTTTCCTGAGCACATAAAACCTCGCCCGTCGGGTACGTCGGTCACTAACATCCACGCTCCGCAAGATAGTGTAGTGGATGGTTTGGGCAAGACTCTGACCAGTAGAGTAGTAGTAAGTCTCTAATCCATTCACATCCGGTCGCTTACCCCCGATAGCATTGGCGTGGATGCTTACAAATAAATCAGCATCAGTCCGTTCTGCCACTTGAACTCGTCCATTCAGACTGATGAATCGGTCATCTGAGCGAGTCATGACAACCTGAATCCCCTGTTTTTCCAACAGCGCTTCCACCTGTCGGGAAATCGACAAATTAACATCCTTCTCTTGTATACCCCCAAGCCCAATAGCACCAGGGTCTTTGCCACCGTGTCCGGCATCAATGACCACTACCAGGCGCTCTTTGGGAACCCGACGTCTGGGAATTGGTGGGCGAGTCCGGTTAGGCGGTGGCACAGGAATCGAGTTAGGCGGTGGCACAGGAATCGAGCGGGGGGGTATCCTGGTTGGCCTGCGTGATATCAATGGTCTCAGTTGCAGAGCCAACAGCTGATCATTGAGCTGATTGAGGCTACCAATCCGGGTACCGTTTGATGGCTGTACCAAAATCAGCACCGTGTTTTTGTCCTCCTGTCGCACCATCACTTCTGATACGGGACTAGTGGTATTAAGTTGAGGGCCACTGAACTTCTCAGCTAGTTTGGCATTCGGTATAGTAATTTGGTAAGCCTTTGAACGAGGATCCCATTTGCTAGTGGCTCTGACCCGTTGGTTAGCTTTAATCAACAGCTGAGTCTGATTGCTAGCCAATTCCACTGACCCAATGGTGGCTAACTTACCGGTATTAGCCGAGCCACGGGATTGAATCGGTTTCGTTGGCACTTTGGATGTTGGTCCATTATCTAACCTTTGAGCCGGGACACCCCTAGGGAAAATCAACACCCCCCCCAATCTTTCACTGAACGATGCTAGCCAATCAGGGCTGTCACTATCCACATTCAGGGTCATCCGGACAATCGGTGGGGACTCTTTTTTCTTTTCAAACTCGATTTTGCTAACCCCGTAGCGATTTACCTCCAAATCTTCCCCTAACAGACTCTCGGCAATCGTAACCCCTTCTAGGTCGATGTTAATGCGGCGGTTATTGCGACTTCGTTCGATTTGAATGATGGGTTTCCCACCATCGGTACTGACAAAAAATCCATTTCTATTGATCTGAAAGCCTTGTCGGCGAATCCCCGGATTGGATCTCGGAATAGTTGGATTGGATCTCGGAATAGTTGGCCGTGGTGGAGGGGATTGAGTGCGGGTCGGTGGCTCAGCCGGTGGTAGAGATGGCGGTGCTGGGTTAGGCAGAACCGGCAATGACCCTCGATAAGGCTGAGGTAATTGTACAGTCCACTGATTGGGGCTAATACCCCGAAATTTTACCTGCTGGGGGTCTATAGTGTAACCAGGAGCCAATTCAACCACAATCCGAGTAGTTTGTCTCTCAAATTGACCCACTCGCACTTCTCGAATCCCCCCGCTTAGACGCTGATTTGTTGATGGACCTCCGACGTTAATTCCTGGTAAATCAATGACTAACCGGGTAGGATTAGAAATGAGTTGGGCTGTGGGTTGTACACCCACATCAGTCGTAAATTCCAGGCGATTCTGATTGCGATCATATTGCCAAAATAGTAGTTCACGGGCTTGAGCCGCCAATGAAAATAGAGAAAATGTCAAAGAGCTGGAGAGTAGCAGTAGCCAGCGAAACCTCACAATTCTTACTCCTGTATCATGTATCTTAGGTAATTGGTTATAGCAATTGGTTATAGCAATTGGTTATAGCAATTGGTTATACCAGCTGTTAGCGGTTAAGTATTAGACCCCAACAGCTGCCTAGAGTAGGCTATAGTTAACCGCTAATCCCTAACCGCTCACGATGAATACCCCTAATTAATAGCCCAGTCAAGCAATGTCTAGTCTGTCTGATGAATCAGATTAATCTGATTCATCTGATTAAAACCGTTAACAGACTCGGACGTAGAGTAGCTTGGTTAAGTTTCAAGAGTTTCAGTATACACGGGTTGCTCTGAATCGAAAATTTGGTTTTAGTTAACACACTTAGCTTTGTCAAATCTTAAAGCATACACAATCAACTAAATTGAACAGGATTCTTCAAGAATCCTGCATCAATAATTGTCTTTAATCAGCCAGCTCAGATACCATTAGAACAAGTCTCAAGACTCTCCAGCTGTTTCCACCTGCTCAGATGGCTCTTGAAAGACCAACCGCAACAAAGGCGGAGCAATAAAAGTCGTTAAGATAACCATCATGATAATCGCTGCTTCAGTTGCTTCTGAAAGAGCACCACTTGCTGAACCAACACCAGCAAAGACTAGCCCCACTTCACCTCTGGGAATCATGCCAACTCCAATAGCCAGACGGTTAATTCCTGATTGACCAAAGACTGTCAATCCTGTGATCACCTTACCAAGAATTGCAACCACAATCAGGAAAGTTGCCAAGATCAAACCCTCGCGATTACTGGGAACTGCTGGGTTAAGCACACTCAAATCAGTTTTGGCTCCCACTGTAACAAAGAAGATCGGCACAAGTATATCTGCCACTGGTAGGACCTGTTCTTCCAATTCTCGACGCTTATCCGTCTCTGCCAAGACTAGCCCAGCAGCAAAGGCTCCCAAAATGGCTTCTAATTGGATAGCTGTGGCAATATAGGACAAGACAAAGGCAAAAATGAGTGCTGTCAGTAATACCTGACCTCGTGTTTTCATTTCCTTGACCAAGGCAACGAAATACGGACCGAGGAAGCGACCGATTAGAATTGCTCCAACTAGGAAGACACCAGCACTAATAATCAAATAGATCACATTAGTGATCACGACTTCCCCAGTTTTTGCCAAACTAGCCACTACAGCCAGGACGATAATTCCTAAGACATCATCGAGTACAGCAGCACCAATGATAATTTGCCCTTCTTTAGAACTGAGCTGTCCAATTTCTGCTAGGACTTTAGCGGTAATCCCGATACTAGTGGCAGTTAGGGCAGCACCAGCGAAAATAGCAGGGACAGCAGAAATATCAAATAGGTAAGCTAAACCAGCAGTACCAGCAGCAAAGGGAACAACCACCCCAACTACAGCTACCACAGCGGCCTGCGGACCAACACGGATCAGTTCTTTGAGGTCAGACTCTAGTCCAATTTCAAATAACAAGATGATCACGCCGAGTTCCGCTAAGACGGAAATCACCTCGCTAGTAGACTGAAATACTGAGTTGGTAGCTTCTGGGGTTAGACCAGCGGTAGTTTGGAGAAAGGTCATCATTACGGAATTGCTAGCCGCACTGCCCCCTTCTGGGAAAACTAGCAGATTTAGGGCAGAAACCCCGACAACTACACCACCGACCAATTCCCCTAATACCGGTGGTAAGTTAATCCGAGCACAAATTTCGCCTCCGAGTTTACTGGCGAAGTAGATCACCACTAGACTCAATAGCACTCCTGCAAGAACCAGTGACCCGTTTTCTGCTTCATTAGCAGTGGCTTCAGTTGCTGTTGCCAATAGGTATGGGAGAGGGTGTTCAGGGGGGAGGAATGGTATGGGGGTGAGGAGATTCACCCAGGCAGTTATATCAGCCATGTAGTTGCGAATAAATCATTCATTATACTTTACAAAAATTATGGCAACCCTTGAGCCTCTCAGGTCTAATCAGGGGCTCAAACTAAGCTAGTACTGTGTCAATTTAGTTTTGAGGGTTAGGTGTTAGGTGTTAGGTATTAGGTGACAAGTTAAACAAAAATGCCGTTTGTCAAGCCTTGATTAATAAATATTTATAAAACCTTGGCCAAAAGGCCACGCTACGCGAACAATTGCTTTCTGTAATTAGGATAGGGGTATTTAGCTCCATGGCGTAAGTATGAAGAACAGTTTTTGCCCTAGGTATTGATGATAATGCTTACGCTAGTCTAACTCATGGCTAAGGACCCTTCCCCCGGCAGTAGCGGATCGTCTCTGACAAATTAAGATTTGGAAGCGCTGTAGCATAGTGATCAACTGAAGAACACAGGGCAGGGGAAAAAGCTGATGGCACACTCACACGGGAGAATGCGGGAGCGTGGTAGCCCCGCGATTTTAATCCGGGTCAGAAGTTACAGCAGTCGAAGCCTAGTTTAGGACAGTCACTTTTCCTCAAACCTATCCGGGAGGAAACGCGACACGGCAGTGCGAGCAATCCCTCGCACTGCCGTGAAAAGTGTATAATAATGAAGTGAGTAAGGACAGACGCCTACGTGACGAAGCGACTCTAGTACCGGAGAAATACCGACCCTGGCCAAAAGGCCACGCTACGCGAACAAAGATGGCATTGCGTTAATCCTCAGGTGCGCTTTCCGTTCGCCGTAGGCGACGCTTTCGGCAAAGCCGACGCTGCGCGAACGCGAACGGCCAATTAAATTCGCCACGGGTCGCACCTCTTGGATCTTTCCATCCACGAATTCGTTCTTTCGATTCCCCACCAAGCTTTGACTGGTACAAACCCACTTTTACCTTCTTTTTCCTTCTGAGCTTTGGATGGTTTCGCCGAAAGCTTAAATCTAATTTTGGTCATAATCTGAGGATAAATTTTCTCTAATTCCTGTGTCAGCTTTTCATCGGTGATATCCGCCGGTCTTGTAAGATGGTAATCTTGGCAATATTGACGGGTTTAGATTTGAAGTAATCAATGTGGTTAGACAACATTTCAATTAATCCCACATCGTCAGACACCGAGGCTTTGGTACAGTGACTAAAAAAAGGGAAACCCAAGGTATCTACTGCTAGATGTCTTTCATTAGTAGCTTTGTAAAAACAAAATCCTTTGGAAGAGATGCTGGCATTGCAGGTGTTTTTCACTGCTTGGGAGTCGATAATCATCAGGGTTGTCCATTGCCCTTTTTTTTTACTTGCTCACGTACTCGACGATGTAGGATGTCCCTAATTTCTTCGATTACTCCTTGCGTACGCCACTGTTTGTAGTACCAAAACACTGTGGAATAGGGAGGTAAGTCTTTAGGTAAATCACACCAATTACAACCATTCTTGAGTTGGTACAAGATACCATCTAATATCTGCCTCTTACTCCACAATGGTTGTCTAGTTTGCTTCTTTTTGGGCAACAGAGGCTCGATTATTTCCCATTCAAGATCACCTCGACTAATTGAGTACGGCATTTTTTCCCTATTTTACTCCATTACTGAGATCTCAAATGGGTTCTATACAAAACCGATCACCCATAAAGGCGACCCTCTCTTACGGTAACTTCAAAGGCAGTAACTCTTGCTCAAATAGACTTCGATTTGTACAAACAGTCCCAGTGGTCTGGATTACAGACCATTGTAATGGTTATTCGCACCCGCCATCATAGGAACAAGACTACCCGTGAGGTGATGTTTTACCTCACTTCTTTACCACCCCTCAACACGTCGGGCTTAGCAATCCGACAACACTGGTCCATTGAAAACCAACTCCACGCTCGTATTAGATGTCACCTTTGGGGAGGATGCGACGCGGATTCGTACAGGGCATGCACCACAGAATATGGATTTACTCAAGCGCGCTTAGTCTCAATCTACTCAATCTTGAAACGAGTTATAAACGCAGTACTCGTCAAAAAGTCAAACGAGCCAGTATGGTACCAAGGTATATGCTTAAGGTTTTAAAAGCTTCAATTCCCCTACAGTCTAACTTATCTGAGGCATAATTTTTCGCCGCTGTACCCTGCAGCGTTTACCAATCAGAAGTGGTATCGCCAGAATTGGATGACAGTGGAATTTAGTTTGGTATATCGTTGGCACAGTGCCCTTCCCGAGACTCTGACCTATGACAGTAAGCAAATTCCGATGGTGGATAGCCTCTGGAATAATGAGATGCTGATCAATAAAGGCTTGGGACCATTGTTTGAGGAGACCTGTTCCCAACCAGGCACCAAAATTGGTTTGTTCAACACGGCAGAATTCCTGATACCTGTTGAATTGGCAAGTATCGACTTAGGTCGTCAAGCTCAACTGGCCAGCTATAATGATTACCGGGAAATGTCTAAGTTTCCCCGGGTGACGGATTTCGATCAGATCACGGCGGATGAAGATACTCAAAGGGAACTAAAACGGTTATACGGTGATGTCAACAATATTGAATTCTATGTGGGACTCTATGCCGAGGATGTGCCACCAAATGCAGCAGTAGCTCCCCTGGTTAACCGACTGATAGCAATTGATGCGTTTTCCCAAGCATTGACTAATCCCCTGTTGGCAGAAAATATCTTCAACGAAGAAACCTTTTCCCCGGTCGGTTGGGAAGTAATACAAAACACAAATACTCTCTCAGATGTGGTAAACCGCAATACTCAACAGCCGGATAAAAGCTATAAAGTAACATTTGACAATCCGTAAGCAAGGCATCGGGTATTGTCAAAGAAAAATTAAAGTAAAAATTCCAGCTCTCTGATTGATAAATCACCATTTATTTCAGTAAAATTTGAGTCTCAATCGCCAGCTATCTGCTCACTTAATTTGACAGTAACCGAATCAAATCTGCTGCTATACTAACGGAGTTTTTATCACCACAAATTACTGATTTTTTTCTCTAAAAAAATAACCATGAAGCTATTTACAGAATATCCCGAAAAGGACGAACAAAACTATTACAACCTTGTAGCAGAGCAAGTCAGGATTCAGATGGATAAGCTTTACAAGGATGAGGAACGGGCTTTGCGAGACACCCATGCCAAAACCCACGCATCGGTGGAGGGAAACCTAGAAATTTTTGATTTTGATGAACAGAAGATTAAGAGCGAACTGGCGAAACGAACTCGGCTTACTCAAAAGCAACTCAATGGGATTTCCCTCAAGCAAGGACTTTTTGCGACACCAAAACAATATCCTGTTCAGCTGCGATTTGCTAATGGGCGAACAAATGTTGAAAACGACTATGTCTCAGACACACGCTCAATGTCTGTGAAAGTGATTGGTGTTGAAGGATAAAGTTTAGAACAAAGCTACGAGCCAAACACTCAAGATATTATTGTTCAAAATGCTAATATCTTTTTTATCAAAACCATCAAATATTATTAGGAATTTTTTCGCTCCATAGTTGAGTCAGAGCAAGCTGCCCAGAAGTGGCTCATAAGTCATCCCAGGCAATTCCTAGCCCTAGCTAAAGTAACAGCTCGAACCCCAAAGAGTTTATTAACGGAACGGTATTGGAGTGGTTCTGCTTATGCCCTTGGACTCAAATCAGATTTTGATCAGTCTCAACCGGGCCTAGTTCCTGTTGAGTATCCCGCTGTGATCAAATATGCGTTTACCCCTGTTTCATGCCAGCCTCCCCATCAAAGCATGCGATATCAGTCCCGACCAGGTATTCCTAAACTTCCCTTCATCAATCGCGCCAAGGCTCTGGGATTGGATGAAAGTAAACCGGACAATTACTATCGAGATGAGCTGATCGAACAACTATCAAAAACCGATGCTCTTTATTGCTGGGACTTTGGTATCCAATTCCAAACCAACCCGAAAATGTCCATCGATGATGTCACAATTCGTTGGAGTGAGAAGAAATCACCATTTTTTACCGTTGGTCGCCTCACCGTCAAGCATCAGATCATCGATTTTGACAAACAATACGACTCTGCTGAAAACCTACGATTTTCCCCGTGGAATGGCTTAGTAGTTCATCGTCCTGTGGGAGCTCTCAACCGGCTCCGTAATGTAGTTTATCCGATTGTGGCTAAGTATCGTTATCAAAAACGGGGACTCAACTACTAGTCTTTTAACCTTGCTCTGATGCTACATAGTTCATCTGTTCTGCAACTTTGACCTGCTCCCTCTCCTTCTCTATACACCCATTCGTCACAAGTTAAGGTTGTGTATCATTTGTCAATGGCTTAGTTACAAAATGTTACTGGTTGTAAAAGTGGTTGCTAATTCATGCTTTTGAGATTTTCCTAGTTTTGGCGATCGTGTTTCTTGGCAAGGCGATCGCCAGATACCCGCTCCCCAAACACAAGTCATTCAATCATCTGTCCTCAAAGGGTATAAATCGTCAATGCCAATCACAGCAGGTGCGACCCGTGATGGCGAGCAATCCCTCGCCATCACGGAAAGCGCACCTAAAGAGATTGAAGGTAAGGTAAAGATTAATTAACAATACCTTGACAAAATCTATTCTGCCTTAACTTTTTGGCCTCATAAGGGGTGTAATCTAAAAAAAACCTTAAAAAGCTTGATTGGGAGATCGCATTAATCTATAGTTGTAGCGGTTGATTAGTAGAGGCAAAAGTAATGACTTGTGAAGCTACTAAAGAAGTTCCCAGTGGTTTTATGCTCTGCCGGGAATCGAAGGCTTACCCAAAACAAAAATTCCCAGTTTCCACAAGGTAGCTCAAGCCGTCCTGCTCGTTGCGCCGAGCAGAATATAGCAGTGAGCAGCACTATTGGTTAATGTTTTTTAGGGGTGTACAGCTCAGAGTGTAGTTCACCAAGTCAGCATCTTTCATGTTCACCTGTTTTTTGGGAGTTGGATTGGTGAAAAGTTATATAGATATTTTGCCCAGGTACGAATCGAGGACTTTTTTCCCGAACCTCTATTGGCAGCATCTAGCGCCTTTGATATTCCTATTTTATCTTCCTATTATAGCGGATTTAACCGGGAGCATGTCACTTATGCAGAAACATTAGTACGCTTATCTGGGGAATGGGGAATGGGGAATGGGGAATGGGGAATGGGGAATGGGGAATAGGTAATAGGGGGAGCATGGGGAGCCGGTCAATTTGGTGAGAACGCTTGAACTACAGTGTTTTCAGGGTTTTAATAGCGTACATGAGTTATTTTAGTACATTTGTTCTACGAATTTGACATGCTCCCAGCTTATTGTATTCAAAAGCTATTCGTAAAGTAGCGTGCCCATAGCCCATAAGCTAATAGCTGATAGCACCTCAAGTAGCATCTCAAGTAGCGCTAATCGCTGTTCGCTGACAGCTGAATACTTACATTTGAGCTTCCCCTGTCGAGACAACATTCACGTTGCGAAGACGCAAGGCCGATATGCAGATCGCTATCCATGGTATCTTCATCTAAATAAAGGCGAATCTGTGTCATGTTTAGGGTTTGGTTGCCTGATAATGTTGTTTGGCCAGTTCTTCATAGGCGGTTTGTTCGGCTGCGATATCTTCGTCTATTTCCTGACGGTTAGCATGATAATAAGTTAATGCGGCATAAATTTGAGTGATTGTTAGGTGATGTAATCGTCTCGCTATTTCATAGCGCGTTGTTACCTTGATTATATAGGCCAGCAATTCGGCGCACAGAGGTTCGAGTTCCTGCAATGACTGGACGATTACTATTGGCATCAGTACTGATCAGGCAAGCCAATGTCGGTAAGGGCTGCCAAGGGGTTTCTCCAATTGATTTAAGTGGTTTTTCCCTTATTTTAAACTATAGGGCCACGCTACGCGATCGCATTCGGTAGGGTAGGGTGTGCAAATTATGATAGTTTGGCAATTTAATTAGGAATCATGTCTATTTGCCCACCCGACAAGAGGCGATCGCCCTATCAGCGATCGCCCTATCAGCGGTCAGCGGTCAGCTATCAGCTAATGCGCTACGCGCACGCTGCTTGAGGTGCTATCAGCTAATGCGCTACGCGCACGCTGCTTGAGGTGCTATCAGCTAAGTAGTCGGACAAAACTAAAATTAACTCTTTAAATAGGGAGCAGGGACTTCGGAGCAGGGAGCAGAGGGACTTTTGGCAACTTTACACAAATTAATACAGTTAGGTTTATTTTTGTCCAGGTACTTATCAGCTATCAGCTATCAGTTTAATGCTTAAATTTTTATCGTTCGCGTAGCGTGCGCCTCGGCGCAAATGGGATAATTGAATAGGTTTCAATTTGGAGCTAGGATGAATAGAATTTTTGAAATTTGTAGTGGCGTGGCAAGCTTAAAATAGTGCAATAGATTTTTGATCCCCATCTTCCCACACTCCCCACACTCCCCACACTCCCCACACTCCCCCATCTGTTTCTAATGCATCAAATTAAGCTTGCCACGCCAGTAGGGTGCGTTAGGCGGTTTTCTTGAGACGATTATATGAGATAACCAAGGGTTGAAGCCTTAACGCACCATGGGATTGGTTAAGAATGGTTTGGGTTCAATTTGTATACCGATGGTGCGTTACATTTCATTAACGCACCCTACAAGAGCTTATTCACTCTATTTTTGTAGTTATTTCAGTATTAATAGATCCAAAATGACAGGTGTTTACCCTGTTTATGAGGTTTGATCTGAGGTTTATGAGGTTTGATCTGAGGTTTTATATGAGGTTTTATATGAGGTTTATGAGTTGAAAAATACTTTTAATTAGAGTTAACCTTTATAGTCAAGGAAGTAAACTTTCCTTTCTTGAATACAATTACGAGTTGTGATTATGATCAAAAAAACGTAAGCATATGCGCTACGCGCACGCTGCGCGAACAGCAGTCAGCACTCAGCAGTCAGCTTTATGACATAGGCCACAAGTCCTGTGACAACACTGCAGCATTATTCCAATGCTTACCGATTTTATTCAAAAGCTGTTCGGTGTAGCTTGCCCTATGCTCATAAGCACATCAAGTAGTGTGGCACAGGCTTTGGCCTTTGGCCACGCTGTGCGAACGACGCTGTGACTGATTAGCACCTCAAGTAGCACCTCAAGTAGCGCATTAGCTGATAGCACATCAAGTAGTGTGGCACAGGCTTTGGCCTTTGGCCACGCTGTGCGAACGACGCTGTGACTGATTAGCACCTCAAGTAGCGTGCGCATTAGCTGATAGCTGATAGCTGATAGCTGATAAGTACCTGGACAAAAATAAACCTAACTGTATTAATTTGTGTAAAGTTGCCAAAAGTCCCTCTGCTCCCTGCTCCGAAGTCCCTGCTCCCTATTTAAAGAGTTAATTTTAGTTTTGTCCGACTACTTAGCTGATAGCACCTCAAGCAGCGTGCGCGTAGCGCATTAGCTGATAGCTGAATACTTACAAAAAAACTCATGCCCAAGCATGTCTAGCACGTACTAACCAATCTGTTGCTGTGGGAACAGGTCAAAGTTGCTGAACAAATGAACTATCTACCATCAGAGCAAGCTTACACCCACGAGGGGGCATGAGATTTAGTTCAAATGTTCTGCAATTGTGACATGCTCCCGATTTAACCCAAGTGTCTTGCAGGTTACAGCAGTAAACGTTAGGGGTAAACAGGGAAAGGGAAGAGTAAGGAGGATAGCAGGAGAGTAGAAGTAAAGTAGGCAAAAGGGAAGAGATGGAAAAAGTGAATTGTACTTGACTTGGAGGAAGCTAGAGAAGCAAATGTTAGATCTAATTAACCGCTATGCTCATGGATTTGTGGCTATACCAGTTATTTGGGCATGTAGAGAACGAGGAATATTTGAGTTACTGGCTCAGAAACAGTCACTGTATTTAGAGGAGATAGTAGAGCATTTCCAGGCAAATAGCGGGCATCTGCAGGTAGCCCTTAGACTTCTACAGTCACTAAAAATCCTAGAAAAAAATGATGTGGGGGCTTACTCGTTTGGGGATAGAGGTCAAATTCATAAAAAAATACCTAACGATATGGTCAGCCTCTATAAATTCCCCTTTGATTTGTATTTGAAAGGAGAACATAAAAAGGGAATAGGAAGCTGGATTGAGCGTTCGGAACGACGATGGGATATTAATGATGCCAGGTTAAGTGATTTGATAGATGGAGTATTAGTTGTTCCTATACTGTTAGCCTTGAAAAAAGAGAAGTTAATTGCGGGTAAGTCTGGTTCGCTGTTTTCGGATTTGAAGGATTCGGTAAAGCAAGAATTGACGACTCTGTTTGTTAATTTAGGATGGGCGATCGCGGAAAAGGAAGGTATAAATTTAACGAACGTCGGTCGTTTCATGTCACAGAGGTCTATGAACTTAGGGGTAACAGCATCCTATACTCCGATGTTGTTACAGATAGACGATCTGCTATTTGGGAATCCTCATAAGGTGTTTCAGAGAGATGATGGGGGACATGAAATACATGTCGATAGAACGTTAAACGTAGTGGGTAGTGGTTTTCAACACGAGAAATTTTTTGCGGATACAGAAGAAATTATTATATCTATATTTAATCAACGACCTTTTGAAGAGCAACCTAGCTATGTAGTTGACATGGGTTGCGGCGATGGAACGCTTCTCAAGCGAATTTACAATGTAATTATAGGGAAATCTGCTCGTGGGGAAGTATTAACAAAGTATCCAGTTTATATCGTGGGAGTAGATTACAATCAGGAATCATTGAATGTAACAGATAAAAATTTAGCTGAGATTCCTCATCGGGTTATTCAAGGAGATATTGGAAATCCCGAACGATTATTAGCAGACTTGAAGGCAGAGGGGATAGATCCAGAAAAGGTTTTACATGTCCGCTCATTTTTAGATCACGATCGCCCATTTATTCCTCCGACAGACACGGAAACGGCGGGATCGCGTTCCCGGTTGGATTATCAAGTTGTGGATGTAGACGAAGAGGGAAAACTGATAGCTCCTCACATTGCCGTACAAAGTTTAGTGGAGCATTTAGGAAGATGGTCGAACATTGTGACCAGACATGGATTATTGCTGTTAGAAGTTCACAGTTTAACTGCTTCAGTGGTACAAAAATTCCTAGATGAAAGCGAATCTCTACATTTCGATGCGTGTCAAGCTTTTTCAAAACAACATTTGGTAGAAGCAGATGTTTTTCTAATGGCAGCGGCTGAGGTAGGTCTATTTCCGAAAGCAAAATATTTGAGAAGATATCCAAAGATTTTACCATTTACCCGTATTTCCTTAAACTGCTTTGAGAAGAGAGCCTATAAAATTAGACATCCCTATGCTGAAGATATTGCAGCATTGGTAAATATTGAGAAAAAATGCTGGCCGGAGCATTTACAATTGTCGGTTGGCGAAATTCAGCAACGACTAGAAGAGGGATATAGTAACCATCTGGTCCTGGAAATAGACAGAGAAGTTGTCGGTGTAATTTACACCCAAAGAATAAAAAGCGTTGAAAGCTTAAAATCGGCAAATTTCAAAACTTTGCCAGAACTACACGTAAAGGATGGTCCAGTGCTTCAACTTCTGAGCTTGAATGTAAATCCAGAAAGGCAAGGCTTGGGGTTGGGGGATATGCTACGTCAATTCACCCTTCAATGGGCAGAGTTAAAGGAGGGGATTGAGTGCGTAGCAGGCGTGACTCGTTGCAAGGACTATGCAAATCATTCTCATATTTCAATCAGGGAATATATTGAAAAACGCAATGAAAGAGGTCAAATATTCGATCCAATACCTCGGTTCCATATAGAAGGTGGCGCAACAGTAGTTAGTATTGTCCCTAACTACCGCCCAGAGGATGTGGACAATCAAGGGTTTGGGGTACTGATCAAATACGAACTACAGGAGAAGCTAGAAGCTCCAAAGGCGGAGTGGACGGCAGTTGAGTCTCTGGATAAGCTTGACGATACCGAAAAGCTTGGGGATGTCACGGTTTTAATAGAGCGCTCTATTAAAACTGTGTTGGGGAAAAAACGGATGGAGGCTTTCTCATATAAGCGACCCCTCAGGGAGATGGGTCTCGACTCTTTGGATTTACTAGAGATAAAAAGTCTACTGGAGAAGAAGTTAGAAACTTCGTTGGATTCGACATTTTTCTTCGACTACGGCACGCCAGCAGCGATCGCGGGTTACTTCAACCAGTTAGGACGTGAGATTTCGTTGCCAGATGAAGTATTAACACCGACAAGACCTCGTGGAAGAGACGGGAAGGAAGAGGCGATTGGCCAAAAAGTCAAGACTGGGAGGAAATCGCAGAGGAAAAGCGGTGCTATTCTTCCAGAGGACGGTGTGGCAATAATTGGCATGGCTTGTAGGTTGCCTGGAGGGGTAAATAGTCCCGAGGATTATTGGCAGCTACTTCGGTTGGGCAAGGACGGGATATCGGAAGTGCCTCAAAGTCGGTGGGATGTTAACAGTTACTTTGACCCCGAACCGCAAAAACCAGGCAAAATGGTAAGTCGGTTTGGAGGTTTTATAGACCGGGTGGACTCTTTTGATGCGGGTTTCTTTCATATAGCACCGCGAGAAGCAACCTATACAGACCCACAACACCGTTGCTTGCTTGAGGAAAGTTGGCATGCGCTAGAGTATGCGGGAATAGCTCCCGAATCTCTGGTCGGTAAGCGAGTGGGGGTGTTTGTGGGAATAATGTCCCATGACTACGAACTGCTCTTTGTCAAGCAAACTCAACCTGCTGATTTTGGGGCATACTTTAGTACTGGCAACTCGGCATCGGTGGCAGCGGGTCGTATAGCTTATTTCTACGGACTGCAAGGAACGACTATGTCGGTGGATACGGCTTGCTCGTCTTCGTTAGTAGCGGTTCATCTGGCTTGTCAAAATCTGCTGCATAATGAGTGTCACCTGGCTTTGGCAGGGGGTGTTAATCTGCTGCTTTCTCCGGAATTGAGCATAACTTACTCCCAAGCCAGCATGCTTTCTCAAGATGGTCGTTGCAAAACTTTTGATGCTTCCGCAGATGGCTATGTCCGCAGTGAGGGCTGTGGGGTAGTGGTTCTCAAGCGCTTAAAACAAGCAATAAAAGATGGGGACAATATCTTAGCAATAGTGCGGGGTTCGGCTGTCAACCAGGATGGGGCAAGTAATGGTTTAACGGCACCTAACAGACAGGCTCAGGAAAGTCTGATCAAAAGGGCTTTGTCTGAAGCGCGGGTTTCACCCCACGAAGTGAGCTATGTCGAAGCTCATGGTACGGGAACTTCTTTAGGCGACCCGATCGAGGTCAAAGCTTTAGAAGGGGTTTTCGGCCAAGGGCGATCGCAAAATAACCCCCTAATGATTGGCTCGGTGAAGACGAATATCGGGCATGCAGAGGCAGCCGCAGGTATGGCTGGATTGATAAAAGTGGTTTTGTCACTCCAACACCAGCAGATACCCCCGCACTTGCACTTTAACAAGCTCAATCCCCATATCACGGGAGATGGGTTGCCTTTGGCGATACCTACTTCTCTCTTGGACTGGAAACAGATTGATCGAGAAAAGCCCCGCTTGGCAGGAGTCAGTTCCTTTGGATTTAGCGGCACTAATGCGCATGCGATCGTCCAAGAAGCACCAGTGTTAGCACCGAAGCAGGAGGCCAGACCCGATCGCCCTTGGCATATACTCACAGTTTCGGCAAAGGAAGAAACAGTCCTGGGAGAGTTGGCGGGCAAATATGCAACCTTCTTAGAGGAAAACCCGGAACTGGCTTTGTCGGACATTTGCTTTACCGCAAATACAGGTCGATCGCACCTAAAGCATCGCCTGGCTGTAGTGGGAGAATCATCGGCGGAAGTGATGGAACAGTTGCAGGACTTGCACTCGGAGACAGGGGCGATCGTAGGTCAAGCAGAGGAACGGGTTCCAAAAGTGGCGTTTCTGTTTACGGGACAGGGGTCCCAGTATGTTGGCATGGGACGGGAACTGTACGAAACAGCACCGGTATTCCGTCAGGAACTCGATCGCTGCGAGGTACTGTTGCGAGGCGAGTTGGAATGCCCGCTGCTGGAAGTATTAACCGATGATAGTCAGGATGAGTCGGTACTGCATCAAACTGCTTACACCCAACCAGCTTTGTTTGCCATTGAGTATGCCTTGGCTAAGTTATGGGAATCCTGGGGCATAAAACCGGATGTGGTGATGGGTCACAGTGTGGGAGAATATGTGGCAGCTTGTGTGGCAGGGGTTTTCAGTCTCGAAGATGGTCTGAAATTAATTGCGGCACGGGGCAGGTTGATGCAGCAGTTGCCTGGTGGAGGCGCGATGGTTTCCCTGATGGCTTCTGAGTCCAAGGTACGAGAGGCGATCGCGCCCTACGTAGAGCGAGTAGCGATCGCAGCCATCAACGGACCGAAAAGCATAGTAATTTCTGGGGAGTTGGAAGCAGTAAACCAGATCCTCAGTACCCTAGAATCACAAGGAATCAAAAGCAAACAACTACAGGTGTCCCACGCTTTCCATTCCCCGATGATGGAACCAATGCTGGGTGAGTTTGAAGCCGCAGCTAAAGCAGTAACCTATAGCAAGCCTCAGATAAAACTGATATCTAATGTCAGCGGACGTCAAGTGGAAGATGAAATCACGGAAGCTGCATATTGGACCGGTCATGTTCGACAACCAGTACGGTTTGCTGACAGTATGCAAACTTTGCTGGAGCAAGGATATGAGTTATTCCTAGAAATAGGACCCAAACCCATTCTGTTGGGGATGGGGCGTCAGTGCTTGGGGGAAGATAAGGCAGTATGGTTGCCAACGCTGCGTCCCCCAAAAACAGAATGGCAGCAGATACTTGAAAGTTTGGGACAGCTATATGTGCAGGGATCCCAAATAGATTGGTTTGGGTTTGACACAGAGTACGGGCGTCGGAAAGTCGTAGTTCCTACTTATCCGTTCCAGAGGGAAAGTTATTGGATAGAAAATTTAAATAAATCCCATAAAAAACGGTATGTGTCGAAAAAAAGCCACCCTCTGTTAGGTGAAAGATTAAATTGTGCAGGGGAACAACAAATTTTTGAATCGTACATCGAGGAAAACTATCCAAGCTACCTGAGCCACCACAGAGTATTCAATAAAGCCCTATTTCCGACAACAGCCTACTTGGAAATGGCAGCGTCAGCAGCTCATTACCGATTTAAGACTCCCAGGGTCGTGGTAGAAGATCTAGTAATTGGACGTGGATTGAGTTGGTCTCAAGGGGAACAGTTTTCAGTTCAGACAATACTGACACCATTAGATCAAGAAACATACAAATGGCAAATATTCAGTCAGAAGTCAAGTGCAAGCAAAGAAGGGGAAGTATGGCACCTCCACGGAACAGGGAAAATAAAACCCCTGCCGCCAGAGACAAGCAAAGCGAAAGTAGACATAGAAAAGTACTTGGCTGATTGTAACCAAGCCATAGAAGTAAAACAACATTATCAAAAATGTCGGGAAATAGGGCTTAACTACGGCAGCAGTTTCCAAGGCATTAAAAGTTTGAGTGCTGGCCCAAACCAAGTGCTAGCGCAGATAAAATTACCCGAAGAGCTAGAAGGAGAAGCAAGACAGTATCAGTTTCATCCGGCACTGTTAGATGCAGCGTTGCAGATAACCTATCACCTACTGCCTGAGACAAACAATGACAAAACTTACTTGCCAATAGGGATAGACAAGTTAGAAATACATACTCGTTCGGGAGTAGAGCTGTGGGCGATCGCGTCCCTAACGGAGTCTGAGGTCAAAAGTGCAGAAAGTATCAGCACGCAAGTGACCCTGGTCAGTCAAGAGGGAGAGATAGTTGCGAAAGTAGAAGGGTTGCGAGTAAAACAGGCAACCCCTCAAACGCTACTGGGAACAGAAGCGAAATCTATTGATGACTGTTTGTACGAAGTAGAATGGAGAGCAAAAGGGCGTTTGGGTAGACTGCTCCCAACCTCGGATATGCTGGAACCGGTAGAAATAGAGGAGCAGTTGAGTCAGAGTCTGACAGAATTAGTAGCAACAGTAGACCAGAAAAGATCCTCCCAAAGCGCTGCTAGTTTAGAAGAATTAAGTGTAGAGTACATAGTGCAAGCATTGCTGGAGCTGGACTGGCCGTACTCGGTAGGCGATTGCTTTTCTACAGAGGCAGTTAGCCAAAGGTTAGGTATAGTTCCCAGCCAAAGACGACTATTCAAGCGAATGCTAGAAATAATGGCTTCTGAGGGAATAGTGCAGTATTCCCAGCAGGAGTGGCAAATGCAACAGACCTTAGACCCAGTCCAGCCGGGAGAAAAAATTGAGACTCTAATCAGTCAATATCCGGATGCAGTAGCAGAATTGACTCTACTGAATCGTTGTGCATCTCAACTAAGTGAGGTTTTGCGGGGAACGCAAGATCCAGTGCAGCTGGTATTCCCATCAGGAGATTTTACTACAGCAACACAACTGTATCAAGATACCCCCATAGCTAAAGTGATGAACGCGATCGTGCAGCAGGTGATCGTCAAGTCAATAGAGAAGATCCCGCAACAACGAGGGATAAGGTTGTTAGAAATAGGAGCGGGAACGGGAGGGACGACAAGCTATATATTGCCCCATCTAAATCCAAATCAAACAGAATATCTGTTTACGGATATAGGGAAATTATTTACAAGTAAGGCTCAAGAGAAATTCAAGGAATATCGATTCCTGCGCTATGCAGCATTAGATATTGAGGAGGATCCGACAACTCAAGGATTTGACGCTCATCAATACGACGTGATTATTGCAGCCAATGTTCTTCATGCAACCAGGAGTATGAAGCAGACATTAACAAACGTGCGGAAAATGCTGGCACCAGGGGGCATGTTGGTATTACTGGAAATAACAAGTTGTCAACGATGGCTGGATTTAGTATTCGGATTATTGGAAGGATGGTGGAGATTCCAAGATAGTGAATTGCGACCGGACTATCCGCTGTTGAGTAGAACTACATGGAAGCAATTACTTGGTGAAATGGGTTTTACTCAAGTAGTCACCATGCCGGAAATAGAGGGAATGCCGGAAATATTGTCTCAACAAACGGTGATAGTGGCTCAAGGGTCGAAAACCAGGTTTTCACAAACAGCATCAGAACGCAAAGGTTGGTTGCTGCTAGCAGATAAACAAGGGATAGCCCAAAAGTTAGCAAAGCAACTGCGAGCACAAGGAGACTCTTGTACGTTAGTATTTGCAGATGAGCAATACAAACAAATAACAGCAGAAGAATTTACCATTAACCCCAATAACCCAGAAGATATAGAGCAAGCCATTGCTCAGGTAACCGACAAAAACCCGTTCCTCTATGGAGTGGTTCAATGTTGGACAGCGGAAACGGGAATGGCAGAAAATATGAATGCTGAGGAATTGGCTAATTTATCCTTACTGGGGTGCGGCACCACCTTGTTTTTGGTTCAAGCATTGGTAAAAAGGAAATGGGTCCAAACACCACGGTTGTGGTTAACGACGTCAGGCTCTCAAACACTATCGGGAGATCGAGGGATAATCCCAGGAGTGAGCCAATCTTCAGTCTGGGGAATGGGGAAAGCGATCGGCTTGGAACACCCAGATTTACACTGCACGCTGATAGATTTAGACCCAAACCAGACAGTAGAGCATCAAGCAGATGTACTGTTCCATGAAATTTGGTCAGAGGATATAGAAAACCAGGTGGCATTACGAGGAGACAAACGTTACGTACCTCGGTTAGTTGCAAGTCATCATCGTCAAGCAGCAGCACGACAACTGAAAATTCCATCAGAACCTTTCAGACTGGTAATGTCAGAGAGGGGAAGTTTAGACAACTTAACTTTAGAGCCATTAACCAGGCGTGCTCCAGCAGCAGGGGAAGTAGAAATTAAAGTTAAGGTCACGGGGCTAAATTTCCGAGACGTGCTGATAGCTTTGAATATATATCCGGGAACTCCGATAATGGGCGGAGATTGTGCAGGGGAAATAGTAGCTGTGGGAGCAGGGGTAAAAGAGTTTAAGGTGGGAGACGCGGTGATGGCAATGGCTCTGGGAAGCTTTAGTCAATACATCACCGTTAAGGCGAGCTTAGTCGCCCTCAAACCAGAAAAAATCAGCTTTGCAGAAGCGGCATCGATTCCGGTTAATTTTTTAACAGCATATTATGCTTTGCATCATTTAGCTAAGATTTCAGCAGGTGATCGGGTTTTGATCCATGCCGCTGCAGGAGGAACTGGGATGGCTGCAGTGCAAATTGCCCAGAATGCAGGAGCGGAAGTATTTGCCACTGCTAGTCCACCCAAGTGGGAAACCCTACGACAAATGGGTGTCAAACATGTCATGAACTCTCGCACAGTAGAGTTTGCGGACAAAATAATAGAAAGCACTCAAGGAAAAGGAGTAAACATCGTACTAAACTCTTTGACATCAGGGGAATTTATTAGCAAAAGCCTCTCAGTATTAAGTTCCCAAGGTCGGTTTGTGGAACTGGCGGTTCGAGATATTTGGGAAGCAGAGCAAATGACACGGAATAAGTCAGACATTTCATACTTTCCAGTGGATCTCACCCAAATAGCTCGGGAACAACCAGAGTTAATCCAATCAATGTTCCAGCAGTTAATAGAAAAGTTCGAGCGAAGTTGGCTAAAACCACCACCATTAAAGTTATTCCCCATAGAGTCTGCCCTCGAAGCATTCCGTTACATGCAACAAGCCAAACATATTGGCAAGATTGTGGTAACTCAAACAGAACAACCAGGGGTAGACACCAAGGAAAAGCCTTTAACTTTCCGTGGAGATGCAAGCTACTTGATTACAGGAGGTATGGGCGGTTTAGGTTTACTGGTTTCCCGTTGGATGGTGTCCAAGGGAGCCAAGCATTTAGTATTGGTAGGACGCAGGACACCGGATGCTGCTGCGAGGAAGAAAATAACTGAGTTAGAAAAAGCAGGAGCATCGGTGGTAGTAGAAAAAGCAGACGTGTCAGATTTAGAATCTATGACAAGAGTGCTCTACAATATAGAGCAGTCAAAGATTCCTTTAGCAGGGGTGATCCATGCGCCAGGGATTTTATCAGATGGAGTTCTTCAAAACCAGACTTGGCAGAGTTTTGCTAAGGTGATGGCTCCGAAAGTGCAAGGGAGTTGGCATTTGCATAAATTGACCCAACACCAACCATTGGACTTTTTTGTACTATTTTCTTCTACAGCATCTCTTTTAGGTTCAACCGGTCAAGGAAATCATTCGGCAGCGAATTCGTTTCTAGATGGTTTAGCCCATTATCGTCGTAGTATGGGGTTACCGGGGTTGAGTATACATTGGGGTACGATTTCTCAAATAGGAAAAGCAGCAGAACGCGGTGCAGATATAAGTTTTCAGCAGCAAGGTATCCAACCAATCGCGCCACAACGGGTTCTAGAGTCACTAGAGTTACTAATGAGTGGTGCCAGTGTGGAAGTAGCGGTAGTGCAGATGGACTGGTCTGCTTGGCAAGACCGAATGGCACAATGGCCGTTTTTGGCAGATTGGAAACAAACAGCTATGACAACTGCCGAGACCGTGAAATTAGGGTTGATACAGCAGTTGAAAGAGGTGGTTTCCAGCCAACGAAGAGAGATGTTAGTAGAGCTTGTGCGCAGTCAAGTAGGCCGAGTGCTAGGAATAAAGCATCCAGAATCAATTTCATTAGAAAAAGGCTTTTTTAGTATGGGAATGGATTCATTGACATCGGTAGAGTTGAGGAATAGGTTGCAAACAAGTTTGGAATGTGGTCTGCCATCAACGCTATCTTTCGACTATCCGACAGTTAATAAGCTAGTAGATTATTTGCTTAAGCATGTACTGGTTGAAAGAGATCTGGGATTAGATGATGGCGAAGTCTCAGAGGAGGACAAGGGAGATTTGGTTATAAAATTGGAACAGACTGCTAAAAAATTGGCAGAACAATTAGGTGCAGATTGGGAGGATATGACATGAGCAATAACCAGGAACAAGGCTACGCCAAGCTAATGGAAATGGCCTCTAAGAAGATTGCTAAGTTAGAAGCCGAACTAGAGGCAGTAAAAGGTAGGGACAAAGCAGAACCGATCGCGATTGTTGGGATAGGTTGTCGCTTCCCCGGAGGTGCATCGACTCCAAAGAAATTCTGGGAACTATTGGAAAACGGAGTAGATGCCATCACTGAAGTGCCAAAAGACAGATGGAATGTTGACGATCTGTACGACCCGGATCCGACAACTCCTGGCAAAATATGTACTCGTTATGGAGGGTTTATCGATGGCGTGCAGGAGTTTGATGCTGATTTTTTTAGCCTGACTCCTAAGGAAACGATAAGTCTAGACCCTCAACAAAGAATATTATTAGAAGTAACTTGGGAAGCTATAGAAAATTATGGGAAAAATCCCGAAGAATTGAAGGGGAGCAAAGCGGGCGTATTTATTGGTATATGTAGTAATGAATACATGCAACGTGTAGTCAGTCAAGGTAAGGAAAAAATTGATGCCTATATGGGTACCGGGAATATCAACAGCGCAGCAGCTGGGCGAATTTCCTATACTTTAGACCTGGTTGGACCTTGTTTTGCCGTAAATACAGCTTGTTCATCTTCTTTGGTAGCCATTCATTTAGCCTGCGCTAGTTTGAGAAATAAAGAGTGCAATCTAGCATTGGCTGGGGGAGTGAATCAATTGGTTTCTCCAGAGTTGAGTATTAACTTTTCTAAGGCTCAGATGCTATCGCCAGATGGTCGGTCCAAGACTTTTGATGCTTCTGCCAATGGGTTCGTCCGTGGTGAAGGATGCGGGATGATTGTACTCAAACGTTTGTCAGAAGCAGTAGCTGATGATGATAATATCCTGGCGGTTATTCGCGGAACAGCTATTAATCAAGATGGTTATAGCAGTGGTTTGACGGTACCTAAAGGTCCTTCTCAGCAAGCAGTTATTCGTCAAGCTTTGGAAAATGGGGGAGTAGACCCGGGAAATGTCAGTTATATCGAAGCTCATGGTACAGGAACTTCCTTGGGAGACCCCATTGAAATAGGAGCGATCGGAACCGTATTTGAAAAAAACCACTCTCAAGAACGACCTTTGCTCGTCGGTGCAGTTAAGACGAACATTGGTCACTTGGAGGGGGCTGCAGGCGTAGCAGGTTTGATTAAAGTAGTCCTGCAATTACAACATCAAAAAATAGCGCCTTTACTGCATCTGAAAAAGCTGAATCCTTATATTAATTGGTCAGAATTACCAGTAAAAGTACCGATCCAGATCATGCCTTGGCAAACGAATGGAACTCGCATTGCCGGTGTTAGTTCCTTTGGTTTTAGCGGCACAAATGCTCATGTAGTCTTGGAAGAAGCACCGCTACTCGAAAGGCAAAAGTCAAAAGGCAAAAGTAGCGAAGACATAACAGAACGCTCTTTCCATCTATTAACGCTGTCGGGGAAAAAGTCAACAGCACTTCGGGAGTTAGTCCTTCGTTATCAAAAATATCTAGCAGAACGAAGCAATGCTGAGAAAGAAGAGTTGGATAACATTTGCTATACAGCGAACGCAGGACGCGCCCATTTCAACCACAGACTAGCAGTCATAGCCTCTAACGAACGAGAATTAGCGGCCAAACTGGGAGAGTACCAAAAGGGACAGGAAGTAGCGGGAATATCGTCGGGGGAATTTTCCGGCGAGGCAGCACCGAAAATAGCCTTTTTATTCACCGGTCAAGGTGCTCAATATGTCAACATGGGCAGGCAATTGTACGAGACGCAGCCGTTATTTAAAAAGACTGTAGACCAGTGTGCCGAAAAGCTTTCATCCTACATGGACAGACCAATATTGGAAGTTCTCTACGGATCGGAAACAGACGAGTCGGTTTTGGAACAGACGGCTTACACTCAACCAGCTCTATTTGTTATAGAATACGCTCTATGCAAACTATGGCAATCTTGGGGTATCGAACCGGATGCAGTCATGGGTCACAGCGTGGGTGAATATGTAGCTGCAACTGTGGCGGGAATTTGGAGTTTGGATGATGGTCTCAAACTCATTGCAACCAGGGGACGGTTGATGCAACAGTTGCCCCCAGGTGGCGTGATGGTTGCAGTCATGGCGTCAGAGTCCCAGGTGCGAGAAGCGATCGCATTTTGTAGTAAGCACTTTAGTGCTTCTGTTAGTGCTTCTGTTGGTAGTAAACACTTTAGTGTTTCAATCGCAGCGATCAACGGACCCCAAAGTGTGGTAATATCTGGGGAGGCAGAGAAAGTAAAGTATTTACTACAAACATTAGAAGCTGGAGGAATCCAAACAAAGCAACTGCAAGTATCCCACGCTTTTCATTCACCGTTAATGGAACCCATGTTGGCCGAGTTTGAAGCAGTGGCGAAGCAAATAACCTACAGTCAAGGGCGGATCCCAATAATATCTAACGTCACGGGAGGTAAAGCAGACAATAGCATTGCTACGAGTAAATATTGGGTAAATCACGTGCGCCAACCAGTCAGGTTTTCGCAAAGTATGGAAGCTTTGAGGCAAATGGATCTATTCCTGGAAATAGGACCCAAACCAATATTATTGGGTATGGGAAGGCGATGTTTGCCGGAAGGTGTAGGAGTGTGGTTGCCTTCATTGCGTCCGGGTATGGATGAATGGCAGCAGATGCTATCGAGTCTCGGTGAACTATACGTGCGAGGGGTGAAGGTTGATTGGTTTGGTTTTGACAAAGACTATCTAGGGCGGCGCAAAGTCTCTCTCCCCACCTATCCCTTCCAGCGACAACGCTACTGGGTAGATGAGACTCGCTTTGATAGACCACATCTGCTAGAGGAATCTAATAACGAATCTTCAGAAATAGAAATAGAGCAAATCATCACCCAACAGGAAGAATATAATAACGGATGTTCAGAAACAGAAATAGAGGAAATTATCATCCAGGATGAATATGATGATAACGGATGTCCAGAAACAGAAATAAAAAAAATTATCACCCAACAGATAGAGATTATGTATCAACATCTAGATTTATTGCACGCAGAATAAAGCCATTATTTGGGTTGGGAACTACAACCTATCTCAAAGGAAAAATTTTGCTCAACGAGTATCAGGTAATTTCATAAAATAAATAAATTTTATTTATTTATTTTAAATCGCCATACATACATAATAGTTAATAATAGTTAAAGCCATGTCAGAACAACATCTCAAAAGCGATATTCAGGCAATACTTAAGGAAATTTTTGCCCCCTTAATTGTGGGTAAAAGCGCAGAGGAATTAGACTCCCATGCCAACATTTTCCAGATGGGACTGGAGTCGATTGCCTTTGTAGAAATCGCAGGAGCAATTAAAGCAAAACTAGGAGTGAATATTTCACTTCGCTCGATGTTGGAGAATAATTCCACTATCAATGACTTGTCTGAGTACATCGCCGAAAAAATGCCCGAAGCCACGCGATTATCCTGGGCACGGACAAAACCCGAGTCTTTATCTTTAGAAAAACAAGAGAAGCCAAGTAAAAATGGCGGTGCTGCTAGCAGGGCTCTAGCGAAACAGATATCGGAGCCATTAACTTCTCACGGACCATTAACTTCTCAAACGGCGATCGAACGGGTTGTGAGCCAGCAGCTTCAGCTGATGTCCAAACACCTAGAATTGCTACGCAACGGTTCTTCGGGGAATACCCCAACTCAGGCACGACTGCCTTCCCAACCCTCTAGCAACAAACAAAAGAGCCTACAGAAGCAGAGCCTAGAGTTGGAAACGGGTCGTCCAGAGAGCATAAAACTGTCCCCAAAAACCGAGAAATCAGAAGGTGCAGGGTTAGTCGAAGCGCCTGACTTTATACCTAATCCAGCCTTTATAGCGACTCGCTTGCAACCCGAGGTGCAGGAACTGGTGGTGGAAAACAAAAAGTTACACCATTACATCACCCAACTGGTACCACAACTGGAACAGGTGAGTCTGACCTTTATAATCCAAGCACTAAGGAATCTGGGTTGGTCTTATCAGGTGGGAGAGTCTATTAGTTTAGCTACGGTGGCTCAACGGTTGGGAGTTGTGCCCCAACATCAGCGGTTGTTGGTTCGATTGCTACAGATTTTATCATCGGAAGGAATCCTCAAACCACATCAGGGTCAATGGCAGGTACTGCAACCGTTGCCGACGTGTGATGACCCTGCCCTACAGAATAGTCCTGCTCTGCAGCAGCTGCCAGAATGGCAGTTATTGTATCGCTGTGGCTCCCAGCTCAGTTCAGTGTTGCGAGGAGCAGTGGATCCGGTGAAATTGATGTTTCCTGCTTGGGACACGAGCACCGCTACCCAACTGTATCAAGATTCTCCAAGGGCTCAGGTGTTCAACAAGCTAGTGCAGCAGGTGGTAACCACGGCAGTGGCAGGGGCTCCCCAGCAAAGGGAACTGCGGATCTTGGAAATTGGTGCTGGGACAGGGGGCACCACCAGTTACCTCTTACCCCATCTGCCAGAGGATCGAACTCAATATTGTTTTACCGATGTGGGAGATCTGTTCACTGCATTGGCTCAGGAGCGTTTTGGGGACTATCGGTTTGTGGAGTATCAAGCTCTCGATATTGAACAAGACCCCAGCTTGCAGGGATTTGAGCCTCATTGCCAAGATGTGGTGATAGCAGCAAATGTGTTGCATGCCACGCAGAACATGAGGCAGACCTTGGCGAATGTGAGGCAGTTGTTAGCACCAGGGGGAGTCTTAGTGCTTTTAGAGGGAACCCATCGACAACGGTGGGTTGACCTAACATTTGGGTTGTTAAAGGGATGGTGGCGATTTGCGGATGTGGATCTGCGATCGGATCACCCCCTGATCGATAAAAGGCAATGGCTGCAGCTTTTGCAGGAGAGTGGTTTTAGTTCGGTAGCGATACTGCCAGATGTTGAAGCAGACGATAACCTGGGACAGGTGGTGATACTGGCTCAAGTAAGTGGGTCTAGTTCCTCCAAGCTGGTGTCTAAACAGGGAACCAAGAAATCAGAAGGTGCAGGCTTCACTGTCCAGCAGCAACAACATTTGGATGGCTTAATAGCTCGAGTAGTCCAACGCACCCAAGAATCAAAACAATTGACCCAAGCTGCTCGTAAAGTATTAGCTAATCCTAGGGCAGCCAAATGGTTCGATAGCTCTATCAAGGAGATGATATATCCCCTCCACATTCAGCGCGGAGCTGGTGCGAGAATCTGGGATGTTGATGGCAATGAGTATATAGACCTGACCATGGGGTTTGGTCCGCTCTTATTTGGTCATTCGCCACCTTTTGTTATCGAGGCTATCCAAGAGCACATTCAACGAGGGCTCCAAAATGGTCCGCAACCGCATCTTATAAGCAAAGTTGCCGAGTTAATGTGCGAGCTAACTGGTCAAGAGCGGGTTTGCTTTTGCAACTCAGGCACCGAAGCAGTGATGGGAGCAATCAGGATAGCCAGAGCCACTACAGGACGCACTAAAATTGCTTTTTTTGCTAATTCTTATCACGGACATTCAGACGAGCTGTTGGTCGGCAAAATAGATAATCAAGACGGAACATCCCGTACCATTCCAGCTTTTCTAGGAGTTCCAAAGCATAAGGCAGAACAAGTCATAATGCTTGACTACGGAAATCCCAAATCTCTGGATATTATCAAAGCTCATGCCCACGAGTTGGCAGCTGTTTTAGTAGAGCCAGTACAGAGTCGTAAGCCGGATTTACAACCCCGAGAGTTCCTGCACCAGCTCAGAGAATTAACCCTCTCAACGGGAGTTGCATTGATTATAGATGAGGTAATTACAGGTTTTCGGATGCACCCCGGCGGCATCCAGGCATTGTGGGGGATTAAAGCTGATATTACTGCCTATGGCAAGGCCTTGGGAGCTGGACTGCCCATTGGAGCAGTAGCTGGTAAGGCTAGTTTTATGGACGCATTGGACGGTGGATTTTGGAGTTATGGAGATCAGTCTTCTCCCTCCCCAGACGTCACGTTTTTTGCAGGCACCTTTTTCAAGAATCCCCTTGTAATGAGTGTTGTATGGGCAGTTCTCAACCACATCAAAGACCAAGGACCCCAACTGCAAGCGGAGTTAACAAAGAAAACCACGAAATTAGCCAACCATCTCAATGATTACTTCAGGGAAAAGCAGTTGCCAATTCAGGTAGTTCATTTCGGGTCATTGTTCCGGTTTACTTACCCGGAGCACCTCTGGATGAATTTGCTTTTTTATCATTTGCTGGAGCGAGGGATTTACGTGGCGGAAGTGCGCAACCTGCTTTTGTCTACGGCTCATACCGATGAAGATATCGAACAGATTATTCGGGCGGTAAAAGCAAGTATAGAAGATATGCAAGCAGGGGGATTTTTACCGAGTTCGCCATCTAAGCTAAGTAAGCCGAGTGATGAAGACAAAAAAGAGGTTCAGCTACCCCTTACAGAACCCCAAAAAGCAGTCTGGATGGCCTCTAAAATAGCAGAGGGAGCATCCAAAGCTTACAACGAATCGATGGTGATTCACTTGCGGGGCCAGTTGAATTTGGAGGTGATGGGCAAGGCAGTCAGGGAATTGGTCAATCGTCACGAAGCCCTCAGAAGCACTTTTAGCCCAACGGGAGATTACCAGCGGATTGCTCCGAGCGGGGGCTTAGATATTCCTCTGGTGGACTTTTCTGGTTTAGATAATGACTTGCGCGATCCAGAAGTATCCCAGTTTTTGGTGCAAGAAGCCGGAAAAACTTTTGATTTTGAAGTCGGTCCTTTGTTCCGCCCTTTGGTTGTAAAGCTCTCGGAAGAACACCATATTTTGGTTCTAACTTTTCATCACCTGGTTGTTGATGGTTGGTCCATGGAAATTTTGTTTCGAGAACTGGGTGTAATTTATTCAGCGCAGTGCCAAGGGGTTTCCTACGATCTGCCGGAACCCATGCAATATAGCAAGTACGTTCGACGGATTGAGGCTCGGCGGCAAAGTCCGGAAATGGCCTCTGCGGAGGCTTATTGGTTGCAGCAATTTGCTGATTCCGTTCCTGTACTGGATTTGCCCACCGATCGCCAGAGACCATTGGTCAATCGATACAGGGGCGATCGCAAAACTCTGAAACTGGGTAAATCTCTGTGCGATCGCCTCAAAAGCCTGAGTGGGCAATGTCAATGCACCCTGTTTACAACGCTGCTAGCTGGATTTATCTTGTTGCTACATCGGTTGAGCGATCAGAACGACATTGTTGTAGGCATTCCCACAGCAGGACAACTGTCTGCAGGTTGTGAATATATGGTGGGTCACTGTGCCGATCTCTTGCCATTGCGCGTGAAGGTGGGTTCCGATCCGAAGTTTAAAGACTATGCTAGTACGGTCAAAAAGGTGTTTTTGAATGGTTACGACCATCAAATTTATCCTTTTATCGACTTAAGTCAAAAGTTACAGCTACCGCGCGTTCTGAGTCGAACTACCCTAATTGGAACTACATTTAATTTAAACAAAATTAGCGCCGATCCAGAATTTTGGGGTCTGGAAGTTGAATTGGCACCGAATCATGGGAAGGGAGCTAAGTTTGATCTGGTTTTCGATATTTTTCAGACAAACAGCGAGCTGATTGTGATGTGCGATTACAATAGCGATCTATTCGACTCCCAAACAATTCGGCTCTGGCTGGGTCATTTCCAAACTTTATTATTGGGCGCAGCCGCAAATCCAGAGGCACCACTGTCACAGTTGCCTCTCTCCACAGAACCAGAAGGTCGAGAATTGCTGAAGGAGTGGAATGACGCATATGCCGACTATGCCCAGGATATGTCCATCCACCAGTTGTTTGAGCACCAGGACAAGCGCACCCCCGAAGCAAATGGAGGTTACGTACCGTTAGACCCAGATTATCCCAGCAACCCTATCGGTAATATCTTAGAGGATTCACAGGCCGAAATGCTGTTAACTCAAGAGCCTCTAGCAACAAAACTGAACACTCCTGAACAGGAAATTCTTCAGGCGATCTGGTGCGAAGTGCTTGGGTTAGAGTCGGTCAGTTTGCATGAGGACTTCTTTGAAATCGGCGGGCACTCCCTCCGAGCAACCCAAGCTATCTTTCGTATTCGTAAAGTATTCTCGGTCGAACTGCAATTATCAGCTCTGTTTGAAGCTCGAACAATAGCACAACTGAGTGACCGGATCGCAGCTATGCGCCGTGCTCCTGCCGAGGTCCTACCCCAGATTTTTCCCGTTTCGCGAGAGGGCGATGTACCCCTCTCCTTTGCTCAAGGACGTCTTTGGTTTCTTAACAATTTCGCTCCGGGCAACCCAGCTTACAACATTCCGATCGCCTATCGCATTGAAGGATTCCTTAATGAGGAGATCTTAGCAAATGCCCTAAATACCATTGTTGAGCGTCAAGAATCGCTACGTACCAGTTTCCCTGTTGTCAATGGCTATCCAGTGCAAAGGATAGAGACATCGGTGGAAGTAGGGCTTAACATTATTGACCTCACAGGTATGGGGGATAGTGAGACCCAAACAAAAATTGTAGAGATAGCGAAGACCGAATATCTCTGGCATTTCGATCTCAACAACGGACCACTTTTTCGCTTTACACTGGTTCGACTCACAGATGAGGAACGCATTTTCTTCGTCAATCTGCATCATATCATAGCCGACGGGTGGTCGATTGGGGTGTTTAACCGCGAACTTGGTCAGTACTACCATGCAGCTACAACAGCAGAGGCGTTGCACCTTCCTGAACTGCCAATTCGTTACACTGATTTCACTGTAGGTCAGCAGGCCTGGCTACAGGGTAAGGTACGGGAGAGTCAGCTGGCTTACTGGAAAGACCAATTAGCAGGACTTGTTCCCTTACAATTGCCTAAAGATTATCCACGTCCAGCGGTTCAAAGCTTTGTTGGTAAAGCGGTGCAGTTTGGCCTTAAGCCCGAGATAACAACATCTCTCCAAAGGCTAAGTCGTGATCACGGTGTAACTCTCTTCATGACTTTGGTAGCGGCCTTTTTCCTTCTGCTCTATCGATACTCAGGTCAGGAAGACCTAGCCATTGCAACACCAATTGCCAACCGCAACCGCCGTGAAATCGAGCATCTCATTGGCTTCTTCGTCAACACGCTAATACTTCGTTGCCACGTTTCTGGAGACATGACTTTAACAGATTTGTTGCAACAGGTACGCCAGGTCTCGCTTTCAGCTTATGCACGCCAGGACTTTCCTTTTGAGCAAGTGGTTGAGGCTCTTGCCCCAGAAAGAGACAGCAGCCAAAATCCGCTAGTGCAAGTAATTTTTGCTCTTCAGAACGCGCCAATGGAGCCACCAATCTTGCCAGGTCTCAATGTCGCATTGGAAACCTTTGAAGAATACACTGCACGCTTTGATCTGGAGATACATTTGTTCCAGGTTGAAGATGGATTAACTGGCTATATAGTTTACAACACCGATCTGTTTAAGTCATCAACAATCGAGGGATTAACAAATAACTTTGTAACTCTGCTGCAATCTCTAAGCATCGATTCGAGTCAAAGTATTCAGCAGGTGCCAATCCTAGAGGCGTCTGAACAGATGGAACTGATAGGTGCGGGGCTTAACAATTTCCAGATTCCATACCCACGCGAGAAGACAGTCCACGAATTATTTGAAATCAAAGCTAAAGAAAAAGCAGAAGCAGTTGCACTAATATATGGCCAACAGATACTTTCCTACGAGGCACTGAACGTCAAGGCCAATCAGCTGGCTCGATATTTGAAAACCCTGGGTGTGAAACCAGAAATGCCGATCGGGATCTACCTTGAACGTGGAATCGACAGCATTATTGCCCAACTTGCAATTCTTAAGGCTGGTGCATGCTATGTTCCTCTCAACCCAGAAGATCCAGCAGCCCGAATCCGTTTTATCGTGCAAGATACAGAGCTTGAGATCATTATTACTGACAGTAAAACCTCGCAACTGCTGCCTGCAAAATTGAACAACGTGGCACCAGAGCTAGTTTGCCTCGACCGATCTCAAGCAATCATTATGGCTCAAGAGGAGGACTGAACTCTTGGAGTCAACAGCCATCCTCTCAGGCAACTTCCCAATTTTCCCTGACCCCGGAACAATTACCGATTTATCTCGGACCGACGGTTCTTGTGGATGACTCTCCTGGAATTGAGGTTTTCAGCGTCGGATGCCTTCCTCAGGACAGTGAAGAAGTCATCGGTCATATTCTGGCTCAGGCTTGGTGTGGAGGCAGTTCCATTGATTGGGCTGCTTTCCAGGGTGACGCAGCCCCAAGGCGAGTGCCTCTTCCCACCTATCCCTTCGATCGCCAACGCTATTGGGCTAAACCGGCTGGTCCGATTGTTGCTAAATCGGTTCCTACTCCCATAGCAAAACCGATTACCCCTTTCCCCCTATCCAAACAGCCTGATCTGGGAGGATGGTTCTATCGGCCTCACTGGGAGCAGAAGCTGCCCTTAGCCCCTGTTAGCCCTGCTACCATCGCCCAACGGGGAGAGTTCTGGTTGCTGTTTTTGGATGATTGCAGCATTGGAGAGGGTTTCGCCCGATATCTGCGGGAAGCTGAAATCGGGGTGGCTACGGTAAAACTTCAACCAGGTGCTGAATTTAAAGCCCTCTCAGATTGGGACTATTGCCTGAACCCCGATAGAGCCCAACACTATCGGGATCTGTTCCAAATTTTGGAGCAACGTCATAGCACCCCTCAACAGATTTGCCACTTTGGGTCTGTTACTGCTCCTGAAACAGAACCCAACCCAGAGGTTGTCTTTAACTCCCTCCTTTTTTTGGTACAAGCATTAGGTCCCCAAGCAACAGCAAATTTAACTATTATATCCACAAATCTTCATGGAATTGAACCAAGCGATCTACCTTGTCCAGCTAAAGCACTTCTTCTTGGTCCTGCCCTAGTCATTCCCCAAGAATATGCCAAAATCAACTGCCGCAGTCTTGATATAGAGCTACCAAAAAACCAACTTCAGAGACAAAACCTTCTCGATCGGATTTTGGCGGAAGCGGTTGCCCCTGAGGAGGATGCAGTCATTGCCTATCGGGAAGAAACTCGGTTGGCACGAACCTACAAATCGCTGCAGCTCCCAGAGAGCAGCAACGATCGAACCGAACCCCGACTGAGACAGGGTGGGGTTTACCTGATTGCAGGAGGACTAGGGGGAGTTGGACTTACCCTGGCTACCTTCCTGGCAAAGTACTACGCAGGGAAAATTGCTCTCCTCACCCGCTCGTCATTTCCTGATCGGGATTCCTGGGAAGGAATTTTGAAGCAGAAGCGGTTGCCGGATTTAAGTTCCTCGATTGAGGAATTGCGAAAGGTTGAAGCTAAGCTTTCTGATCAACTAGCTATTGCAGCAATCTCCGATTATCCAGGATTGACCGAAAAATTAACGGACTTGTGCTGCGCCCATGGGTTCAATTATGTAAAGACTGCCTTTGTACAAACCGATTCTTCCCAAAGTCTTTCGTATAAAGCTATTTTGGAAAGCCTAAGGGTTTTGCCGGAGTTAGAGGGATGCGTTCTTTATATCCTCGACTTACTAATGGCAGCAGAAATTATTAGCTATAAGGATGGTCTCTATTACCTCGGAGCTAAGGCAGATCGGGTCAAGGAACCCGAAGAGCTAAGTGCAAACCTGCGTCGTCATTATCCAGATTTTCGGGGTTTGGTTGAACTCTTAGACCATTGTGCGATCCATTACTCTGCTGCCTTGAC
Organism: Moorena sp. SIO4A1; assembly: GCF_010672065.1. Classification (NCBI taxonomy): domain Bacteria; kingdom Bacillati; phylum Cyanobacteriota; class Cyanophyceae; order Coleofasciculales; family Coleofasciculaceae; genus Moorena; species Moorena sp. SIO4A1. The sequence continues at coordinate 133,404 of NZ_JAAHHX010000001.1, read as the reverse complement.
TGGAAAGATTCCGGCTATTAGCGTGCTTTACCCTGAAGGACGCTCCGACTTTTTAGCCAAAACCATGGAAAACACCATTGAACACAGTAGGGAACCCATCTATCGTCAGGTGGCAGCAGAATTGGTAGCCAAGCTGGCTTCCCAGCAGCAAGGGCGTCCTCTACGCATTCTCGAAGTGGGTGCAGGCAATGGCTTGCTTACCGAGGTAGTAGCCTCAGCTTTGAAGCAGTTAGAGGGGGTTGAGTGCGAGTACTGGGCTACGGATATCAGTTACGGTCGATGTCCCCTATTAAGGGGAGCACCTCCGCTTCAGAACTGGGCGTGAGACTTTCACCTCACCCAGCTCCTGGGTAAACTCAGTCTTTTGACCGGCCTTTCGGCATGCTCCAGTGTATTCCCGATTCCCGATTCCCGATTCCCGATTCCCGATTCCCGATTCCCGATTCCCGATTCCCGATTCCCGATTCCCGATTCCCGATTCCCGATTCCCGATTCCCGATTCCCGATTCCCGATTCCCGATTATATTTACTAGATCAATTAAATTGCTGAGCATAAAACCGAGCATAACGACCACCTTTATCTAACAGTCCCTCATGGTTTCCGGATTCAACAATTCGTCCTTGTTCTACTACCAGAATCCGGTCAGCACGGCGCACTGTTGCTAATCGGTGAGCAATAATAAAAACAGTGCGGTCTTTCATAATCCGTTCTAAGGCTTCTTGTACCAAGGCTTCTGATTCTGAGTCTAAAGCGGAGGTGGCTTCATCGAGAATCAAGATTCTAGGATCGAGCAGTACCGCTCGTGCGATCGCAATCCGTTGTCGTTGCCCTCCCGATAAATTAATTCCCCTCTCCCCTACCCAAGTGTGATATCCTTGGGATAGTTTAATAATGAACTGGTGAGCATTGGCAATCTTAGCCGCTTCCTGAACAGCTTTAAAGTCAGGTTTTAACTGACCAAAGGCAATATTTTGAGCAATAGTACCTGAAAAGAGAGTAGTATCTTGGGGGACAATGCCAATCTGACGCCGTAGACTATTGAGGGTAATATCTTGGATATTGATCCCATCAATCAGGATTTCTCCAGATTGCGGATCATAGAAGCGAGGCAGGAGATTAACCAAAGTAGTTTTACCAGCACCCGAAGCGCCTACTAATGCGATCGCCTCTCCCGCAGCAATTTCTAAATTCAAATTTCTCAGTACAGGCTCACCAGGTTGATAACCAAAGCTGACATTACAGTATTCCACCCTACCCGTTGCTGGGGGTAAAACTATAGCGCTTGGTTTTTCGATTACCGTTGGCTCAAGGGCAAATAGTTCAAAGATGCGGTCTATCGATGCTTCTCCCTGTTTGAACTCATTATAGTTTTGGGTTAAGATATTGATCGGATCAATCAACATGGCAACACCGATACCGTAACTGACAAACTTGGAAGCAGTGAGGTTACCCTCAGCAATTTGCCATGCTCCCAACAATAATAGTAACAAGAAGCACAAGGCTTCGAGAAAACCAACTATTGGAAACTGAATTGCTCTGAGGCGTTCAGCAGCATACTTGGCTTTGCGGTTGTTTTCTGCTTCTTGACTAAATTTTTCCAGGGTATAGTCTTCTGCGGCAAAAGCTTGGATTAAGCGAATCCCGCTAAACACTTCCGTCAGCATTGCGGACAAATCCGATATCCGATTTTGGCTGCGATGGGAGAATTTACGGATCTGTTCCCCAAACCAACCAATCAACAAGCCCATCAATGGTGCAATAATTACTATGGCTAGGGTCAGTTCTGGATTAATATAGATGACAGCAGTTAGTACTACAATCAGTTGCAAGACACAAGGAATAAAATCACGAACAATTTTGTAAATCACCTCCCCAATCCGATCGAGGTCTTCCGTGAGTCGGTAGGTAAGGTCACCAGTTCTAGCAGCTTCAAAGTAACCAATACTGAGGCGCTGCAAATGGTTAAAAACGTTTTGGCGTAAATGGAGGGCAATCTGTAGTGAAGCTTTTGCTGATAGGGTATATAAACAGTACTGCGCTATTTTCTGGGTCAGAAACACAACAGCAGCTAACCCAGCTAGCTGAAGACTCCTGACCAGTTTTCCCTGTCCGACCACATCAAAAAAGGGCTCAGATAGCCAAAGGAGTAGGGGCCAGCAGACAGTGAATACTAATGTAGAAACCAATGTCTGGGCCAGAGTTAAGCGTTGGGAACGAAGGTAAGGTCGCAGTTGCCAGTAACTAGAGTGGGGTTTCAAGTGTCAATCGGGAGAATGATGGCTTCTGTTTTAACCTATCACTTACGGTTAGCTGATGGTGATAAGTCCCGGATTTGCCCAGGCAATGCCCATCCTACAGACTACAGACTTCCCAAAATGCGATTGACCTACGGTCACGCTACGCGATCGCACTACGTTCTGTGTGACCATGACCATTATTGTGATATCCTGATCATTGGTTGGTATTCAAAGTAAGAACTACTGTGCCCTTAAGAATAATAATTTTATCTGTCTTCGAGCTTCAAGCCCCAAAAAGCATTTCACTCTCAGGTAAATCAGGATGTGATTAAACCACTGCACAACACCATAGAAGCATTTAAGACCAGATAATATGGATTTCCCAGGTTAAATAAATTTGGGCGTTATCAATCATTTTTGTCCCTCCAGTTCAAGACCAGTCCCATTCAAGGCAATCAGATTAAGCAACCGTTGTAATGGTTAGTGAACATAACTTGGAATAGCTCTATTCCCTTTGGTTTCAAAATAAAGCGATGCAGCGCGGTCTTGGGGGTTTCCCCCACTCGCTATTGCATCAAGACAGGAAATCAGAGTTGTGTCTAGGTTCAGGGCACCAAAGAGGATATCAAATGCATGTGATCAGCTATCGACGTTTGCGGGAATTTAGTGAAAAACACGCTGATTGCCATGATGCTCTCGATAACTGGTATAAGATTGCCAATCAGGCTACTTGGTCTAACTTAGTTGAGGTACAATCAGTTTTTAGAAAAGCTGAAGCAGTAGGAAATTTTACAGTTTTTAATATTAAGGGGAATAAGTACCGCTTAATTGTAAGTATAGATTATGAAAAGCATTTAATTTACATCAAGTATATTCTGAATCACGCAGAATACGACTATAATAACTGGAAGAATGACCCTTACTTTTAATCAAAAGCCATACAAAAAACTGTTAGTAAAATATCAACCTAAAATGATTAAAACAGAAGAAGAGAATGAAAAAGCTTTAGCTTTTGTAGAAGAGTTGATGCACCGACCTAAACGAACACCAGAAGAAGATGAAATTTATGAATTGCTGATTACATTAATTGAAAAATTTGAACAAGACTATTACTCCCCAGGGATTAGATCTGAGCCTCAGTCTATGTTACTTTTTTTAATGGATCAAAAAGACATAAAACCAGCGGATTTAGTGGGAATTATTGGCTCTCAAAAAACCGTTGATGACATCGTTAATGGGAAGCGAGAAATTAGCAAATATCAAGCCAAAACCTTGGGAGTTTTTTTTCAAGTTGATCCCAGTTTGTTTATGTAAAAAAAGCTCAAATCAAAATTTGGTAATACCTCAGTTCGATTTATAATAGTGTTGTCCATACTTATGAGGTACAAAGAAGTTTTTTACTATTCCCTATTCCCTAAAACTAATAAATTATGTACTTTAGCCAATTGCTTCTTTTGAAAACCCATAGCTAGTAATGCTGGGCGGAATTTAAAATTCAAAATTATGGCAGTCGCTCATGGGGGAAACCCCCAAGACCGCGCTGCATCGCTTTGAAAAGTATCTTTATTTCCGCCGTGCCTTACTATGGGATTGCTAAACTAAGGAATGATCTTAATGATCTTAAGTAATGATCTTAAGTATAGTTGGATCAGTTACCGATTACTCATTACCGATTACCGATTACTCTAAGTCTCACTCAATACCCAATTCACCAAAGTACGAACTGGAAAGCCAGTCGCACCAGAATTATTACAACCATTTTCTTTCTCAGTCCAAACTGTTCCAGCAATATCGATATGTACCCAAGGCGTTTCCTTAACAAATTGCTTCAAGAACAACGCTGCCGTAATCGAACCAGCTGCACGGGGCCCAGTATTTTTGAAATCAGCAATTTGAGACTTTAATCCCTCAAAGTACTTCTCTTCCATGGGCATCTGCCAGAGTTTTTCACCAGCCGCTTCTGCTGCCTCTTTAAACTGTTGCGCTATGGTTTCATCGGTTGTCCATAAACCAGCAATATCATTTCCCAATGCTACAACACAGGCACCAGTCAAGGTCGCTAAATCTGCGATCGCATCCACCTCTAATTTTTCCGCAAACACTAAAGCATCTGCTAGGGTCAGTCTTCCTTCCGCATCCGTATTATTGACTTCAATCGTCTTACCATTAGAAGCAGTAAGAATATCCCCTGGGTGCATAGCATGACCACTAATCATATTCTCCGTGGCCGCACTGATAAAGTGAACTTCGACATCTGGCTTTAACTGGCCAATTGCCTTAGCAGTCCCCAAGGTAGCCGCCGCACCCCCCATATCGATTTTCATAGTCTCGATGCCACTACCAGCACCTTTAAGATTCAAGCCACCGGAGTCAAAGGTTAACCCCTTACCCACAATCGCTAATTTGCGTTTTGGCGTGCCATCAGGTTTGTAGGTAATATGAATAAACTTGGGGGGCAGATCTGAAGCTTTGGCAACCCCTAGGAAAGCACCCATTCCCAGTTCTTCACAGGCTTCCCTGTCCAAGATTTCCAGGGAAAAACCATACTCTGAGGCCAGCTCCTCTGCTGTCTTAGCCAAACTAATTGGTGTCACCTCATTAGCTGGTGCTGCCACCAACTCTCGTGCCAAAATTACACCTTCACAGATTTTCTGAGCCTTATCAATCCCTGCTTCTTGCCCAGCCAATCCCAGTAAATCAATCTGTTCGAGCTTTGCGCCCTTATCCTCGGATTCCGACTTAAAGCGATTGTCTTGGTGTAGTGCCAGGATTATCCCCTCAGTGATCACTTGTGCCGTTACTGTGGGGTCATCATTAACCACGGGTAGGCTAATTCCAAGAGTTGTAATCTTTTGCTGTTTCGCAGTCCGGGCAATTGTGGCACTCCCACGGCGCAGTGTATCTAACTTCAGGTCATCTGGTTTACCCAATCCGACCAGGATAATTTTACGGATTGGGCTACCGGATCCCACACGGGTGACAGCAGAACTATTAGCGCTAGCTTTAAATTCTGTTTCCTCGATCAATTCTGTGATCGTACCAGCCAGTTTCTGATCCAACTCGGCTAAATCACCAGTCAGGTCTACAGCATCCTCAAATAACCCAATGGCTAGGGCATCGCCAGTCCAGTCTAACCGTGGTGTATCGATCCCTCGAATTTCCATATTTTTCTCTGTCTAGGTAGTTAAAATGAATAGTTTTGAGACCAATACCATAACAGATATCGACTGGTAATGGGGTGAGGGGTGTGGCGGGTAGTTAGTGTCAAGATTGTTGAAATTTTATCTGACGATTAACGAAAAAAACATTCTATCTGTGTTATACTTATAATTTATAATCATAAACTATCAATAAACTTGTTCCGGATCGAGACGTTTATGGCTCAAAATATCGAGTCAGTTAACACACAAAAAATAAATCCTCGACAACGCTATACGAAACTAAACATTTTTGTCGAGGTCTTACTGGCTTGACGAGGTAAGCCAAACTAGAAAGAAGTGTTCTATTGACTTAAGTGATGCTTTATTGTATATCCACTTGAGGAATATTTCCCCTTAATCGCTGATTTCTGGTTTCCATCCTATGCCTCTGCTCGACCCCAACCGTTCTTATAGCTTCAGTGAAATAGCCAAACTGAAAACTCCGACGGATGAAATCTTGGCAGAATATGGCTATTCACTAGAACGTAGCTTATTGGATTTACGGCAATATCGGGGTGAGTTAGATCGATTGCAGGAGCGCCAATCACGCCTCGAAGAAATTTTACCTTACCTGGATCTGAGCAACGAACAATCCCGGCGGGAGATGTTAATTGCACCTGTGATGGCAGATTTGATTCACTACACAAGGGCGCAGTTGCGAATTGAGTATTCACTCAAGGTAAGCAATCAGCTTCAAGGCGCGTTGGACTATTTGCTCAGGACAACGACTAATCTGTTAGTGGTTGAGGCAAAGCAAGAGGATCTTACCAATGGTTTCACTCAGATGGCAGTGGAACTGATTGCCCTCGATCAATGGGAAAAATGCCCATCGGTTGAGCAACAGCCACAGCTATTTGGAGCGGTTTCAACTGGAACAATCTGGCAGTTTGGTATTCTGCACCGTCAAGACAAATTAATCACCCAAATATTGACTCTCTACCGGGTACCAACCGATTTAGAACCCTTAACCAGAATTCTGATCGCAGCGCTCTCTAGCAGCAATTGAGTGCGAGAGCCACTGCTCTAGTGTTGAGCAACTTCAGGAATATTTCCCCTTAAACCAGTCATCAACTTCAAGGCATAAATCTTCACTGGACGAATCCGGCGCAGCATCCATAACCCGAGACGGCGTATCCCGACTATTGGTAACCAGTTGTTGGAAAAGATCCGATCTAGGGTATCGGTAAACCCTAGTATTACAAGATTCTCTTGCTTGCGCCAGTTTTCATAGCGCTTAAGAACCTCTATGGCTCCAATATCTTCCCCTGCTTGGTGTGCCTCAGTCAAGACTTGGGCAAGGGCAGCAGCATCGCGAATCCCAAGGTTTAGTCCTTGACCACCGACAGGATGGCAACAATGGGCAGCATCACCAATTAGTGCCAATCGTGACTGAATATAGCGATCGCTCTGCATCAATTGCACTGGAAACAAATAGCGATCGCATTCCAACTCCAAGCGACCCAACAGACCACCAGTGTAGTATTCCAGCTTAGCGAGAAACTCTTCTTCATCTAGTTCTTTTAAAGCTTTGGCTTCAGCATGGGGTGCTGTCCACACCACCTGGCAGCGATTCTCTGACAAGGGCAGCACCCCCATCGGACCACTAGGCCAGAAGCGTTCAAAAGCCGTATTATTGTGGGGCTTTTCGGTTTTAATCCGGGCAGTCACACAAGATTGCCAGTATTTCCAGCCACGAGTCGTAATCCTAGCCCTAGTCCGAATTTGCGATCGCGCTCCATCCGCCGCCACCACGAGCCTTGTCCTGATTCGATGCTTAGTATCACCCTCCTTGACAGTAATCTCGACCCCAGACTCCTGATAGTCTACATCCACTACTTCTGCTGGACACAGCCAGTCAACATTGGGGCAATCTGTCAAAAATTCTTGCAACGACGTTAGCACCGGACGGTGTTCTCCCACATACCCTAGGGCGTTGGTACCTAAATCTGAAGGGGAAAAATGCACCACACCGGAATGGTTAGCATCGGAAAGCCTGATCTGCCGAAATGTGCTAATCTGTGGCAGGATTTTATCCCAAACCCCAATACCTGCGAAAATACGCCCTGAGAGGATAGACAAAGCATAGGCTTGTACCCTGGCAACTGCCACTGACTTGGGTTTGGCTTCTATGAGTAATACGCTCAACCCAGAATGTTTCAACGCACAGGCCAGGGTAGAACCAGTAATGCCACCCCCGACAATGGCTAGGTCGTAATCAAAACTTTGATGGGTTGCTGAGGTAGTTTGAATCAGCAGTTCCAGCGCCATAACTATAGTAGTAAGTGTCTCGGTAAATAGTAATATATACTCTTTTTCATTTTGACATACTCACGCCCGCTGAAGCTCCGGTGATTCTTGACAGCTCATCGGGCTGTGCTACCGAAGTAGTCTTACCGACCCTCCCTGTCCGTTTAAGGTCGTGCCGATGCCCCATGCCGACCATTTCTATATTTCTAGCGGCATTCTCATCTCTATCCTGCTCGATTCCACAATTTACGCAGAGAATTGAACGCACAGATAAATCGAGCTTGCCCCACTTGAAGCCGCAATCTGAGCAGATTTGACTGGTAGGCTCCCAACGGTTGATCACCTGAAAATTTCGCCCATATTTATTAGATTTCGCCTCACAAAGCGTCCTAAACTCAGCCCAGCCCTGCTGGCTAATCGCTCGTGCCAACTTGCGGTTTTTAACCATTCCTGACACGTTCAAATCTTCCAAGACAATTACTTGGTTTTCGCTAACAATCTTGGTTGACAGTTTGTGCAGGAAATCTTTTCTCTTGTTGGCAATTTTGTTGTTGAGCTTGGCAATTTTAACGCGGGTCTGTTCTTTCCGATTAGATCCTTTCGGTTGCTTGGCCAACTTTCGTTGCACCTTGCGCAACTTTCGATCTAATTTTGAATAATCGGGGCTTTTGGCTTGAGTGCCATCACTCATGACAGCAAATGTCTTGATACCCAGATCGATTCCAATACTTTGGTTATCGGCACGGACTCGAACGGGTTCAATGTCCACGACAAAGCTTAAGAAGTAGTTATTGGCGCAATCCTTAATGATGGTTACAGAACTTGGGTTTGACGGCAATTCTCTAGACCATATTGGCTTGACTACTCCGATTTTTGCCAAATAAACCCCATCACCTTGAATAGAAAAACCTCTACGAGTTAATCGCGCAGATTGTCTGTTAGTTCTTTTTTTGAACCGTGGGGAGTTGACTTTGCGACCTTTTCGCTTACCGTTACAGGAATCAAAAAAGTTTTTGAACGCAACACCCAAATCAGCAACGGATTGTTGTAAGGGTACAACAGAAACCTCAGATAACCAACGTCGCTCCTCAGTTTTCTTAGCCTGAGTAATGACCAGTTTTTGTAAGTCCCCAGACTTCGGAACCTTTTGAGATCCCTTGCAGATTGCCAAAGCATCGTTCCAGACCACGCGAACACAACCAAACAATTTGGCTAAATCTTGCTTTTGTTGGTCTGTCGGATAGAAACGATACTTATATCTAGCTTTCAATGCATTTTATATAATAGGTATTTATTCCCATTATATATCAGTCTACAGGATGTGACAATGAGGTTCCGGAAAGAGCGGCATAGCTTTACAAACTTACAAATACACTTGGTCTGCGTTATCAAGTTTCCTCAGAAAGTTTTGAGAGACGCAAGCCTCAAAACCATTGAAGACTCGTTCTAAGAGGTGGCTAAAAAAATTAGGTTCGAGATAGCGAGAATTCAATGGAGAATCTGACCACGTACAGGTTTTAGTTGAATACCTGCCCAAATTATCGGTGTCAAAAATAGTTAATACCTTAAAGGGGGTATCAAGTTGTAGGTACGGACAGAACCGATACCCCAAACCATACCGAAAGACGGCGCTATGGAGTCCAAGTTATTTGGCTGTATCTGTTGGTGGCGCACCCATAGAAGCGCTCTTCGACGTATATCAATAATCTTTAAAAGCCGTCCTAGAAGCACGGGGCTTCAAACCCAAAACTTTCGGTGACGCTTTTAGATCAACCCATCAACTGATCCAATTTTGCTCAACCTGGAAACACACGACTTAACTCTAGGGACAGATCTCCAAGACCAGGAATGGTAACCGTTTCATTGGGCAACACTACCCGTTTGACCAAAAATTTTGGGTTTCAAGCCTGGCCTATGGCCACGCTAGGCGAACGCCCTTCTAGGGCGACTTTTCCAGAAGTTATAAAAAAAATAGTGTATAATATATCTAAGTGTGTAGCCTAGCACAGGCAGGATTCGTCGGTACTGCCTCACTCAACAACGACGTAAAGCGATGCTAGTACACGAGGCGCGAAAAACCTCTAAAACGCATGGGTCTTAACAGACACCGAAAACCAGTAAAGTACAAATTAAAAGTATATAACGTACCGTGGGGCACACGGGAACGGGAAATCCCAACGCTTAGGGAGACAAGCCCACTGGGGTTAGTTAAATTAGGCTCAATATTTGGTTCTTCTGGACGGATATTTGGCTTAAGTATTGCCTTTCAGGATAACTAATTTTAAGGCATGTCGTAGAACTAAGAATCCCCGCTCTTATAGGGCGGGGAGTGTCAAGCGATAGCCGAAATTTCTTTGAGTATCTTGATAGGGCTGAGTATAGCACTCTAGTTGACCAGCCACCAGGTTAACAATCCAGTAATCCTGAATTTGGTTTTCTGAATATAAGGATAGCTTTACGGTTTGGTCATACTCCAGGGTTGAATCTGACACCTCAATCACTAGGAATATATCCTTTGGATAAGGGTGATTTGGCAAGTAGTCATCCGCCTGACCCCATGCGATCGCAACATCCGGTTCCGGTTCACTGTCGTTCGATAGGATGATTGGTTCCTGTCCCCGTACCACCCCACGGTCGCCTACTAGTCTGTCCAACTCTCGCCATAACTTAGTGTTGCAAACCGAGTGGGACGTACCCTTCGCCACCATTTGTATTAACTCTCCCCGAATCAACTCCACCCGGTCATCTTCTGTTAGAAAACCATTATCAATCAAGCGATGATAGTCAGCTAGGCTAAAGCGTTTAGTTTTGATCAGGGTCATGATAACTTAACTTTAAAAATACAGCTTAATTGTATGAGGGGTTATCCGTTTCCCATTTATCAACCCGTGCCTCTAGTGCCTTTAGTTTTTGAGTCCAAGTTATGGGTTTAATCACCCCAATATCAATTAATTTAATATTCACTATATTATGCTAAAATAGGCTTTAATTTTCAGCTTCTGGTAACCAATCCTGATCTAAAATCAATTCAAGAGAATAGGGGCAAGCCTCTGGGAAAACCGAAACAGACATTCCTGTTTGCTGGGCTGCCTTACGGCGAGCCCGCTGATAGCTTTGTTCCAGCTGCTCAGCGGGATAGCTCCTGAGACTGGGACTATCTTCAATAGCTAACTCAATCTGAGTCCGAGCGTCAGTAATCGAATCCAGCCAGCTATCGGAGCGACGCTGATGCTGGTATTGCCACTTGAGCAAATGCAAAAGCAGGCGAATCAATTGGCTAGTAATTCCCCGCCTTTCACTCTTGCCCAAGTCTTCAACCTCCTCAATCAGATTTTCTAAGTCAATCTCTTGCCAACGACCTTCTCGCAACAACTGTGCTGTTTGTTGTGTCCAGGAATTAAAGTCTTTTGTGTATGCTTTTTCCACAAGTGTCTCTCCCTTTCTATACCCAATTTATCTCTTACTTTATTAACTCTTGCCTCTTGCCTCTTGCCTCTTGCCTCTTGCCTCTTGCCTCTTGCCTCTTGCCTCTTGCCTCTTGCCTTTCCTTAATCCAGTCTATTTTGATTTGGGTTTAATACCATCACAAAGAGTGCGATCGCTTTCATCGATTGCAGAATTGTGCTTGAGATAATCCCCTACCCAATCACAAGCCCGACCCAGAAGGTCATTGAAATCTAAACTTAGATCCATATCCCACATAATCACATTGCCACTGGAGTCAGATGAAGCCAGGATTTTGCCATCGGGACTGAAACTGAGGCTAAAAACGCCATCATTATGTCCAATCAGAGTTTCAAGTTCTTGCCCCTTCAAATTCCAGAGTTTAACCGTTTTGTCACCACTAGCCGAAGCAATCATCTTGCCATCTGGGCTGAAACTGACGCTAAACACCTTACCCTTATGCCCTTTGAGAGTTCGGATTTCTTTACCGTCTCTACTCCAAAGTTTAACTGTTTCGTCCTCACTACCAGAGACAAGCATCTGACTGTCGGGACTAAAACTGACACTCCAAATTACATCATCATGACCTTTGAGGATAGTAGGAGTTAAGCAAAAAGGCAAAAAATTTGTGTTATGGTCTGAGCCAACTGCTGGTTTTAAGTTTGCTGCTTTTAAGTTTACTGATTTTAAGTTTGCTGATTTTAATTCACCATTACATAAGTTTCCCCGACTCCAAAGCTTGATAGTATTATCATCACTACCAGCAGCAATCATCATACCATCGGGACTAAAATTAACACTTCTAACCGCAGCCCTAAGCTTTTTAAACCTTTGGCGTTCTCTTCCTTTAAAAGTCCAAAGCTTGACAGCTTTATCCCAACTGCCAGATACAATCGTCTGACTGTCAGGGCTGAAACTAACGCTAAAGACTCCAGCCTGATGCCCCTGGAGTGTTTGGATTTTTTTACCATCCTTACTCCAAAGTCTAACCTTACTATCCCGGCTACCTGTAGCAATAGTTTTGCCATCGGGGCTGAAACTAACACTAAACACTACATCCCTGTGGTTTTCTAGAACCTTTGGAGTCAAACAAAAATCCACCACATTGATAGTTTTACTAAACCTTCTCTCCCCTAATCCTTCCTTGCCACAGGTATAATCTAAATGCCATAGCTTAGCAGTTTTATCTTCACTAGCACTAGCCAAGGTTTTGCCATCTGGGCTAAAACTCACACTCCAGACATTACTCCTATGACCCTTGAAAGTGCGAGGTGTTTTCGCATATAAGCGCCAGAGTTTAATGGTTTTATCTTCACTAGCACTAGCCAGGGTCTTGCCATCTGGGCTAAAGCTAAGGTCATAAGCCCCAGCCTGATGCCCTCGGAAGGTTTGGAGTTCCGAGCCATCAAGGCTCCAGAGTTTAACAGTTTTATCCCGACTAGCAGAGGCGAGGGTTTTGCCATCCGGGCTGAACCTGACGCTTCTGACTCCAGGGAATTTCTTTGGAAAAGTCTTTAGTTCCCGACCATCAAGGCTCCAGAGTTTGATAGTCTTATCCCTACTAGCAGAAGCAATCATCTTGCCTTGGGGTGAGAAACTGATGCTATTAACCTCAGCCTTATGCCCCTTGAACGTTGCAATACTTGTCCCATCCAGGTGCCAGAGTTTGATAGTATTGTTACTTCCAGCAGAACCCAGAATTTTGCCATCCGGACTAAAGCTGATGCTGCGATATCCAGCCGCAATCCCCTCAAAGGTTTGGAGTTGGTTGCCATTGAGGCTCCACAGCTTGACAGTATTATCGTTACTAGCCGTAGCCAGCATCCTGCCGTCCGGACTAAAACTCACGCTCCGCACTCCACGCTGATGTCCTTTAAAGGTTTGGAGGTTTTTCCCGTCTAAGCTCCACAGTTTGACCGTCTTATCCTGACTAGCTGTAGCAATAGTCTTGCCATCTGGGCTGAAACTAACATTCCAAACGGTACCGTCATGTCCCTTAAAGGTTTGGAGTGGCTTACCCTTGCGGCTCCAAAGTTTGACAGTATGGTCTTTACTAGCAGAAGCAATCAGATTACCGTCAGGGCTAAAACTAACACTAGTAACCCAACTGTTATGGCCTACCAAACGGTTGTATTCTCTAACCCAAGACATTGCTCCGTGCAATGCTGTCCTAACCAGCCCCTCAGTTTCAGGTTTTACACTACGTATCTGTTTTTGCAGTTGCCGTGCAGCCCTGATTGCTTCGATCAGGGCATCAAATTCCTGATTTGATTCTCTCAGAGCCAGTGAATATCGACTCAGAGCATTAATGTGACCTTCCCTAACCGTTTCTGGCCGTTTCCATTGCATGAAAGCAACCAAGCCAAAGCCAACAGCTGCTGCAAATGCTGCACTCATCAAAGTAAGGGACAACCGTAAGATAACTAATCGACGCTTTTCCCGTTTTCTCAAAATCGATATGGCATCCCGACTTTTAGCAATATAGTCCTTGTGTAAAGGTGTCGCAGTCGGCTGTTTATCATTGGTCTCGGCATCAAGCAACCATTGTTGGGCAATAGAAAATTCGCTGCCACGCAACAGCAAATCTGTATCTTGCTTAGACTGCTGCCATTCCCTAGCTCGCTGCAACCATTTGGTGTGACTGCGCACATGCTCTCGGTCAGTATCAAGGGTTCTGACCAATTCACTGAAATTGGGATAAAAATCTCCTCCATGCCGGTTGAAATCAATCCACTGGATGCTAGCTAATCCAGGATGTAGCATTTTTGCTGGTACCTGTGAAGAAAGCACAGTCACAAACCGTTTATTTAATGTCTGAGCATAGTCTACCTCCCCAGCACAGTAGCGTGAATTTACCGAAGCAGGGGAAATAATAAATAAGAAATTATCAGAATGTTCAATTCCACGATAGATTTCCTCTTGAAAATCACTGCCCGGAGGAATACTTTCTTGGTCAAACCAAGTCGTTTTACCCTGTAACTGCAATGCCTCATTTAACTTCCTAGCCAAATCCGAATCAGTACGGGAATAAGAAATAAAAACGTCTAGATAAGATTCATGCTGTTGATTCCTGCTAGCCGCCAGAAATTCTTCATGTAATCCTAGGGGTGGATGTTCCAGACGTTGCCGATTTACTTTCAGCCAGTTTTCGTAATAGTTTAAATTGTGACCCCGCAATAAAATGCTAGAGTTGCGGTTTTGGCTCAGCCATTTTAGGGCTTTTACTAACAAAAGCTTATGCTCTTCGTAATAGAGCGCATCTTGATTTAATTCTTTTAATAATTGAGCAGCCATGAAGCGGTAGTTTGCTTCATTATTATACTTAGTAAAATCTAGGAATTGTAATGAACTAATTTTTGGTGGTATTTGGTCAATATCAGTGTCTTCAATAAGTAGGGATATAATCCGTTTATTGTGAGCCAAGGTGTGTTCAAGCTCTTGCTGACAGTATTTTGATTGAATCGAATTAAGTGAAATTAAGTAAATGACATTATCAGCTTCCTCAATTCCTTGGTTGATTGCCGCTTGGAATTCTATACCGGTTTTAATATCCGTTTCAGGTTTCCATATTGTGATTCCTTCCCGCATCAGGGTTTTGCCAAGTTTATCCTTTATATCTTGATCTTTATCAGAATAAGAGATAAACACTTGGGTCATTAAATTATTGGCATTTTTGGTGCTTTCACAAATAAAATCACAATGTAAATCCGTTGGCACACAAGGAGCCTGCTCTTTTTCAAACCGCACCTTTAACCAAGATTCAGCTTGAATACGTTCTGACTGGATTAACAGGTGGTTCGTTTTTTGTTGATTTCTGTCCCACTCCAGAGCTTTAACTAAAAACCGAGTATGCTGTTCTACATAATCAGCATGCTTACGGATGGAATTCATTAATTGTTTAAAGGATGCTTCAAAATCGTTGATTTTATCTTGGAAATCAATCCAGTTAAGTTTACGGATAATCGTAGGAATTTTGTCCCGAGGGGATTTAACATGCACTAAAGGAATAATGCGTTTATTGTATTTAATAGCCAGTTCAATTTCTTTGAGGCAGTATTTTGAATTAACGGAATGGGGGGAAATGATAAAAATGAAGTTATGAGTTCTTTCAATGCCATTATCAATCTGATGCTGCCAATCGACAGCAGGGGGAATGTCCTTCTGGTCAAACCAGACCGTTAAGCCAAATTGTGTTAATCTAGCTTCAAGTTTACTAGCAAAGGCTTTGCTGTCAGCACGTCCGTAGGAGATGAAGGCATCGAAAAATGTAGTCATTTGTCCAGGGGTCTAAGTGAGGATATCTACTTCACACTACACTTGTAACACCCTGGATTTCGTAAATCGAGCAAGCTTGAAGATTTGTCAGAGCAAGGAAATAGGGGCAACGGATGGGTAACGGATGGGTAACGGATATAACAGATGGGGAGCAGGTTAACAATGGTCAGGATTTAGGTGTCACCTCTGGTGCTATGCCCATAGCCTCAATGCTCACCACAAGAAAGCCAGTCTGTCAAGCACGTAAATAATATTATAAATGATCTCATTTAGTATCCACTTTCTTAGACGGAGACGGGTTTGTTCCCTTATCCTCCGACTGCTCGGTTTCACCATAGAGTTCTGCTAGTGCATCATTCATCTCTTGCACCCACCCTACATTTTCGCTTTGGATAGTTCTCTCTGTACTGATCACCAATAACTCAAATTTTTCCGATTTTTCCTCGTCTGAGAGACCATGCCACCAAGTGCTTATATCGTACAAATCATCAGCTGCTTGGTTGTAAGCAATCAGCGTTGTCTCAACCCGTTTCAATTCCAGGAAACTCGAAAATGCTGCAGCAAAGGCTGTACTGACCGCCACCCAGATGTCTTCACCCAGCGCCACCAGAAATGAACCCACACCGCCCAAGATATATACTCCCCACTGGTAGCCATGCAATTGTATATCAAGTTTCCTAGTTCGCTTTCGGTACCACTTAAACTGGTCTTCCACTCGCCAGACTAGGTAGTGTTCGGGGGTGAGGTCAGAAAACTTATCGTCTTGATGATGCTGTTGAGCTTCCTGATGTTTCTTGTCCTTGCTTTTCTTGTCTTTGCTTAAGGATGAGCGTTTTCTACGGGAAACTTCCCCCTCGTAGGGGCTAAAACTAGTGTGGTGAACTGTGGTTCCTTTTAGCCTTTGACTAATCACCTTGACCTTGCGTGCCAGCTTAGCATCCCGCGACGTGTTATCACTGTATTCCCCAACTTGCGCACGGTAACAGTAAATTTCCTTTTTAATTGCCTCGGCACTACCCCGTAACAGAATCCAATTGCCACCTTTGTCGAACTTAACTGCACCTGCTAGTAGTACACTTAGAGCAATTGGCACTAGTAGAAGAATGTAGTGAATTACTTTGACCGTCTGGTGTGAATCACCAAGGACGTCTACCAACTCTGAGTGGACCACAGCTAGCAAGGTAGCCAACACACTCAATACCAGAATTCCTATCCGCAGCAGGAAGAAACGTTTCTGAGCCGCTGTGGCATTTTTGCTGTAGGTACGCTGACGTTCCCAAGCACGTTTGAGGGTTGGGTTTGGCCCAGGGGAGTATGTAGGCTCAACTTCTGACGTCATGGCAGTCTAAGCTGTTGTGCATTTAAACTGTATAAGCGCGTGAAATCACATAAAAAAGATAGATCTCAGTCCCCTTTTGCCTTTAGCATGCATGCCTAAAGCCATTGCTAAAACAGATTTAAAATGCGTTTTAGCTTATGTACTCTTGACTGTGTACCTTGACTGTCTGGTCTGTCCCTCCATGATGATTTTAGTCAATTCACTGAATGGTTGTGAGAGGTCGTAACAGGTCAAATGATTTTGTTGCAAGTGATTTGGTTGTAATAGTTCGGTAACAGATTCTCGTGCTTCTTGTTCTGGATACCGTACTGCCATAGTAATTTCATCTGCCAACCGACCACTGCCCCCAAGAACTACCAATGGTCGTCCAGCTTTCTTGTTTTCAAATAAGTCTAGCAAGGTAATCGGCCCACCGTTAGCCATTACTGTCACTGATGGCTTTCCGTCTGCCAGGGTAGTAGCTATACGAGCCAACCAGGGGGATTCATCACCCCAGGTAGATCCAGGAATCAGCACAAAATGAGTATGATTTGGCTCCAGTGATGTTTGATCAGAAGATGAGGGGGGTGCATCAGGAAGCGCAATCTTGCCCACTGGGGCAATACCTACTAAGGGAAAGGTGCCAGCAATCTCAGCACGAGCTTGCCCCATCATCTGCATCACCCCAGTATCGGTACCGCCATCCACCACACATGCTCCGAGGGTTTCAGCAATGGGAGCTAGTACATTGACAAACAACAAGCGCAGACGAGCCATACTCTGATCACTCATCTTACTTGCCCCCCCGACTACCACTAGAACCGGACGGGAGCCGTGAAGACCGATTTGGTTCAGGGCAGCAGACAAGTCCATAGAATGATCCACTTGAATAGCACAAGCCGTTTGCCCATTCTTGAAGGTGAGTGTGAGAGGCTGGTTATTTAAGAACTGCTTGAAGATGAGATGGTTTGGCTTGTTTCCATGCTGGGACAAAGCACCAGACTTAGCTAAAACTCTCCTCTTGAGCAATCGGGGGGGAGCGATGCCTGCGCATCTAGCCATTAAGACCTTTTGGTGATCTGTTCGCTTTTGCTTTGTCTTGGCAGATAGAAACATTTAAAATTACCTATAGTGGTTTATAATATTTTATCTGCTAGATCATGCTCAGGGACATCAGCTGATCGGACATCTCGAAATTGGCGGTAACATTTTGTACATCCTCCAACTCTTCCAGAGCATCCATTAATTTTAAAAGCGTCCGCGCCAGATCTGGGTCAGTCACTTCCACCGTATTACTAGGAATCCAGCGCAACTGCGCCTCACTGACCTCAAAGCCCTGATTTTTCAATATTTGACTCAGGTTTTCCAGGTTGCTAACTTCTGTAAATACCTCAGCCGTTACACCTTCGGAATCCTCGTTCAACTCATAAGTTTGAGCTCCCCCTTCAAGGGATGCTTCAAACAAATGGTCCTCTGTGATATCACCCGTAAGCGTAACGATACCTTTTTGCTCAAAAATCCAGCTAACGCAGCCTGTTTCACCCAGATTGCCACCATTCTTAGTAAATGCTGAGCGCAGGTCAGCTGCTGTCCGATTCCGATTATCAGTAAAAGCTTCGATCAAGATAGCAACGCCTCCTGGACCATACCCCTCATAGCGAATTTCTTCGAGATTGTCACTCTCATTGCCTAGGGTACCTGCTCCTTTTGCGATCGCTCTTTCAATGTTCTCATTGGGAATCCCTGCTGCCTTCGCCTTTTCCACCGCTTGCCGCAGCTGAAAATTACCCTCCGGATCCGGGATGCCATTGCGAGCAGCTACTATAATCTCCCGAGAGATTTTAGCAAAGGTCTTACCTTTAACTGCGTCAACCCTCGCTTTCTGACGCTTAATATTTGCCCATTTACTATGTCCTGCCATAACGGTTAAGTTGATTACAACCCAACTAACAAAATACCTCCACTTCTTGGTTTAAGCATATAACCTACCCAAGTCATTCCATAATATAATATAATATTATTTATTCTAGGATAGCTACTAACTTAAGGAAAGAAAGTCCATGGGAAATGGTAGATGTTAAATGGTTCTTGGTCAAGGCAGTAGCCCTTTGGAGATTAGGGGTAGGATTACTTGAACTGTAGTTTGTTCTCCTAGTATACTATCTATTGTTAATTTACCACCGTGTAACTCAGCTAGACGTTTAGCAATCAGCAGCCCCAACTCTGAGCCTTGTTGTTCGTCAAGGTTACCTTTAAACTGTAAGTCAGCTTCCAATTCAGCCATTTCAGCTTTAGATATCCCTTGTCCCTTGTCCTGCACTGACAAGATAAACGTATTATTTTATGAATAGCTATTGACCCAAACAGGTGTTCCCTCTTCTGAGAATTTAAAGGCATTATTAATTAACTCTTCCAACAGTTTATTAAGTCGATTTTGGTACATAGGAATAGTAGCCTCTTGCCAATCTAATTGCAAATCCTCAACCCGTCCTGTCTTTTGAGCAAGATTCTGAATCAAATTAGCCAGAACCGGATTAGGCAATTTACTGGTAGTCTTTCGCAGATTTTCCAGTTTATTGGAATCTGTAGCGATTATTTCAAGTTCTGCATAAAGTAAAAAGTTCTGAATTAACCTTAATAACCGTTCAGCCTACTGATGGATATCTTCTGCCATAGTCTTAATTTGATATCGTTCCAAACTATCCCATTTATCCATAATTAGTTTGGAAATATCCAGAATCAGATTTAGGGGTTTATCCATTTCATAGGGCAAATACAGTGTAATATTGCTGCGCAAATAATCCAGTTTTTTATCTTTTTGCAACTCAAGGGCAGCTTGCTTTTCCAATCTAGTAGTAATTGCTCCTAGTAGTTCTACTCTAGTAAATGGCTTGGTTAGATAATCATCTGCTCCTAATTCCATTCCTTGGCGCTGATCAGTTTTTTCATCTCTAGCTGTGAGAAACATAAAAGGAATGGTTGCCGTATCAGGATGTTTGCGCAAGATCTGCAATACCTCATAACTATCAAATTCTGGCATCATAACATCGCAAATCCTAAAATATGTTAGGCATGCTGGGCTAACTCGATACCAATCCGACCATTACTACCAGCAATCGCCTCAAAGTCTTCAGCCTCCAGTAACTCCAGTATATTTTCTCGTACTGAAGGTTCATCTTCAATTAACATAATTTTTGTTCTTACCATTTTTTTGCGCTTTGTGAAACTAATCTAATTGACTTGAGGTAGTGGGAACCCAATACCGCTATTGAGTAAACGTTTAAATTCTGGCGCTGGTAAAGCCCTACTAATCAAATGACCCTGAACTCGATCACATTTATGAGAATAAATAAAATCAAATTCTTCTTGAGTTTCTACTCCTTCAGCAATCAGTTGTAGATTTAAACTTTTTGCCATTTGTATAATGGCCTTAGTAATAGCAGCCTGGTTAGGTTTATGCTCAATCTTACGGACAAAGCACTGATCAATTTTGATGACATCAAAGGGAAATTGTTGTAAATAGCTTAATGAAGAATATCCGGTTCCAAAATCATCAATTGCAATTTCTAATCCTAGGTTTTTTAATTCATATAACTGACGAATAGCAGTTTCAGTGTTTTTTACTAGTATACTTTCAGTTAGTTCTAGTTCTAGAGTTCGAGCGGTTAACTCAGTTGACTGCAAAATCTTGATCAAATTATGGTAAAAATCTGGTTTATTAAATTGAATAACTGATAAATTTACTGCTATACGAAAAGAGGTGAATCCATCATTTTGCCAGACTTTAGCTTGCTGACAAGCCTGCTGTAATACCCATTCTCCAATGGATATAATCAGACCCGTTTCTTCCGCGATTGGAATAAATTTTGCTGGGGGAATCAAACCAAGTTCTGGATGATGCCAACGTAATAGAGCTTCAGCACCAACAATTTTTCCTGTCTCGAGACTGATTTGGGGTTGATAGTAAACCTGGAATTCTTCCCGTTCCAAAGCATAGCGTAAGCTACTCTGCAAGGTAAGATAATTTGAAGAATTGACATTCAAGGAACTGGTGTAAAACTGATATTGATCACCACCGTGACGCTTTGCCTGAAGCATCGCCTGGTTGGCATGATTGAGTAATTGTTCAACGTCTTCACCATCACGGGGATAAATGGTAATACCAATACTGGCGGTGATAAAAACTTCTTGATCATCCAGAACGATGGTTTGAGAGAGGCTCTCAAGAATGCTTTGGACAACATTGATGACATCTTGTTTGTGTTGAGCTGTGGCTATAATAACGGCAAATTGATCGCCATTTAAACGAGCAACTGTACCCTGATTATCCACACAATAAGTTAGGCGTTGAGCCACAAATTTGAGTAAGTAATCACCCCAAAAATGACCGAGATTATTGTTAACTTGATTAAACCGATCTAAACCCAAACACAGAAAGGTAAGCAGTTTGTGATTATCGTCGATGTGTTGTTTTACTTGCTTAAACCGTTCTCGCAACGACAGCCGATTAGGTAGGTTTGTCAAGCTGTCATGGCGGATTAAGTAATTGAGTTTATTTTTAGCTTCCTGAAGTTCAGTATTGTAATGCTTATGAACAGCAGCTTTTTTTTTGAGTCTACTGGAAATTGACCCGAGGAGTTCTGCTCTGGTAAAGGGTTTGGTAATATAGTCGTCTGCCCCTAGTTCCATACCCTGACGAAAATCATTTTTAGCAGCCTTTGCTGTCAAAAAAATAAAAGGAACTGTTGCCATCATTGAGTCTTGACGCAGGGATGTTAAGACACTGTAACCGTCCATTTCCGGCATCATGACATCACAGATAATTAAATCTGGGATAGTTCCTTTAGCTAAATTAACACCAACACGACCATTTTCTGCTCCAATGACATCAAATCCTTCGGCGTCGAGGAGTTCTATAATGTTTTCCCGGACAAATTCTTCATCTTCAATCACTAATATTTTTCTCATCATTAATTTGATAGCAAGTAATATATTGGCAGGGTTACAGTAAATGTTGTACCGACAGTGACCTCACTTTCTAGATCAATTTGACCTTGGTAGATATCGAGACACTTTTTGACAATTGCCAGTCCTAAGCCAGTGCCGGTAATTGTCCCCACATTCGTACCTCGATGGAAGGTCTCAAAGAGTAGTCCTTGGTCTTCTTCAGGAATACCAATACCTTGATCGCTGATTTTAAAGATAGCCTGATTGGCAGAGCAAGTGAGTTTAAGCTCAACTGTACTGTGCTATGCTACCTTTGGGAGAATACTTCAGTGCATTACTCAGCAAATTCTCCAAAATTTGCCTAAGCAATTTTTCATCCATATACGGTCGGGCGGATGATAACGAACTAGCCGCATTATTTTTTCCATGATTACTACCTAATTTTTTTTAAAACTTTTCTAAGCTATAAGTAAATTTTATTGTGTGCTCATTTCGTTCATTAAGCTGGATTTTATAAATTAAATCGGTGCAAAAACTTTCCAAGTCTATCGGCTTTAGCTGTAACTCTATTTTACCGGCTTATACCTTGCAAATCAGCAAGATATCATTCAAAATTATGGTTATATATTGAACCATGTTTTTAATGCGATGTAGGTGATGTTTTTTTTTAGATTTTGATCATTTTGTTCCGTAATGTCCCAGTAAATTCGCTGATGAATAAATCGTTATTATAGGGGTACAAAATTCGTAAAGTTTCATGGTTATAAACCTGGATTTTAGCTCCCCAAGTTGTTTCTATTTAGCCAGTGCATTTATGATTTATACTTCCGTTTGTTTCCGTTTAGTGATATCTCTATCAACTCCTCGATAACCACAAAACTTGCCAAGACGATCAAAAATTGGTACACCACTGGTTTCCAGAACCACTAACTGACGATTTTTATTAATTCTGGTATTTTCCAAGTTGCTAAAGGGCTGTTTTAAAACGGTAAAGGAAGCTAAAATTTCCATCACACGTTTTGCCTCTTCCTTTAACATTAAGTCAAAGGGAGTTTTGCCAACTACTTCTGATGGTTCATAACCGAGTAAGTCCCAGATTTTGGGACTAGCGTAGGTATAGACAGCATTTTCATCCATCTCCCACATCCAATTGCTACTAATTTCTACGACATTACGAAACCGCTCTTCACTCTGCCGCAACTGCTCTTCTGCCTTCTGGCGCTCAATAATCTCCCCCTTGAGTGCTTGGTTCGCTTTCCTCAGAGCAGCGGTACGTTGTTGAACTCTGACTTCCAAAGCATCATTGACTTGTGCTAGGGTGAGTCGTGCTTCAATACGCTCAGTGATATCCTGGACAATAACAGCAACTTCATCTAACCCACTTTTAACAATACGAGCCTCAAAGTAGCGGAGTTTACCATCTTGTCTGACTGGGGACTCAATAACTTGCATCTCATCACTTTCTAGGGCTATTTCCACATGCTCCCAAATTAATCCTGCTACCTCAGTGGGTAAACAGTTATGTAAATGTTTCCCAATACAGTTATTGGTGAGAAACAGCACAGGGTTTTCAATGGCCGCTTTCCAATCCAAGTAAAAGCCATCCCGATTGACACGAAAGATTACATCTGGTATCGCTTCTAAGAGGGCTCGGTTTCTAGCCTCGCTTACTTTTAGTGCAGACTCTTTTTGTTTAAGTTCTTGGCTTTGTTTTTGATAGAGTTGCTCAAGTTCTTGGTGGGTTAGGGCAATGGCAAAATGATCGGCGATCCCTCGGATAAAGGCAATTTCTTGGACTGTCCATTCTCGTTCGTGTACGCACTGATACAAGGTCATACTACCTAGACAAGACTGCCCATGCAGCAGTGGCACCATCATGATGGCACGGAGGTCACATGGATAGGTTAATTCCTTCAGTTCTGGTGGGAGTTTTCCCTCCGATTCAGGAATAATCAACGGTTTGCCCTGAGCTAGCCAGGAGTGATAACTCTGAAAGAGGTGGCGAAATACCTCGATCAGACATGGCTCGCCTGTACTCTCCACTGATTGGGTAATGGGAAAGCTAACTTGATGAGTTGCCATAGCTGGAGGGTCGTGAGTGGGAAACATTAAACAGCCACTCACTTGCAAGATTTGATGTAATTGATTAGCTATGGTGGGTAGCAATTCATTGAGGACTAACGTCCCCCTTGTAACCTGGGCAATCTGGTTAATCATTTCCGCTTGGACTTTCAAGAGGTGATAGTCCACTCTTTGATGTCCAGTGCTCGATTCCATGGGTGTATGCTCAGGTAACATAACCAATAAAATTAGCTAAGAGCCGAACTGTCTAGCCTAGACTGGACATAGAGGCAACCGCCATCAATTCTACGCTGTACCATAATTTTCAGCCCATCCCCACCAATCAATTCGGGGGATTTGAGGTCAGTTGTCCATGCTTGTTTATTTGTGTCAGTTGTTTTGCAGCTACTAGCTTTTAGCTATGGGCTAATTGCTAATTACATGCATGGAACTGACCATTGACCACTGACCATTGCAAGGCGTCGATTCATGCCCATACCAAGAACATAGGGGCAACACTCGCCGCCCAACCTTAGGTGATGGTAAGATGTTATACCACCACTAGATGCCTAAATTGTTGCACAGTCTTAATTTCTAGCCCTCGTGGAAACTACGGTGTCTTAGCTAGTTTGTCTATTTTGACACCTGTAAATTCACGAACAGTTAGTGTATCATTGGTCTTTGGTGATTGGTTATGGGTCAAAGCGCGTCCCTCAGCCAGATTAGCCCTAGGTCTTACCCGTTCGCGCCACTGTCGCCCCTTGGGCGAAGGGAAGTGTGAGATGATGAGTCAAAGGAGACTATGGCTGTAGACTATTGACAAAAACAACTTTGTATGTTATGGAAGCTTATACCCTTCAATTAAACCGGAGGACATCTTCTGTCTGACTCAGGTGAGAGGTATCTCCATTCAGTTCCATCACCCACTGTTTTTCTTGGCGCACTAGTTTAACTAAACAGCACAAGGATGCTTTAATGTTTTGTGTGGCACCCACTAGTCCCTGAGTGGTTCCAACTACTGATGGTCCGTGACCAACCAGTAGTAAATCTTCTGAAAATTGAGCGGTGATACGTTGTGCCGTTTCACCTGTTCGTTTGAGTAAAGCAACACTTGTTTCTGGATATTCAGGGATTACACAGGAAGTATAACTGGTGTCAATTCGCTGAAACTGCTTGTGCAATACTTCATTAGGCAGTCTTTCTGGTTCAGTTGCCATCCACTCAGGATTGAGCCATTCACTTAAACCCAACTCTAGCTTAATAGGTAAATCCAGAATTTCTGCGACTTGGTTAGCCGTTTGGACAGTTCGTAAAAACGGTGAGGCGAATATATGCCTAATTCCTTTTCCTACAAGGCGTTGACCCAGTTGCGCTGCTTGCAGTTCCCCATCTACTGAAAGCGGTGGATCATAGGGTCGCTCTGCCTTGTTGAACCATTCGGGGTTAACAAAGTCAAGGCGGTTTCCGTGTCTGGCAATCCAAACTGTTTGGGTCATCTTACCTTACACCTTCTTCGGGAATTTAGTTAAGTTATGTAAAATTTATTAAAATAATTTAACTGGAATCCCACAAAGCTTATCATCTGGTTTGGAAAACCAGCATGGTCTGCTTTAATTTTCTTAATTTAAATCTCACTGATAACGCCATCGAATTCAATGAAAACCGCTCAGGACTCTACAGATTTAGTTCGTACCTATTTAAAGGAAATCGGTCGTGTACCATTACTGACCCATGAGCAGGAAATTTCTTACGGGAAAAAGGTTAAACAGTTAACAACCTTAAAGGAAGTCAAAGAGTCCCTTGTCCAACAGCTGGGTCGTGAACCTACGTTTTCTGAGTGGGCAACAGCATCTTGCCTAACGGATTCTCAGTTAAAGTCTAGCATAGCTGTTGGTGAATCCGCTAAACGCAAGATGGTGGAAGCCAATTTGCGATTGGTGGTGGCAGTGGCAAAGAAATACATTAAGCGTAATCTCGAGTTGCTGGACTTGATTCAAGAGGGAACCATCGGCTTGCAGCGGGGTGTAGAAAAATTTGACCCTACCAAAGGCTATCGTTTTTCTACCTACGCCTACTGGTGGATAAGGCAGGCAATTACTCGTGCGATCGCAGAAAAAGGGCGCACGATTCGCCTTCCTATCCATATTACCGAGAAGTTAAACAAAATCAAAAAAGCCCAGCGCCAACTTTCCCAAAAGCTGGGACGAACAGCTACTATCTCAGAATTGGCAATTGAGTTGAACCTAACACCATCACAATTGCGCGAGTACTTCGAGCAAGCACGTCAACCCCTCTCTTTGGAGTTGCGAGTGGGGGATAACAAAGATACAGAATTAGTTGAGTTGCTCGAAGACACCGGTCCTGGACCAGAAGACTTTGTGACTCAATCGTTAATGCAGCTAGACTTAGAGAAATTCATGGATGATTTGACACCGCAGCAGAGGCAGGTGTTGAGACTCCGTTATGGCTTGGCAGAGGACGAACCAATGACATTAGCCAAAATTGGTCAACACCTCAACATCAGCCGTGAACGAGTGCGACAAATCGAACGAGAAGCGATCGCTAAACTTCGTAAGCGTCAAGGGGATATGCGGGAATATATCCCAGCTAGTTAATTTGTTCTGAGTTGGTTTAGTCATTAGTCATTAGCCACAATCACCAATGACTAATGACCAATAGGTGAGAAAATCAGATCCTAGATGGTTCGGTTCCACCTACTTTGCCATGGTCACTTGCCTGTTAAAGTAATTAGAAATACGAAGCAGTAGAGCTAAACAGATAAACATCATCATTGGCTGCCGACTCTAGTAGAAAAACCGGAATTAGCCATCGCTAGGAGGTAAAACGGTGAATAACGCATCCAATCCCAATCATGTTCCTGAGTTCTTTGATAAAGATTCTGACAATAATTTACTCTGGCAGTATGTTCAATCGATGAGTCCAGAAACCATTACCCAGCTGTCTAGACCAACGTCTTCGGAAGTCTATCAGGTGATGGAAAACAATATTATGGGAATGTTGGGAAACTTGCCTTCCCAAGACTTTGGGGTAACTATCAGTACTAGCCGTGAGAATCTAGGTCGCCTTTTGGCTTCAGCCATGGTTAGCGGCTATTTCCTTAGGAACGCTGAACAACGTATGGTTTTTGACAAGTCTTTGCAAATAGCTGAATCTCAATCTGTGGAGGAAGATTAGTCAAACCTTGGCCCCATAGGGCTGAATCTATAGATTTTTGATAGAAAATGCCCAATCGAATATCGGCAGATCATCACCTGAGTCTGTCGGTTTCTATTATTGAGGTTAGTGGACAGTAGGCAAAAGTATCACAAAGGTTGGCCATTGCCTCAAGTAATTTGCTATACTTTAACTATTATATTAGTGCCACGACCTTGTCTTAATTAATATTTCCCGAAAACCAAGGGTTTTGTAGTGACATTGGATCTGGTTCTAGAAATTTAATGGCGCACGAGGAATATTTCTTTGTGCTTTGGGAGATACCCCCTGGCGTTCGAATCAGCTTGCATTGGCGGGCTAAAGTTTATCTTGATAGACTTTGGTAGCTAAAAAGTATCGGAACAAAGAAGATCACTCTTGGACTGGTATACCAGAGCTGGTCGAGATTTACCTTGGCGACGAAGTTGGGAACCCTATAGCATCTGGGTGTCTGAAATTCTGCTAGAGCAGACCCAGGTCAAAACGGTCATTCCCTACTATCACCGCTGGATGGAGCAATTTCCCACCCTCGAACATCTGGCATCTGCTGATTTACAGCAAGTCCTCAAAGCTTGGGAGGGTCTGGGATATTACTCCCGTGCTCGCAACTTGCACGCCTGCGCTAAAACAATTATGCAGTGTCATGGTGGCGTTTTTCCCCAAGAGCTGAGCCAGGTCTTAGCATTATCAGGGATTGGTAGAACAACAGCAGGTGGTATTCTCAGCGCTGCCTTCAATCAGCCAGTGCCTATTCTCGATGGTAATGTTAAACGAGTAATAGCACGATTGGTAGCATTGTCGATACCACCTGCCAAAGCCACTCAACAATTATGGAAGCTATCAGAAGCCTTACTGGATCATCAACATCCTCGAGAGTAAAACCTACGGAATAATGGATTTGGGAGCAACTATCTGTACTCGGAAAACTCCCAATTGCCCTGATTGTCCCTGGAAAACTTACTGTCAGGCTTACAATCATGGTATTCAATCTGAAATACCTATGCGTGAACCATCTTCTCCCCTACCCACAAAAAATATCGGTGTCGCTGTGATTTGGAACGACCAGGGACAAATTCTAATCGACCGCCGACCTGCAAAAGGCTTATTGGGTGGTCTTTGGGAGTTTCCTGGTGGCAAAATTGAGCTTGGTGAAACTGTTCCGGAATGTATTAAACGGGAAATTCAGGAAGAATTGGGCATTGAGATTGAGGTTGGTGAACACCTGATCACAATTAATCACGCCTACAGCCACTTTCGTGTTGTGCTAAGTGTACACCACTGTCGCCATCTCAGTGGTGTTCCGCAACCTATTGAATGTGATGAGATTCGCTGGGTAACCTTAGATGAAGTAGATCAGTTTCCCTTCCCCAAAGCCAATACTCAGATTATTGCGGCTTTGCGCTCTCAAGACTGAACAGCGATTACCTGATCAGTTCAAGAAAACAACCTTAAACCTTAAACCTTAAACCTTAAACCTTAAACCCCATTTCCTATCGATAAATCGGTAAGGTGAAGTGAAAACAGCTGCCACCCTTGATAGGTGAATCAACCCAAATGCGACCATAGTGGGCACGGATAATCTTTTGACATAGGGCTAAGCCCAACCCATAGCCTTCTATAGCTTCGTCTCGCTTAAGGCGGAAGTGGTTTTCAAAAATGCGATCGCGATTTTCTTGTGGTATACCAGGACCATTGTCGCAAACGCTAACTTGAACTTTCTGGGTAGTACGGTGGATGCTAGACACAGCAATTTTCCCCCCTTTGGGAGTATACTTAATCGCATTATCCAGCAGGTTAATTAGCACCTGACGCACCAATTCTTCATCGCCGTAGACAGGAGGCAAGTCTTGTGGGATGTCGGTTTGCAGAACCTGAGCTTTGAGCTGAAACTGTTCATGCATCTGAACTAGAACGTCTTGGCAAAGTCTGCCAAAATTCAGCTTATGAGGTCGGATGTTGAATTCAGCATTACTTCCCTTCCTAGCTTGCAGCAGATCCACCACCATCCGGTTGATAGTGCGCAATTGATTACGAGCTTGCTCAAACAGCCGTGCCTTTAGCTGTGGCGTCAGCCCAGATTTTCTGCCATTCTGGGCTACTGGTTGCTCTAGCTGTAGGGTTTCCAAGGCAATGGATGCTGCTGTCAAAGGACTGCGCAAGTCGTGAGCTAACATGGATATGACTTGGTCTTTAAATTGCAGCTGCTCAAGCAATTCTTCTCTATCTTTCTTGAGGCGAAATACTTCGTCGGACAGTCGAATCAGTTCCAAGGCACAAGCCAGGGAACCAGCTGTCTCTGGTGATGTCTCAGCCGAGGAGTTAGATGAGCTAACAGTTGGTTGTAAAGGGAATCCTTGGGTAAGTTGGGTTTGGTTTTCTTCTAGAGAGCGTTGCCAGCGGGGCCACCAGTTCTTCAGCTGGGCAACTAGATTACTACCTGCAAGGGTTTGTTTGGGTTTCGGATTAATCTTAATCAGTGCTGGGGTTGCTACTAGCTTAAAGTGTTCAGCTAGATAGGGTTGTTCCCCAACATCCACAACCTTTAGTTCAAAGGGATACTCTGTCTTGAGAGTTTCCAGATAATGGTGGATAGACTGGAGCTGTTTACGGGAACCGGGACGTTCATCGACAAACAGCAGCAGTTGTAGAAAGGTTGGGGAGTTAGTGTATGTTTCTGTAGCTGCCTGCATGCAATTTGGTGTTAGCACTCTTAACCAATAAGGCTGGAATAAGACTAAGATTTGTTATTTTTTGTTGGTGATGTGTGCTTCCTTACAATTTAATGTCTATTTTATTATTTTATAGTCTCGTTACTAACCAGCCCTTTTCTGGCACTTTCCCAGTCTATTTGAGACTAAAATCTTAAAATAATGTAACATTATCGCGGATTGCGTCAATTCTCCTTTAATAATCTACCCACGGCTGCTACTTGATCATGGCTATTGGCTACCTTGCTCTTGTCCTTCACGCCCATTTACCGTTTGTTAGGCATCCAGAAAGTGATTATGTTCTAGAAGAAGAGTGGCTATTTGAAGCCATTACTGAAACCTATATTCCCCTACTACATGTTTTTGAGGGATTAAAGCGGGATGGGATTGACTTCAAAATAACCATTAGTATGACACCACCTTTGGTGTCGATGCTACGGGATCCACTACTACAAGAACGTTATGAGCGCCATCTGTCACTGCTCCAAGAACTAGCCAAGAAGGAGGTTGAGCATAATCAGCATAATGGTCATATCCGTTACCTAGCCCAACATTATGTTCAAGAGTTCAGCGCTATTCGCCAAACCTGGATACACTATGAAAGGGATTTAGTCAAGGCATTTAAACAATTTTTAGACAGTAATAACCTGGAAATTATCACCTGCGGTGCTACCCATGGCTATTTTCCTTTGATGAAAATGTATCCCCAAGCAGTTTGGGCTCAAATTCGGGTGGCTTGTGAACATTATGAGCAAAACTTTGGCTGTCCGCCCAAGGGCATCTGGTTACCGGAATGCGCTTACTACGAAGGGATTGAGGAGATGCTAGCAGATGCTGGTTTGCGCTATTTTCTGATGGATAGTCATGGTATTCTGTACGCTCGTCCCCGACCACGGTTTGGTACCTATGCCCCCATTTATACTGAGACAGGAGTTGCTGCCTTTGGTCGTGACCATGAGTCATCCCAGCAGGTGTGGTCTTCGGAAGTCGGGTATCCAGGAGATCCAGTATATCGGGAATTCTACAAGGATTTAGGCTGGGAAGCAGATTATGATTACATTAAAGCATATATTATGCCCCATGGACAGCGGAAGAATACGGGTATAAAATATCACAAAATTACAGACCGTGGTATAGGATTAGGGGAAAAGCAACTGTATGATCCGTATTGGGCAAAAGACAAAGCTGCGGAACATGCTGGAAATTTCATGTTTAATCGCCAGCAGCAGGTTAAACATCTAGCAGCAATGATACAGCGTTCTCCGATTGTGGTATCTCCCTATGACGCAGAGTTATTTGGTCACTGGTGGTACGAGGGACCTTGGTTTCTGGATGTCTTGCTCCGTAAGTCCTGGTATGACCAGAACACCTATGAAATGACTCATTTGGCAGATTATTTGCGGAATAATCCGATCCAACAAGTCTGTAAACCTTCTCAATCTAGCTGGGGGTATCAGGGCTTTCATGAATACTGGCTGAATGAAACCAATACCTGGATTTACCCTCATCTGCACAAAGCTACAGAACGGATGATTGAGCTGTCAAGGTTGGAAGCTACAGATGAGTTGGAGTGGAAGGCATTAAATCAAGCAGCGCGAGAGTTACTACTAGCGCAATCGTCAGACTGGGCATTTATTATGCGCACCGAGACAATGGTACCTTATGCAGTTAGACGAACGCGATCGCATTTGATGCGCTTTAATAAGCTTTACGATGATATCAAGCTGGGCAAGATTGATGCAGGCTGGCTGGAGAAAGTCGAGAAAATTGACAATATCTTTCCCAAGATTAACTATCGCGTCTATCGTCCTGTTTGAAATCTCCCCACACAATCCTGGGAAGATACAAGAAGATACAATAGAGAACGTTCCCTAAGCCAATCAAAATCCATGACGCCTTCTGAGTTAGATACTGCTCCCCAGGAAAGTTTGGATACTCTCAAAGACCCTGAGACCTATCTCGACGAGGTACCTAATGATGTCGAGATGTCTCTGTTCGACCATTTAGAGGAGTTGCGAAAGCGGATTTTTTACTCGCTGATTGCTGTATTCTTGTCCATGGCTGGCTGCTTTGTGGCAGTTAAGCCGATTGTTCAGTTGCTGGAAATTCCAGCTAGGGGGGTCAAGTTTCTGCAACTGGCTCCAGGGGAATACTTTTTTGTGTCCTTGAAAGTGGCTGGCTATAGTGGCTTATTGGTTGCTAGTCCTTTTATTCTTTACCAAATCCTTCTATTTGTTTTACCAGGGTTAACTCGTCGGGAGCGACGCTTCATCGGACCTGTGGTTTTAGGATCAACAGTTCTGTTTTTCCTAGGCTTGGTATTTGCCTACATTGCTCTAATTCCTGCCGCTCTGAATTTCTTTATCAGTTACGGAGCAGATGTAGTAGAGCAGTTGTGGTCAATTGATAAGTATTTTGAATTTGTATTATTGTTGATGTTTAGTACTGGCTTGGCATTTCAAATCCCAGTTATTCAAATGTTACTGGGGTTTTTGGGAATTGTTTCTTCCAAGCAAATGCTTTCTGGTTGGCGCACAGTTGTCCTAGGAGCAGCTATCTTGGGAGCGGTGCTGACTCCTTCGACAGATCCTCTCACTCAAAGTTTACTGGGGGGTGCTGTACTTGGTCTGTATTTTGGTGGGATTGGAATGGTAAAGTTGGTCGGGAAATAATATTAAGTCAGCTTAATCAACCCGCTATCAAAACTACCATCGCGCTTATAATTGTTAGCATGTGCTGGATATGCGTTAATTGTCAGCGAACTTTAATTACCAACTAATTTGCTAATTTTATGACTACCACAGCTGATATTAATCAGCATGCTATGATAGTTAAAAATACTGATTAGTATCAATATCTAAACCAGAAGGTAATTGAATGTTGGCTACAAATACCTTCTGGGAATAGGGAATAGGGAATAGGGAATAGTAGTCTAATTACTAATGACCAATTACTAACTAACTATCTTTAGCATTATTGTCGCTAATTATTAATAATAAGTCATGGCACAACCATGACTTATTACTATTGAGAAACAGATAATATAGCAACCGCCCTGGCGGTTGCTATATCTATGGAAGAGCCATTATCAAAAAATGTAGCCTACTAAAGATAATTACTATCGATAGTTACTATTAGTTAACTGTCTCAGTTCACCGCCAATCCTCCCAATTCTGATTAAAGATGGAAGTGTCTGGGAAAGCGGTGGGATTACCGTTTTTTTCCAACTGCTGGCGTAGAGCTTGGAGTTGGGTTTGTTGCAGGAGGGGTTCTTCTAGAAGCTGGTAAGGTGCTATCCCAGTTTCTAAGGAAAAAGCAGCGGTTGTACCAGCAGCAGCACCGGATGACCATTCAAAGGAATGCACCCGATAAGCAGCAGCGGCAATGTGACTGGTAGCAATACTTTTACCTCCTACTAATAGGTTGTCAATTTTCTGGGGAATTATTGCTCGCAGGGGAATTTGGAACGGATAGGCTTGACCTGCTCCCCGCCGTTCCCCTTGACGCTCGGTGTTTCCTGGGGTTTCTGCTGGACTTAGGGTCATACAGGGATGAAAGTCAATGGCATAGTGACCAATACCCACAGAATCAGGATAGATAGTAGAGCGACTGCGTTGACTGACTTGATCTGGCTGGATTTTACCTTGAATCACAGAGGGGGCTTCTAATCCAGCCAGTACTGCCCATAAGCGGCGATATTCGTCTGGTGAGAGGGTCTGCCGATAATACTCATCCTGGTAGTCACGGCGGGAAATATCCACTTCTGATATAGTAAAGCCTTGAGGATAGCCAAAGGAAGGGCGTCCAATAATCCGCCTCCCTTCCCGTATATAGGGATATTTAGACAACCCATGCATTGTCCCCATCGGAGAATCTAACCCCGTTAGATAGCGGTGATTGGGATGAGGCTCTTTTACCCCATCCCCAAGCTGGGAGTCGGTAGTTCCTGCGACTAGCCAATAGTAATAACCGAGAGCGTTTTCTTCTCCTTTCCGTAGACTTTCCGTACGCAAGCCTCCCATCCAGCCACCGGGAGCCAGTTGACCAGTAGTTCGTAATTGGCGACGGGTGTAAACTAGATTATCTTCTGAAGTGCCAGGACGATAATCATTACCCCATGTCCAGTTTTGCATGGAAATGTCCCCTGGAGTGGGAGCAGTAACCCCCCATCGGATCCGTTTACCCCGCTTAGAACTCCAAATTCGCCGATAGGTGAATACTCCTTCAAAGTCCGCTAGGCGCTGTAATTCATAGCTGTAGTAGGGTTGGTATTGCGGGTAAAAGGAGGGCATTTCTTGGGTTTGAGGCTCCTTGGTTTGCTCCATGGCAAAGGTGTAGGTAAAGCCTTGGGTGCAATAGGGGTCGTCAGTAGCACTAGATGCGGAAGGGTTTAGGTAGGAGCGGGAGTCAATCCCCAAACGGTAGGGAACGTCAGCTAGGGCAATAATTTCACCAGTTTCTGTTGCGTCGATAATATACCAATTAGAACTATTGTCTTGGGTCTGTTGGGGAACAATGCGCAAAATGCTTTTCTCAAAGCGGGAGGAATTCTCGTAGCTATACCAATCTTCAATAGTTTGAGATAGGGGAAAGGTGTTCAGGGCAGGAGCATCAGCAGTACTTTTGTGCTGAATAGCAATCACACTGTCAATGGTTTTGCCATCTGGGCTAATCTCTAGTTCCTTAACTACAGTAGAGGGAAACCATTTTAATGTCCCTTTTCCCCGTTTGGCCGCCTTTCGTAAAATATTAAACAGGATTTGGTGAGCATCACGGGGTAGAAAACAGGATTCGCTTACCCAGCAGTCCCCAGGATTGAGTTGACGGTAGTAGCGTTTAATGCGATCGCGTAATTCTAGATAGCCCTTAGGATAGAATAAACGCGATCGCTGAGTGGGTCGTTCATCCAGAGCAGAGGTTCCTTGGGCAGAAATTTGTCCCCCTACCCAGTCGGTAATCTCAGTCAAGCACACCGTTTGCCCGGCCAATAAGCCTTCATAGGCAGCCGCAGCACCAGCCAATCCACCTCCAATCACTAAGATTTCACAGGCTTCGGTTTGGTCTGGAGTTCTAGGGGGAGCTGCTATACCAGGAGATGGAGTAAACCCTAGTAATGATATGAATAGGGAAATACGGACAAGCGATCGCTTCATGATTCGAGATAGTCAGTAAAATCTTTGACGATAAATTACCCTAACTTATCAATACTGTCATCTCCCAAACGTTGTATCAATTATGCCATGGCATGTCAAAGCACCCGAAAAATATACGGGTAGCGATAGGGCTGATTAGGATTTTCCAGCACCTTGACTAAAAAATTTGGGTTTCAAGCCCCGTCCTTCGTTCGACGGCTTTTTTTTGTGCTACAATATTACGTAGAGTTTTTTCACGTCAAAATGATCGTCTTAGAGTTCAAGGTCAAAGGGAATAAAACTCAATATGCCGCGATTGATGAGGCGATCCGCACTGGTCAATTTGTCCGCAACAAGTGCATCCGTTATTGGATGGACAATAAGGGTATAGGACAAAAAGAACTGTATCGTCATAATACGTGGCTTAGAGCTGAATATCCTTTTGTAAAGGATTTGAACTCTCATGCATGTCAAGCTTCGGTTGAAAGAGCCTATAGCTCAATTGCTAGATTTTACGATAAATGCAAAAAGAAAGTTCCTGGCAAAAAGGGATATCCCAAATTCAAGAAATTTTCCAGATCGGTTGAATACAAAACATCGGGCTGGAAGTTGTCTTCTGATACTAAGTCAATAGATTTCTTAGACAAAAAAGGTATTGGAAAACTAAGACTTAAAGGAACTTGGGAATTATGGCGTTATGATCAGAAGCTAATTAAGCGAGTTAGATTAGTGCGCCGCGCGGATGGTTACTATGTTCAGTTCTGTATAAAAGTTGATGAAAAGGAATCTTTAGAACCTTCTCATACTAATATTGGGCTAGACGTAGGACTTAAGGAATTTTATACCGATTCCAAGGGAGGCGTAGAGCCAAATCCTAGGTTTTATCGTAAAGGCGAAAAAAGACTGAAGTTTTACCAGCGTCGGGTTTCTCGCAAAAAGAAAGGCTCATCCAACCGTAAGAAAGCCGTTAATAAATTAGGCCGGACACATCTTAAAATAAGTAGGCAGCGTGAAGAGCACGCCAAGAGACTGGCGCGCTGCGTAATCCACTCTAACGATGTGGTTGCTTACGAAGATTTAAGAGTAATAAATTTAGTTAAAAATCATTGTCTTGCTAAATCTATTAATGATGCAGGTTGGTATCAGTTCAGGAAATGGCTGGAATATTTTGGACAAAAGTTTGGTAGACAAACGATAGCAGTTAATCCCGCTTATACTAGTCAAAATTGTTCCAGCTGTTGTGAAGTTGTCAAGAAATCGCTATCAACGAGGACTCACACCTGTAAGTGTGGATGTGTTTTAGATTCGCCGAAGGCGACGCTACGCGAACGCGATCATAATGCAGCTATCAATATCCTAAAAAGAGCCTTGGGTACGGTGGGGCACACCGGAACCTGGATCATCGATCCCAACGCTTTAGGAGAGGACACCTCTACTTCTTCTGATTCCGGTCTGAAGAAGCAAGTGACCTCGTTGATCAAAGAATCCCCGTTCTTCTAGGACGGGGAGTGTCAATAAGGCAATTATGGGCATAATTA
Source organism: Moorena sp. SIO4A1 (assembly GCF_010672065.1). Taxonomy (NCBI): domain Bacteria; kingdom Bacillati; phylum Cyanobacteriota; class Cyanophyceae; order Coleofasciculales; family Coleofasciculaceae; genus Moorena; species Moorena sp. SIO4A1. The sequence continues at coordinate 97,083 of NZ_JAAHHX010000001.1, read as the reverse complement.
GACTGACAATACCTAATATAATTAGCAGCGGAATCCCAATAATCACCACAGCCAGTATTAAACAAATCACCACATATATATAAAGGCAATGGATTTTATCTTCCATAATACAGGTAAGTTGGTAGAGTTGATTGAACGGAACGAATTTATGTAAAGATATGTAAGGGACTAATCAATACGATGGCTAATCCGGTGTCGTCGGCTCATAATCTTTCTAACTAAGGCAGAACTACCAGTCGTCATATCCCGCCTTTGGTATTGCCTTCACTGGTCCCTTCCCTAAATTCCGAGTTTCAGTCTTAAATCACGATTCGGCTAAGGTTTGAAAGTGCTGGCCATCAATTTAGTCTTGCCATAGTGCTCCTGAGGGGTAAGCTTTACTATTTGGTGTTGCCTGAAACGGCTAACTTAATTTTCCCAACGCTTATCCAATCCTTAACCTCTGCTCAAAGGCCACCAATTAATAACCCCTACCCCGATAATTCATGGGAAATCATATAAAATTTAATCGACCTACATCTGCTCAATTGTCTAAGTATTTAATTCTTATTATCTTACTCCTGGGAATAGTTTTTCGATTAGTCAATATTGACAAAAAAGTGTATTGGATTGATGAAGCATATACATCCTTGCGAATTTCTGGCTATACCAAAGCAGAAATTATCCAAGAAATTGATGGTCGTCAAATTAATGTTAAAGAATTACAGCAGTATCAGCGTCCTAATGATAACAAAGATGTAGGTGACACGATCCAAGGGTTAGCGTTACATGAACCACAACATTCACCGTTATATTTTGTGATGGCTCACTTTTGGGCAAAATTGTTCGGTTATTCCGTTACGGTGATGAGAAGTTTACCAGCCTTGATTAGTCTTTTGAATTTGCCGTGCATTTATTGGCTTTGTTTGGAGTTGTTCGAGTCTCCCCTAACAGGATGGATTGCGATCGCATTGCTGTGTGTCTCTCCATTCCATGTGTTGTATGCCCAGGAAGCTCGACAATATAGCTTGTGGACATTGACCACATTGCTTTCCAGCATAGCCTTGCTGAGGGCGATGCGTCTTAGCACACTGATCAGTTGGGTAATCTATGCCATAACAGTTTCTCTAAATCTCTACAGCTATTTGCTTTCTGGATTAGTTTTTATTGGACATGGTATCTATGTTATTTGTATAGAAAAATTTCGTTTTAGTAAACAAGTCGTTAGGTATGGATTAGCTTCGCTTTTCGGCATTATTGCCTTTTTACCTTGGCTCAGATTGGTAATTGAAAACGGTATTGAATTGGGGGATTGGGCGGATAAAGAGACTCCACTCGGTAAACTGATCACCCGCTGGCTTATCAATCTGAGTTCTGTGTTTTTCGATATCCAGATTGGCTATAACAATCCCTTATTTGATGTGCGGTCAGGTCGAGATCTAAAGTTTAACTACGACCATTTACTGATTTATTTCGATATCCTTATTTTAATTATCGTAGGCTATTCTATTTATTTTATGTGTCGTCATAGTCAGCAGCGGGTTTGGTTATTTATCTTGACCATGATCGCAGTTGTTGGCATGTTTCCCATTGCTCAGGATTTAATTTTAGGAGGACAGCGTTCCAGCATGGCTCGCTATTTCATTCCTTGTTACTTGGGTATACAACTTGCTGTTGCTTACCTCCTTGCTAAAAAAATTAATCCCCTTAATGGTCAGACAATAAAACGACAACAACTATGGCGATTAGTCGCTATTACAGTTATTTCAGGAAGTGTGCTGTCTTGTGCCATTAGTTCTCAAGCAGAAACTTGGTGGCATAAATACAGTAACTATTACACGCCTGAGGAAGCTCATATTATTAATCAATCCAATCGTCCCTTGGTGATTAGTAGTGATATCATGCGATTAGTGTCTCTGAGTTATTTACTTGAGCCAAAGGTGACCTTACAGTTAATCAAAACTAAGGATTCTCCTAAAGTTTTTTCCAGTTTCAGTGACGTCTTCTTATATAGACCTTCTCCAAAACTGCGACAAAAATTTGAAGAGGAGTCACCCTATGACGTTAAAGCAGCTCATAAACGCAAGCATCTCTGGAAGCTAGTGCGGTGAAACCAAAAGTGAAAAGGCAAAAGAAACTTGACCAATGACCAATCACTCATGACTAATGACTAATCAAATCTAATCAATTTTTTTCCACAACAGAGTTTTCCGTTTTTTAAAGCCAATATTTCCTTCGTATATCAGGTTAAATTTATAGTTATTATGTTTTTCCATACTGGGGCGTAGCAATGAGGGTGATGGAATATTTTCCAAGACAAAAACATCACTAAATTTACCTGATAGTTTGGGTAAGCGTTCTTCAGGTATTTCTGAAACATTTTTGATTTTTTTGATCAGTTGTAATTGAACCTTCGAGTCAAGCTTATGGCTTAGGGATAGAATTCGATTGTGAGTACTATCGCTGAGTACAAGGGGAGCAGGAGACTGATTAATAATATTAGCAACGTCTGCATTATAGTAGTCGCTGTACTTCGTCCACCAAGTTTCAGCTTGAACAATAAGCACACCAGATATCACACCACAAGAGACTAAGATAACTGTAGTCAATCGCCATAAACGTTTTTGCCAAATACTAATCGAAAACTTACTTAGTTTGGTGGAGAGTAAATAGGAAATAGTCAGTTGAATCCCGATGTAAGTTGGGAGTTGATATCGAGCAATCGTTGAGCGCATGCCTCCTGAAATTATATCTGGTAGCACTAAGGGTAGACTAGTAAATCCCATCAGGAGCAAAACAAATAGCCAAACTTGTTTTGGAGTATAGCGACAGAGAAAATATAGCCCATAAACCACTAGCCCCACAATTGGTAGCACTAGGTAAGTTCTAGGCTGGGTGTAGCTAAAGGTTAGGTCAAACGGGTACTCCTTGCCTAGGGGTACATCAAAAAAGCCGTAGAGTAGATTCTTCAGCCAATATCGACCCAGATCCAGGGGGGGTAATTCTTTAATAACCCATCCCCATTGCTTGCTAGCTCTGGGTTCATTTTCCAAGAAAACAGCTAACCAAGGTGAAAATATCAACAGTGCTGCTGTGACCGCTGAGATGTAAGCAATTACCCGTTGACGCCCTTGCCAACCTGCGATGATCAGGACATAAATGCCGTGACCTAGGATAATGGGTGCTGAAAATAAATGAGAGTAGAAGGATAGCGCTACAGAAAGTGCATAAATGCACCAACTCACCCTACTGTTGACTCGCATCGCTCGTAACAGGGAAGCACTCGATAGCAAGATACTCACAGTCCACAGACTATATTCCCGAACTTCCTGGGCATACAAAATATGGATCGGTGAAACAGCGAATAGCGACACGGCAAGCCATGGGGTCAATGATGCTCCAAATAGTTCTAAGCACAACCAGTACAGGCAGGGTAATCCCAGCAAGCTAATTAGAGCAGGTAAAGTGCGCTTGAGTGCTAGGGAACTACCAAGCCATTGTTCCCAGAATCGGGCTAATATATAGTAAACTGGCGGGTGTTGTGGCGCTTCTTCCCCTATAATTCGTAAGGTATTGGCGAGGCTACGGTCAGAATTAGGGGTCTGGTATTTTTGTAATTCTGTAGCGCTAATGACTTCACCAGTGTAGATATCCCCGATAATTTCTTCCGCTGAATAGCCAGCAATTCTAGAGGAGCTGAAAGTTTCATCCCCCCAATAGACTTTGCTGTCGAGATTGGCTAAGCGAAAGACTATTCCTAAGAGCAGTAGGCTAATGCATAATAGTCGCAAGGGAGGTTGAGGGAATTTCCCTAGCTGTAATCGTTTGGTTTCCATCACACAAAAAAGTACACCGAAAAGTACAAAGGAAATTTATTAGTGTTCGTTTAATTTTGATATTGTAATTGATCGCTTTTTATTGACCGTTTCATGATTAATGTTAATGTTAACGATAATATTTCACTGTTAACAATAATACTTAATCTAGAAACTTACCGATAACCGTCACCCCATTATCCCATTTTAAGTGTCTCTACCCAAACACAAAAAAGTATGAATCCCCCAGCCTCGAATCCCCCTAAAAACCAAGTAATATTTTGGTTTAGCTTGAGCCTAGCATTTGCTATGCTTTACAGCCTGATCGCCCTTGAAGAAGCCTTTAGTAATCAATACATTGTACAAGATGATGCCAGACAGCATGTATTTTGGATGCAACGGTTTTTTGATCCCAGCTTATTTCCCGATGATCTGATTGCCAATTACTTCCAATCTGTAGCACCCGCTGGCTATACTACCCTCTATCGGCTGATCGGATTTGTCGGGATTCATCCCCTCTTATTGAATAAACTACTACCCATGGTGCTAGGGTTGATTACCACTAGTTACTGTTTCGGGCTTTGTCTACAAATGCTGCCCATCCCAGCTGCAGGATTTATTGCGTCTTTGCTTCTAAATCAAACCCTATGGATGCTCGATGATTTAGTATCAGCAACCCCTAGGGCTTTTATTTATCCCCTGCTGTTAGCATTTTTGTACTACCTATCACGGCGCTCATTGATCCCCTGTCTCGTAGTGATCACCCTCCAGGGTTTATTTTATCCTCAGTGCGTTTTCCTGTGTTGTGGGGTTCTGGTGCTGAAACTGTTGCGTTGGCGAGAGGGTAAAATCAGACTATCCTCCCAGAAGAATGACTATTGGTTTTGTGCAGCTGGGTTAGGTGTGGCATTCATCGTCCTGTTGCCCTATGCTTTGACCACTTCTGACTATGGTCCAATTATCAGCGCACAGCAAGCCAAAACCATGCCAGAATTCCAACCAGGAGGGCGAGTCGCCTTTTTCGATCACAACCCATGGGATTTCTGGTTGGAAGATGCTCGCAGTGGTCTATTTCCCCGAAGACAGCGTTTACCTATAGCTGTCTGTGCTGGTTTACTATTGCCTATCCTGCTAAGATTTCCCTCATGGCTACCGTTAGTGAAGAAAGTCAAAGGGGAAACGGTACTCCTGACTCAACTGGCCCTGGTATCCCTTGGCATGTTCATTATGGCTCATGCTGTCCTGTTCCGACTGCATCTACCCAGCCGTTACAGTAAGCATAGTCTGCGAATTGTGCTAGTCTTAGCTGCTGCGATCGCTATAACTCTATTACTTGATGCTATTATTCAAGCTTGCCAGAGGTTAGCCTTCCCTCGAATTCAAGGGAAACCAGTGTTGGGACGAGCAATTGTTACACTCGTGGGAATGGCTCTAATCTTGTCTCCTCTTGGTTTCCGTAATTTCCCCAAAACCAACTATGAGGTTGGGAGGCAACATGGCCTCTATGAATTCTTTGCTAAACAACCAAACGATATCCTGATTGCCTCACTATCAAAGGAAGCGGATTTCTTGCCAACCTTTTCTGGACGGTCAATCTTAGTAAGTAGAGAATACGGTATTCCCTATCATACTAACTATTACAACCAATTTCGCAACAGAGCGATTGACTTAATTCAAGCCCAGTACAGTTCAAGCTTAGCCGAAGTCAAACACTTTATTAGGCAGTACGACATTGATTTTTGGTTGTTAGATAAGAAAGCATTTAATCCACAATATATAGCTAATAATCGCTGGATTATGCAGTATCAACCAGTAGCAGCAGAAGCTCAAGCTCGACTCAAACAAGCCATTTTTCCGGCAATTGTTAACGTAATCGATTCCTGTTCTGTTTTCGAGACAGAGGACGTTGTGGTTTTGGATACCGAATGTATGGCGAGAACTAGTAACAGTTAAATAGGTAAGCCCAAATCAATGCAGCTATGTAACTATATATAAACAAATCTATCTAAACATGCTGGCTTAAGGGCATAGATTGAATTTCTAGATATTTTACAAAACTTGACATCATTCGGTTCGATTAGTCGGTTAAATCATGCCTACCTATTTAATGGGTAATAGATAATTTGGCAAACCCTAGCAATTTAGGTGATCCCAGCCCTGAACGCTACTGGATATGACACTAACTCTTGGTTTTCATCATCACTTTAAAAAGCGATCGCATCCCATTCTTCACCCAATCAATCTAACCCAAAAAACAAAATTAAATTAATTAGGGGGTCAAACCCCTCAACTTATCTGAAACGACTGGGTTCAAGATTTTAGTTAGATGCCCTAAATTGTTGTTAAAGCCGATTTTTCCACTGTAGCAGGAATTACCAAATTAAGCAATCAGCACCCTACCTATCCCAGGGCTAAAGCAATGCTGTTGTATCTAATACAGAAAAAGGAAGACAAGGAAGACAAGGTTGACTTGGAAGAAAGACAAAATAACCAAACAATATCATCTTCCTCCCCCTCTACCCTCTCCTCTGCCTCTCCCCTTACTCATCCAGAGTCTAAACCAATGAAACAGCCCTGCTAGCTATAGGGGATAAAAGGATTAAAACTACTTTTGACTTATGCCAGCACTAAAGTAGGCGGGATTCTCAGCGGTTGTTCCAAAGCGGTTTCAAACCAAGCTATTCAACTGAAAGTAGCTGTCACTGGACTATCTTCCCAGTGGCAGCAGTCAACAAGCTCCTACAAGCTCAACTATGCTGAGCTTAAGGCCACATACATTGCGCTTACTTGTATCTTTTAGTTTGTATCTTGTAGTTTTTTGCTGACCGTGCGGGTTTTTCACCGCTATTTGAGTTATTAACTACAAATTACACCAATTTACTATACCCTACTATACCAGAAAAAAGGAATAAAAAGCTGGTTTTAACCTACCACCCCATTCATCCGGTGGTCGCGCATACCCCCTGAAATCGCTTTTGTAAAACAAATACGTAAGCCCTGCTTAAAAACGACAAGCCCCTCCAAATCAATTTGGACAGAGGTTTTGCATCACGATCAAGACTGAGATAGTTTCTGTCTGGTGTTTTACTACTAACGTTTACACCACAGGGCGTAAACGCTGGTTCGCTCTCAACACACTACCTCTAATTTTGAACTATGAAACCCTATGCCGAGCATAATTTAGGTGCCCATGTATTTTGGAATCCTTATCAGCCTAATCAACCATTAACACTCTTTTCTAAAACTGCTCACCCTGTACCGGATAAACGTTTGTATCGTAAGGGTAAACGGTTACGCTTAACTGTCCAGGTTTCTCTAGTCGTGTTAACACTAACCTTGATGGTGTCAAGGGTGATGCTAGTTCTGTTAACATACGTATTTTCATCGCCAGCTACTGCTCACTAACTATAATGGTTAATGGTTAATTGACGATTAACCATTAACCATTAAAAAAAAGCAATCAACCATATTAGAAGTTATTAACCGGACTTCATATCATCTCATGTTCTGATCTAGAAGCTTTTTCACCTTCATGGTTGCTGAATCGGTTGTATAGTAGTCCTGATGGTGATAATAGGAGCTAGTTGCGTAGTTCTCAACATCATTAGCAACAATACCTAAAAGATTAGTCCTAGAGGTTTTTAGTTCATCCAAGGCTTGCATTAGAACTGAGCGGTCAGTCTTATTTAATCTACCTACCAAGACCATACCATCCGTGTTAGCTGCTAGGAGGCGGCTATCGGCAAGTCCGATGACAGGAGGTGTATCATAAATAACTAAATCAAAAACAGCATTAAAATGCTCCATCAAAGTTCCCATCTTTGGCGCACATAGTAACCGAATCGGATCCTGTGCTGGGGAACCAGCAGTTAGCACATGAAGATGATCCCACATGGGCACTTGCTGGATGGCTCGGTTAGCTTTGATCCGCTTACTAAGGACGTTACTCAAACCAAGTTGATTGTTCAAACCAAAAATTTTATGTACCCGGGGACGGCGCAGATTTGTATCCACCAGTAGCACCCGCCGACCCATAGCAGCAGCCACTATAGCTAGGTGAACAGCAACGGTAGATTTCCCGTCTTCTGGTCTAGCTGAACTAATCACAATAGATTGGATTGGCTTATCGCAGCCCAGTAAGCCGATATTGCGATGGAGGAACCGGAAAGCCTCTAAAAAGGGAGAAGCTTGTTGCAGTTTTGGCGTTGAGTTATTTTTCTGTACCTTAGGGAAGCTAGGAACAAAAGGTATACCTTTGCGACTGGTTGATGAGTTGGTCGGCTTAAGTGCTTGATGGTAAGGAATAACACCAAGAAGAGGCAATTGGGTGTGATATTTAAGTTCGTCGGGAGAGTGGAAGACATGGTCTAAGCGCTCCATCAACCACCCTGTTCCTGCACCCAGTAATATACCTGCGATCGCTCCCAAAATAATTTGAAGTTCCTGATGTTGCGGAATCGGATATTGAGGCTGTTTGGGTTTGAGAATAAGTTCCCAAGAATAAGGCTGGAAGCTTTCCTTAAGCTCCAACAGAGTATCTAATCGTTGGGTTGTCTCTTTAAGTTTATGCCGTAAACTGGTGTACTTTGGATCTATCGCCAACATCTGTTTCATGTCTTGCTCAAGACTTTCTTCTTCCTCAGCAAGAGCTTGTTGTCGTGCTTGCAAAACTGATATTTGGATGCTCTGATCTACCAGTTTTTGAGTTAGCTGCTGGTGAATTGAATTGGGTGATATCTTAGGAACATCTGTATCTGTAAGTTTAATACCTAGTACCTGTTCAGCTTCAGAGCGTACCAGGGATAAGAAATTATACTGTTGCTGCTTGAGGGTCTTGATGGTGGGACTGTCTGGAGTATAGCGGCTTGACTCGATAGCAATCTCAGCCTCAACCTGTTCTAGGTGGTTGAGCATCTTTTGGTAGTAGGGGTTTTCGGCCAAAGTCACTTGAGCCAAAGCTAACTCCGAAGCACGAGAGTCCTTGACCTGATTTGATGACAGTCCTAGCTTTTGAGAAATGATCTGGTAAAAGGACTGAGCTTCCTTAAGCTGGATGTGAGTATCTAATTGCTGTTGCTTAATCTGGCTAATCTGAGTTGAAAGCTGCTGTTTTTGATTATCATAGTCAATTAACTTGTACCCTAGCTCCAACTTCAGCAGTTCTTCCTGCAGTCTGTCTACCTCTTGGCGAACTTGAGGCAACTCTCTATTTGCTAGCTCAAGGTCCTTGTGATGGTAACTTGCTTCTTGTTGGCGGGAGTACTTGATATAATTATCGGCAAGCTGGTTTAAAACAAAGTGAACTTTTTGAGGATCGCTATCACGGTAGCGGACTTCTAAGACACTAGTTCCTTCAATGTGTTTGATCCTCAGGTGATTATTCTTGACTAAAGACTTGTAGCTAGTTTTTCCATAGCGCTTGTTTATTTCCTCAATCACGGGAGTGATCAGTTTATGACTACGCAGTACCAGCATTTGGGTTTGATAAGCCAAGCTCTCAAAACCTGGTGTCGATTGATTTTCATCATCCTGTGCTGTCAGAGGCTCCAGACGCAGTCGGAACTTGCCTTCGTACAGAGGTTTCTGATTAGAAGTCCATACAAAAATACTAGCTGTGATCGTAATTGCTACACCAGCAGCCGCTAAAAAGCGACGCCGTATGATCGTCCAAATCTCCTCTAGCTTACGCCCATCCTGATAGTATTTTGAGTTTCTAGTGTGGTAGATGACGGGCTGTGAGTGGAAATATTTACCATTCCCCTGTGGGAAAAGCTCTGATTTATTGCCCATCTCTATATGTGCCTTTTTATTTATTGGTTTAAGTTATGTTCAAGAGTAACTGAACCTATGGCTAATCGCTCCCCTATCATATCCTTCAGTATTTGCCACTAACCATCAGCTCTGTAGTTAGTTTGTGTTAACAAACTAGTATTTGACACTAGAACTGGAAAATTTTACGCAAAACTTATCAAATATCCGGATAAAATGAAGGAATGGTTAAGTTAGGGGAATCGTGTTTGCTGGTACCAAGTTAAATTCATAGGTAGCACTATCGTAAGGATTCAGCCTACCGCTGTCAGCTATCAGCTATAAACTATCAACTAGCAGCCGCTTTCACTGCACGGGATCAGATCAGCAAAACGAGCAGGAATTTTCAACCAGCGGTACCAGCCCGTAACCTTGTTGACTACCTCCCGTTGATTAGCTGACGGCTGACCACTGATAGCACCTCAAGTAGCACCTCAAGTAGCGCATATGCTTGCGGTAGCACTATCTACCTATCTCCCCATTAGCTTGTCCTCCTGCCTAGCTAAATAACACTTCAAGAAGGCAATTTAGTTTAGTAGTATGGTCTTGAATTTAAGTTATAAATATAAAAAGGAAAAGGTCAATGGTTGGAATTCCTTGCCCTTTACCCCTTTACTAAACTTTTAAAGTTTAATCAGGAAGCAATTAGACAAATGATTATCTTAAAATAAATTGCCCCTGACAATGAAAAACTGATCATGGGGTATTTGGCTCGAATCAGATCAATTTTCCATTTTTCCATTTTTCCATTGACGACTCCTCAAGCAAAGCTAGAAAACCCCATATCTAGAGGGATATCTTGTAACCTTCCAGGACCGACTGCTTGAATAGCTTCTTTCAGAGACATATCTCCGGTGTAAAGCGCACGACCAACAATTACACCCCTAACCCCTAGAGGTTCGAGAGTCAGTAGACTCAATAGATCAGTGATTGAACTGACACCCCCAGAGGCAATCACGGGGATGGAGATATGACTTGCTAGTTCTCTTAGAGCGTCTAGGTTTGGTCCAGACAGAGTTCCATCCCGGTGAATGTCGGTGTAAATAATCGTAGTTACTCCCAGCTGAGTCATTTGCTCAGCTAGGTCAATAGCTGCAATTTCTGAGGTTTCTAACCAACCGTGAGTGGCCACCCATCCCTGACGAGCATCAATACCAACTACAATCTTCCCTGGGAATTCAGTGCAAAGCTGTTCCACTAGGGAAGGGTCTTCCACCGCTGCCGTCCCTATAATGACTCTATCGACGCCTAGAGTCAACAGTTGAGTGACTCCGGAGCGGGAGCGTAATCCACCACCGACTTGCACTGGCACAGGTACCGCCTGCACAATTGCTTCGATTGCTTTAGTGTTCACTGGCTTACCCAGTTTTGCACCATCCAAATCAACGACATGCAGCCTTGATGCACCTTGTTCAACCCATTGTTTCGCTACCTCGACTGGGTTATCGTTAAATATTTGCGCACGTTGGTAGTCTCCCTGGACTAACCGCACACATTTTTCTTCAAGTAAGTCTATAGCTGGAATAACATCCATGACTAAATTTCCCCCTAACCTATACTGAACTACGGCACACCAATCCCAGCAGGTATGGTGTAGGCTTCTGACATCACGGGGGTAGCCCAAGTCTAGGAGTTACGTCCTCGATTTGGTCTTAGATCCCCTGCAAGCCACTTCTTTCTGGCTACCCTTGCCAGTAGTAGTCGTTATTGTTCGATTGAAGCACTACCACTGGGCAATTCTGCCAGAATCTTAAACCGCACATGATTAATGGCTAACTCACCAATGGAAATATCTTCCTTTTTCACAGGCACCCCTTGACTCTTCAGGATTTCAAACTTAATTCCTTTACCGATCTCTATATGGTACCAGGCAAGACCCATCAAAAACCGAGTGGAATAAGGACCCCCTTCAACCGTATCATCAGCACTCGATTCCATCGGTAGCCAGCCGATTCCTGGGATATAAAATTCCATCCAAACATGATTAAAATCTGGTACCAAAGGAATACCGATTTGGTCAGGATGGGGAGGGCATTTGTAACGACCAACAGTGCGGCAGGCAATACCATTAAGGCGTCCCAAAGCTAGCAATACTCCCAAATACTCCCCGCAAGACCCCACACCCCGTCGTAGCACAATGTCAGGAGTATCTATTTTAGGGGTCACGTGGTAGGAAAGTTTGTCGTAGACATAATTGCGAATACTGTAGACTTGCCGCAACAGATTCGTTTCGCTACCAATTGCTTCTTTAGCCGAACGGCGGATGATTTCTGTATCCATGGCTAACTTGTCATCATCCACCAAATAACGGTTCTGAAATTCTGGCGCTAACTCAGGCAACGCCTCCATATCCCGTGGTGTCAGGCGGTACTTGATACTCCAGACTTCTAGGAGTGCCTTCCAACCAAAGATATGGCGTTCCCCTGGCTTGAGGTTGTCAAACTTAAAGACGGCAACTTGCTGACCATCTTGAACGTCTATAGTAAAGGGTATACCCACGGGTTCGACTTTTGAGACCTTTTGTCGGTCAGTTTCCGATGGCAAGGCAATTCGCCATTCCAAATCATTCAACTCGATATCCTTGAGGGGATCAAGTTCCTCCACGTAGGACATTTCGATTAAATAGCCATTGGAGAGTGCGTAGCGACCTTCCGGATTGTAGGTAAAGTGTAACGGATGAATAAAAGTGCGATCGCGATACTGCAATTCATAATTAGGATCAGCGTTAGGGTTATCCCGGATGTAAGCCTCCTCAGTTGCATAAGCAACATAGAGGGTATCGTCTCCCGTCTGGGGGTCAGAACAAAACGCTAAGCCAGTAGGATTTTCAAAGGGGGTGAGTACACTGAACTGAATTTCGCCAGTTGCTCGATCAAGACAGTAAACTGTCTGTTCTTGGTCATCCGATACCCACAGTTCTTCATCGCGGATTGTTATATGTTCAATGCCAACTCCGGGAGAACGCAACCGGGTAATCTCATGACCTGTATTGCTGCTATAAATAATAATATATCCAACTTTTTTACAGGTAACATAAACAGTTGAATCTTTAACAGCGATTCCGTTAGCGGTGTAAGGCAAATCAACAAAGTGTTGTAGGTTTAAATTATCATTTATCTGGCAAAAATATACACTAGATTGTAGTGTTAACCATAGGGTTTCTCCTGCCAGGGCTAAACCAGTCACACCGACCAAATCCGAGTCCCGTTCTGGATTCAAAATTGTTGTGTTATCCGTGAAGGTATCAATTTGTAGGAGATAACCCTTAATCGAGTCGATAGCAATTATTTTTTCTTTCCAAAATGCTATCCCTTGCAAGGAAGATGCTCCAATTGGTCGGATAGTTTTGTCGAATTTTTGTCGCTCTTTAAAAAATGAAGCTGAATTCAGAATCATGAGGAAATCAGATGAAGAACAGATAAAGATTTCGACAAGATTATAAGCTTATAGTGGCGATGTCTCAAATACCTGAAGTTATTGTTAAAATGATGCAGGTAAGGTCTGAAAACCTGATCCTCTTAGAGGGGTTACGGGTTCCTCGAAGGGCTGTTGTTCTGCCATACTTGTTACTTATCCTGCTTACTTAAGAGAAACTTGGCTCTACCAGGGAATAGTTTTATCATGGCTTGGTTAACACGTTCATCAAAATTTACGCTCTTAATGGTTGCTTTGGCTTTTACTCTGGCAGTCAATCTTCCAGCCCAGGTACAAGCTCAGGCGAGTTTTTCCCTAGGGAGGGAACTGATTGAGAAGATACCGAACCACTGGGAATTATCTGAATATAATCCACCTTCAGACGGCGAAAATGGTACACCCTCGGATGTCGGACGTCCTGGAGGAACTAGGGGGGATTGCTACTATATATCAAACCGCAACATTCCTGTTGTAGCCTTGGTTCCGATTTCTGGGATGGGAACAACGGTTTCTGAATACCCCACTTTCTCTTGGTATATGCCCTGTATAAAATATGCATCAGGGCATGATTTAAAGTTTGTGCTGAAAGATGCCAATGGAAAGGAGCTTTACTCAGTCAAGTATCCCTTACCCGATACGGTATATCCTGGATTTAGGAGTATAACGCTTCCTCCCTTTGTGAACCTACCTCCGTTAGAAGTTAATCAGAAGTATGACTGGCAGGTAGGATTGATTGATCCCGGCGACTCGTCAAACAATATCTATATTGATGGTGGGGTCAAGCGAGTTGAAGAAGATCCAAACCTAGGGCAAAGTCTAAAGCAAGCAACCCTCCAACAGCGTGTTGCGATCTACGCAAATGATCGGCTTTGGTACGAAACATTAACGACTCTGTTAGAGTTGCGAAGGCAGAGCCCCAAAGACGAGAACTTGGAAGAAGCTTGGAACAAACTCCTGGCTTCCGTCGGGTTAGGTGGAATTGCCAAAAAAACCTTGTTTGAACAAGCCAGTAGGACTAACAACTAAATAACGAAATATATTAGGTTATTAATACCTGTATGAATACAACGTATGAATACAAATCGGTATAATAACACTCAAGACCCTGAAGAACAAGAGATTCTCAGTCCTATAGCCCAAATTCTCCAACAAGACTATCAAAGGTTCCCAGCTGACCAAACTTATAGCATCTACGCCTCAGACGTCTATTTTAAAGACCCCCTCAACCAGTTTCGCGGGCTTGAGCGTTACAAACAAATGATTGCCTTTATCAATCGCTGGTTCCTTGAGCCCCATCTAGATTTGCAACACATTTCCCAGTCAGGAGATACAATTAAAACCCGCTGGACTCTGAGCTGGACTACGCCATTACCCTGGAAACCTCGAATTACTATTCCTGGCTGGAGCGAGTTAAAGCTGAATCCTGAGGGATTAATTGTTTCTCATATAGATTATTGGGACTGTTCACGCCTGGACGTAATTAAGCAGCTTTTGTAGAGTAATGTAAAGTAAATAAATGTAAACTTTTCTCAGAACAGCTGGAGCATACCATGCGCGTAATTTTGATGACCGGTAAAGGAGGAGTAGGAAAAACCTCTGTAGCCGCTGCAACTGGCTTGCGTTGTGCCGAGTTAGGCTACAAAACCCTAGTTCTGAGTACTGACCCAGCTCACTCCCTAGCAGATAGTTTCGATATTGAACTCAGTCACGAACCCCGATTAGTCCGTCCCAACCTTTGGGGAGCAGAACTTGACGCTCTGATGGAATTGGAAGGAAACTGGGGAGCGGTTAAGCGTTACATTACCCAAGTGCTGCAAGCTAGGGGCTTAGATGGGGTACAGGCAGAAGAATTAGCCGTTCTTCCTGGTATGGATGAAATTTTCGGTCTCGTCCGCATGAAACGCCACTACGATGAAGACGAGTACGATGTTCTGGTTATTGATTCAGCTCCCACTGGTACTGCGCTACGGTTACTGAGCTTACCAGAAGTAAGTGGCTGGTATATGCGCCGTTTTTATAAGCCACTACAAACTATGTCAGTTGCTCTGAGACCTTTGGTTGAACCATTATTCAAACCCATTGCTGGCTTTTCTTTACCAGATAAAGAGGTCATGGATGCTCCTTATGAGTTTTATGAACAAATTGAAGCCCTAGAGAAGGTACTCACTGACAACCAACAAACATCAGTGCGTCTGGTGACTAATCCTGAGAGAATGGTGATTAAGGAGTCCTTACGAGCTCATGCTTACTTAAGCCTATACAACGTTGCCACTGATCTAGTTGTTGCCAATCGGATCATTCCTGACCAAGTAACTGACCCATTTTTCCAACGCTGGAAAGAAAATCAGCAACAGTACCGCCAGGAAATTCACGACAATTTCCGCCCTTTACCCATTAAAGAAGTTCCCCTCTATTCCCAAGAGATGTGCGGTATTGAGGCGTTGGAGCGTCTCAAAGAAACCCTCTATGGTTCAGAAGATCCCACTCAAGTGTATTACCAAGAAAACACCATTAGAGTAATACAGCATAAAAATGAGTACAGCCTAGAACTCTATCTACCTGGTATACCCAAAGACAAAATACAGCTTACTCAAACAGGAGATGAATTGAATGTTCGCATTGGTAACCATCGCCGCAATTTAGTCCTCCCCCAAGCTTTAGCAGCCCTAAAACCTTCAGGAGCCAAGATGGAAGAGGATTATCTAAAAATCAAATTTGCCACTGGTGCAGTTAAGATTTGATCATGCCTTGTAGAATTGGAGTCAATCTACACAGCAGTAAATTAACCCTTTCTTAGATCCTGAGCCATTTTGAGGAACGGATCCAGGCTTGAGTCAGGGCGACGGGGTTTAGAGCTTACCTGACCGTTTTGTTCTAATGTCCCTCCAGACTGGTAAGCAGGCTCAGAGGTGGCTATAGGTGTCTCATTTTGGGAAAGGGTTGCTTTATCCGTAGCAGAGATCTGCTCTACCACTTCACCGCTTAAAATAGCAGTTTTGGTCTTGGGATAGGATTTCTTGACCTTAACGCTGCTGCGCATGTAGTCAATGTTTCCCATTGTTTTGGCTTCATCTGTGTCCAAGAAATACTCTTGGGACTGGTTAGCTTCTATAGACTGTGCCATGTCCTGGCTGTCCTCATCAACGTACTTGGTCTGAGAGTTTAACAAATTAAAGAGTCCCATAGTTAATTTTTCCTGCCTCTAGGTAATCTATTGTTATTTTATGTTAACTATCATAAATATTTATATCATAAATCTGCAAAAACTGATATCAACACAAAAAAAACCTCAGCCACTTACAGAGGATATACTCTGTTAGTGGCTGAGGGAATTAGTCAGGGTGCATCTAGTACTTCTGTATCCAGCTGGGTTGTAATCCAATCAGGAAGCCAAATTAAAGATGGGGTGGAACCCCGCGCTTATTCAAAGCGGTAGGGAACCCGCACCAAGAGAGTTATTGCTGATAGGGCACATGCCTAGGCATATCGCCACCACTGGCTATAATGCTTAGCTAATATTTAGTTAATAAGAAACGCCACGATATTTGAGGTTTACTTTGTGTTGGCCAATTGGTAAAGGATGGGCACTACCCAATCGGCAATTCAGTCCCCGGTACTTGCCAATCAAGTCAACTGCTGTGGTGGAAACTGTGCAAGGATAGTATTGGTAGCTAACACCGCGATAAGAAAGTTTCATAGTCTTCGCCTCATAATGTCAGTGTAGTGATAAGAGGCGCGTTCCTTCAGGATTTATCCTTACTTCCGTCTCTCCATGAAGCTTGATCACCCATGCTCAAGTCATGAAGAGATGAACGATTTTCTGTTTCTGTATCTATTGTAACCGTTTTGCCCGTAAATCTCAATATCTTCATAAAAGTTAATAGTTTCCCGTTGTCGCCAGTTCTAACCTCAGGCGCTACAGTTAAATAACTGCAAGCTTGTGGGAGTGGCAAGACTATGAGTGATAAAGGTGAAAGTTATAAAGTTATTAGTGATAATCGACAAGCTCGTTTTCTCTACCAAATTTTAGAGACTTACGAGGCGGGGATTGAGTTAAAGGGAACGGAGGTGAAGTCTATCCGAGTTGGCAAGGTCAACTTGCGGGATGGCTATGGGTTGATTCGTGGTGGGGAAGCTTGGCTGCTCAATGTCCATATCTCTCCGTACCAAAATATCAACGAATATTTTAATCATGACCCCCGTCGCAGCCGAAAACTACTGCTGCACCGTAAGGAAATCAATAAGCTCACCGGTAAATTAGAACAGCAAGGTTTAACCCTTGTCCCCTTAAAGATTTATTTGAAGCGCGGCTTAGTTAAAGTCAGCATTGGTTTAGGCAGAGGGAAAAAGCTCCATGATAAGCGCGAGACGATCAAGAGGCGTCAGGATCAGCGAGATATGGCACGGGCTATCAAACGTTATTGAAGGTTGTTGCCCTTTGGCTTTCGGTGAAGGGTAGATTGGTAGGTTGGAGGGTTGTTCGCCTTTGGCGTTCCCGTAGGGCAGGTTGGAGGTTGTTCGCCTTTGGCGTTCCCGTAGGGCAGGTTGGAGGTTGGAGGGTTGAAAGTTGTTTGTTTAGCACAAAACTAGCAACCTTCAACCTTGGTAACTTGGTAACTTGTAACCTGCAACCTTCAAAGCAACCTGCAAATTTTAAACTTTTGAGGACTCAGAATTGGGATTGACATAGAAACTGGCAATAATGGCGACGACTAGCCACCATAGGGTCTGTACTTGAGGACGGTACCAAACGGTATCTACCAGACCATGGGCGAGCATTCCTGACATGGTAGCAATGGCTCCCATCAGCCAAAATCCCTGACGGTTAGCTAAATTTCTCAGACGACTCAGTTGTTGCATACCTTGGTTGATAGTGACCATTAGCAACCACAAGAAACATAACATCCCGATCAAACCCATTTCTACGGCAGTTTCTAAGAAAATGGAATAGGCACTGAGGGCGGTATATTTCGGGCGTTGGAAAAGGGGATAGATTTTGTTGAAGGCGTTGTTCCCTGGACCAATGCCAATGATGGGTCGGTCACGAATCATGTCCACCACAGCAGACCAAACATTCATGCGGAAGTTGTTACTACTATCTTCCCGACCAACAAAAATACTAGCAATGCGATCGCGTATAGCTGGAACAAACATGACTGCGAGAAGCATCACCCCAGCACAACTGCTTAATAGCGCTGGCATTGCCCAAGGGCGTAATTTAGGGGGCAACTGTACACTGTACCAATACACCAGCAGGATCAAGAAGACGAAAATACAAACAACAAAACCAATCCATCCACCCCGACTAAAGGTTAGCACTAGACAAACTGAATTCACGACCACCATCGTCAGTGCTAAGGCTTTGGGGAGCAAACCCTGCCAGACAAATACTGCTGCTAAACTCAATGCTACTGCTGGGATCAGATAACCAGCTAGTAAATTCGGGTTGCCCAGATAACTATAGACCCGCGTCAGTTTTGCTGCTGCTGAAGTGGGGTCTACCCAGGTAGCTAATGCTTCAGCCCCAAAAAACCACTGCCGCAAGCCGTAAATACTGACAATGAGTGATATATGGAGAAACAGGGTAATAATCCAGCTACGAAGCCGACCGGAACGCAATACCCTTGCCATCA
Organism: Moorena sp. SIO4A1; assembly: GCF_010672065.1. NCBI lineage: Bacteria > Bacillati > Cyanobacteriota > Cyanophyceae > Coleofasciculales > Coleofasciculaceae > Moorena > Moorena sp. SIO4A1. The sequence goes on along the minus strand of NZ_JAAHHX010000001.1, from coordinate 78,434 downwards.
GGGCAAAAAACAACAAATAAAGGGTTAATTTCACCAAACCACTACAGGCAGCACCTTTCACAGGAGAGAGTGCGGTGGCTATAGTGGCAACACTCCAGTAGAAGAAAACTAACAGATGAATGGGGCTTACCTTGGGCTTTCCTGTATCATCAGATAGGGTTAGCAATACCCAGAACCCTGCACTTGCAATTAACAAGATGCCTACTAGAGCATTGGACACAAAAGGAGCTAAACCGAACACCATAGCAACTATCATCGCTCCTATTGGGTCAGACCACTGTAGGAGCAAGCTACTCTGACGCCAAGCATCTAGGAGTCCCACCAGGCGATACAAATAGCTAGTGCCTCGCCACCGATACAGCTGTAAATTTGAGAGAGTAAACTTAGCCCATGCTGAATTCATTGTCTATTTTTTATTTGAACCCACCCTATCTATAATCTTTGATTTTAGATCAGGATTCATTCACCAAATACTAAAAAACTTTTCGACGCTTCCCGAAAAGCTGGTGTTCTCAGGGGGTCTTTAGCACTTTTGCTATCGACCACTTCACAAAGACTAAGCAAAATTAAACAATTTCTTAACTGAGCAACCCTGATCAGCCGTTAGTCTTCTACTTATGAGTTTTTTTGATAAATACGGTCTAGGTCTGATGGCTATATCACCTTGACAGTACCGTTGCCTATATTAGTTTAACATAGGAGTCAATGAATCGGAACAGTGGTTTAACAGTTTTGATCAGGAGACTCTAATTTAGGTAAAGTAATCACGTAGCGATACCCTAACTCTGGCAAACCTTGAACAGAAATTTTTCCTCTATGGCGTTTAGCTAAATGGCAGCTTAGTAATAGCCCTAAACTTTCACGAGATTCACTATTCTGAGGTCTTTTTTCCGATTCAGAACCCCAACTAGTAGTTTCTGGATCAAAAGAACTGGATAAAAACTGATTGTCACAGAGGAAGTTAGAACTCGAAGGTAGTTCACTGATTCCCAGTGCTTCAGTAATGAATGGGGTTTCTAAAGCATTAGCAACCGCTGCTGCTGCTGAGGGGGATTGTAACGGTAACTCAGAAATTTGTCCGTACATCTGAGGTAGACCATCTCCGAGCCAGGGGTGAGAAACCCAAACCGCGATTTTCAAAGACACGACATTAGCCCTCTCCAAATCAGTTTTTCGAGAGACATGGATGCGGACTTCACCCCCTGCCTCAGCCGAGTAAATCACACTGAATATAAGGTAATATAGCATTTGTCGCACCTTTTCTTTATCCAGAAACCAGATGCGATTACCTGGCTCTACAGATAGATGCAACTTTTGTTGATGTTGCTGCGCTATCTGTGCTAAATTGTTAATTGCTTGTTGACAGAGCATTTCAATATCTACAGCAGTTAAATTTAGTTGTTCGCTGTTTTCCTCAAAAATTCCCAAGCAAAGAATTTCATCAACCATCAATACCAGCTGACGACCACTGCAATAAACAATTTCTAGATATTCTTTTTGTTTATCAGTCAAAGACCCATAAACTTGGCGACTTAATACACTAGCCATTCCCATAATCGATGTTAGAGGTGTGCGCAATTCCTGTGTCAGCTGAGTTAGTAATTTGTACTTAATGGTGTGAACTGAGTTAAAACCAGCTATCCCATCTAGAGAGAGATTCCTAGGGCTAGAAGTTTCCGGATCAGACTCGAATTCCTGAGAGTGCTGAGGCTCTGTTGAAGAGTTGGGTAGCCAGTGAACAAAGCGGTCACGCTCTTTTTTCAAAAAATGATTCCGCTCAAATTCACTGAGACTCCAACGAGCCGTAATTGCCAAAAACTCATAATCTTTGGTGGTAAAATTGCGAGGTACTAAATCCATAACTGCTAGGGTACCTAAACACTCTCCATCAGCAGTTAACAGTGGTGCACCTAAGTAAGAACGGATACCGTAGTGGTGAACCAGTACACTACTAGCAAAGACAGGGTTGGTGACTGTATCATTAATCGCCAACATTTGATGACTATCTACTACATAGCTACAAAAGCATTCACTACGGGGCAACTGACGGGACTGTGCCACTCGATTCATTAGCCCGATTCTAGATAATCCCACAGCTGATTTGATGTGCTGTTGCATTTGTACCATAAAGCCCAAAATGCAGATAGGCACATCTAAAAATCGGGCAGTAGTCTGAGTTGCCTCGTCGAAAACTGGTACTGTTTCTGCTTCGAGTAGACCTAAATCCCGAAGAGTTTTCAGTCGTTTTTTTTCCCGTTCTTTAGGATTCAAACCATCCAGAGTACAAAAAAGTTGATTTTCTTTTCCCATAACCAACCCATTCCCCATGGTTACCTTTGGTAGCACCACAGTCCACTGGCGACTGTAGTGCTACCCACAACACTTAAGGTTCCCAGATAGAGTAGTGAAGTAAACAAATTCTCAGGAAAATAAATGCTTAAATAATGCCAAATTTTTCGGTATCAGAAGCATTTTTGTGTTTTTTTCCTTCCTGACCGCTTATGGGAGTGATGTCCGACTAGACCAAGCTGGATGAGAAAGCAAAGAGGAAAATACCCGAACACCTCTGAGCTGATTGGAAAGAGGCAAATGACCTTTTGGTGCATTGAGATCCCAGATAAACTCATGGGGATATCGGGTCCAGCGATTGCCAGTTTTCCAACCAATTTTTGGCCAAAGTTTTTCCCAGTTCTTGCCCAAAGACAACCAAAGCTCCCGCTGCACAGAAAATCCAAATTTGCCTTGAGAGTGAATAAGCCACAAGATATCAATAGTTTGCAAATCCGTAATCGGGAAATTGTCTACTTCCGAAAAATACAACCATCTTCTCTGTAGAGCAGCAGCTCCTGCTAACTCACAGAGTTTTTCGAGAGTAAGACGGTCAGCTGCGAGAAAGTCTTGTTTAACTAGCAGCTGTTGCACGGGTGTGTAATCAATGCCTGCTTCAGAACGTAGGGGTACAACCCCAGTAGGAAAATAGGTTTGCAGAAATTCATTGGTTTTGGGGATATTGGCTTGATGGAGGGCTTGATAGGCAAAACCAGCACTGAGGATAGTCGGGTTGGCACGTTGCTCCTGTAAAAATTCCATTAACACGTCTAACCCGGCAGTGCCAGTGCTGGCAAGTTCCTGAATCAAAGCCTGTTGTTTTTTTTCAGAACTAGACTTTAGCTGGCGCTGGAGTTCGGCAACTGTGTTAGAGACTTCTGCTGGGAAAGGGGCCGTTTGATCGCTCATGAAGGGTAGGGTTTGAGGTTGCACTCAAGAAGGTTGAAGTTGAATATGATAGGTTTTAAAGTCGAGAGTCAAGCAAGTTCATGCTTTTAACCTAGACTACGGCACCGGACCGCTTGTATACAACCTTCAAGCTTATAATGGTCTAACCTTAAACCTTTTACGATGAAGAACTTTTGCCAAAATTTCACCGATCGTAGTCCGTCAATTGTCTCGCTTCGGTGCTTTACTCCTAAGCTGCTCGAACAATTAACTTGCAGGTTAATTGTTAGGGGTTAGGGGTTAGGTGTTGGTTTAATGGTTAATGGTTAATGGTTAATAGTTAAGGGTGTAAGCGTGCTTAGTACCTAATGTAAGCGTGCTATCATGGCTAATTTAAGGGTGCCTATACTGAAGTAGATAGGGAGACACCCGCGACGGAGAGACAACACCCGAGGGTATGAAAAGTTTTTTCCAAAATTGACAAATAATCAATTTACACCCACAACAACTTATCAAATTTCAACCATTCTCTATTCTCACGTGCTTATCGAGCCTGAAGAATGCGGTTAATGATTTGAGTAGTGGAGGTAGGAAATTCAACCTGGACTAACTCAATCCGCCCCCCGTAGGATTGAACAATCGGGGCTTCTGGTAAAGTGGATAGACTGTAGTCACCCCCTTTAACATACACCTCTGGTTGCAATGCTTCAATTAAACGAGTAGCTGTGGTTTCAGCAAAAATCACTACCCCATCTACGGGTTTGAGAGTTGCCAGAATTTCTGCCCTCTGTATTTCAGGAACCAGTGGTCGGGGAGGATATCCTGGCTGTGATGGTTTAATGCGGTTTACTGATTGATCACTATTTAGCCCCACCACTAGAGATGAACCCAAGGATTTGGCAATCTTTAAGTAACGCACATGACCAATGTGTAGTAGATCAAAACACCCATTAGTAAATACCAGTGGTCGCCATCGCTCTGACTCGTGGGTGATCAGCTGTTGTAATTCATCGGCAGTGTAGATTCCAGTCATCTAACTTGAAAATATTTCTGAGTGCATCAGCCAGACAGTGCTGAGTTAAAAGGACTTACTCCAGTAGTAGGTTTACCTACTACCAAGGCTACCTCCCTCGCCCCAAAGTAGTTGATTTATACTTTACTGTTTACCATGTTGATTGGATTTTTTACCAAGAGGGTCAGGGAGGTTTACAGATTCCCCAAGCTATGCTAGTGTATCTTTTGAGGGATTTATTAAGCTGGGAAGCTCAACTACCAATACTATCAATACTATTATACTCATTGGTGATAGCTGATACTTAAATAAAAGCTCAGTTGATGTCTGTTGGAAGTATAAATACAAGGCAGCTCTGTCAAAATCGAAGATTGACCAATAAACCCGATTTTGCCCCATGTCTACTCCTTAGGCCTTTTGTATCCCTGCTCATAGGCAAAGCGCACCAATTGGCTACGATTATGTAGTTTCAACTTATGGAGTATACTACTGAGATGAGTCTGAACAGTACGAGGGCTGATAAATAGGCGATCGCTTATTTCTTTGTTGGTTAACCCCTGAATAACTTGCCAAAATACTCGTTCTTCTGCTGGTGTCAAGGGGAGAGGTTGAGGTTTTGCCCCTACCTGAGCAAAAGTCTTAGAATTCTCAACAGCTGTTGGTGTTGAGAATTGGTTAGCTAGATGGCCAGGAGCTATCGCAGTAGCTTGCATCAACCGAACAATTTCAGCATGGATACGGTGCGAGCGCTCTAGCAGTGCTTCGATTTTTGCCTCTAGTTCTCTGGGAGCAACGGGTTTAGTTAAGTAATCATCTGCTCCCATAGAATGACCATTAATACGGTCTTCTAATTCTGCTTTGCTAGACAAAAAAATAAATGGCATCAGCCTACCATTGGGAATGTTTCTCAGACGACGGCAAAACTCTAGCCCATCCATCTCCGGCATCAGCACATCAGAAACTACCAAATCCGGTGGATTTTTGAGACAAGCTTCCAAGGCTTCAGTTCCCGAACACACTTGTTCTACCTGGTATCCTCGATGTTCCAGGTAGCGCTTCAAAAGAGTTAGCAGGGTTTTATCATCGTCAACAACTAAAATCTTTTTCATATTCTTTCTGGAGCCACCTTTTCTACAAACACTCCTGCCAATTGGTCATGAATTGATGCTGCTGCCATCTGGCTGGAAGTCTGTGAAAGGCCCACTCAGACAAACAATACACCATATCTTTTGATCGTAATTCGATTGACCATAGGCAGAATCTATGCTAATAACACTGTAAGTTTCGGTGTTGAAGCCCTAACTATTGACACATCACCCAAGCAATTTTTTAGGAGCGATGGCGCTGCACAAAGCAGCCTTGGCTGACTGTTGTAAAACAGTTGAACACCTTCCTATTACAGGAGAACTTAAGCTATAGAACCCCTATTTCAGCATAAAGGCTGATTTAAAACAGTTGAGCCATGGTGTAATAACTTCATCAAAGCTTTGAACTTGAACTACGTTCACTCATGCTAATACCCAGAAATGGGAATTTTCGGGAAGAAAGCTCAACAACTACCTGCTCTTTCTGCCACTCTTGTCCTGTCAAGTAGTAATTATCTTAATGAGAAGCTTAACTATAGTATAGTTTTTGCCATCCCCCTATGGATAGACCTTACGTAAACTACCATTTACCTGGGGTTAATCAGCAAAAAAGCTTAATGTCTCAACCCCAGTGCAGTAGATCTGGTAGTTTTCTGACTATAAGTCTATTGCCAACTTCCATCTGAAATTCATTAAAACTACTTTATGTACGAGAAAATTTCCCCTTGCCAGACTGGTTCTGCCATTACCTACAAGGATGGTCAACCCATTGTTCCTGACAACCCAATTATTCCGTTTATTCGCGGAGATGGTACTGGCGTTGATATCTGGCCAGCTGCCCAGAAGGTAATTGATGCATCGGTCCAATGCGCCTATGGTGCCAAGCGCAGCATCAGCTGGTTTAAAATCTACGCCGGTGACGAAGCTTGCGAAAAGTACGGTACTTATCAGTATTTACCCCAAGACACCCTAAATGCCATCAAAGAATACGGCATTGCTATCAAAGGACCCTTGACAACTCCTGTGGGTGGTGGTATACGCTCTCTCAATGTCGCCCTGCGGCAAATTAATGACCTTTATGCCTGTGTGCGTCCCTGTAAGTACTACCCAGGAACCCCCTCTCCCCACAAAACTCCAGAGAAACTGGATGTGATTGTCTATCGGGAAAATACAGAAGATATCTACTTGGGTATTGAATGGCCCAAAGGAAGCGAAGTTGCTGAAAAATTGATTACTTTACTCAATCAGGATCTAATCCCAGCGACTCCAGAACATGGCACAAAACAGATTCCCTTAGATGCTGGTATTGGCATTAAACCCATCAGTAAAACTGGCTCCCAGCGTTTAGTGCGCCGCGCCATCCAACATGCCCTCAGGTTACCTAAGCCTAAGCAGATGGTGACTTTGGTACATAAGGGGAATATTATGAAGTACACCGAAGGCGCGTTCCGGGACTGGGGTTATGAACTTGCAACCACAGAGTTTCGAGCAGAATCTGTAACTGAACGGGAATCTTGGATTCTGAGCAACAAAGAGCAAAATCCTGATATTACCCTGGAAGAGAATGCTCGCGCGATTGAACCGGGTTATGATGCCTTGACCCCAGAAAAACAGGGGAAAGTGATCCAGGAAGTGGAAAATGTCCTTAATTCCATCTGGGACACCCATGGGCAAGGTCAATGGCAAGATAAGGTGATGGTCAATGACCGGATTGCGGACAGCATTTTCCAACAAATCCAGACTCGACCAGCGGAATACTCTATTTTGGCCACAATGAATCTTAATGGTGATTACCTATCCGATGCCGCTGCTGCTATGGTTGGTGGATTAGGTATGGGTCCAGGAGCGAATATTGGTGACACGTGTGCGATTTTTGAAGCCACCCATGGCACAGCTCCCAAACATGCGGGTCTAGACCGGGTAAATCCAGGCTCTGTGATTTTATCAGGAGTGATGATGCTAGAGTATATGGGTTGGCAAGAAGCTGCTGATTTGATTAAGAAGGGGATATCAGATGCGATCGCTAACCGGGAAGTTACTTATGACCTAGCCCGGATGATGACTCCACCCGTAGAACCTCCCCTGAAGTGTTCTGAGTTTGCTGAGGCAATCATTAAATATTTTAGCTAAACCTCGAGAAGCCCCGCACTTTTCCTTCATTGGGTAAGTGTCGTATGGGAAGCGCGGGACAAGGGTCGGAACGTCGAAATGCCAATGTGATATATTAACAATGGTAGGGAAAACAAATTAAGAGCTAATCGCCACCTACCAACTGAAAATAGAACTTTTTTTTGTATTGTTCCGGCGGGTCGGGGCATCCCGGAGACGAAACCTTAGAATAGGGCAGCCTTAATCATAAAGTTTTAACCCTTTACGCATAACCGACTAACCATAAAGGCCAGAGACGCGCGCCTTAGACAGGGTCGCCTTATAACAATAGCCTTAACCCTTTTACGCATAGCCTGCCGACCATAAAGGCGACCCTGTCTTACCGTAACTTCAAACCCTATTCTTGCGGTAACTTCTGACCGTGTCGTTAATAAAGCTTATCGTTCGCGTAGCGTGGCCAAAGGCCTTGTATCCGAACGCGCCCCGCGTCGGGCAAAGCCCGATGGCAATAGCTGGAGTTGGTAAGAATCCCGCGCTGTCCCGTTAGGGCAGCTTCGGGAGTATGTCACGTCGCCTCAGCTGACTTGGTTCAAGCTTAGACTTTAAGCGACGCTGATTGAAAAACTGATTTTGACTAGTAGACTGGGTAGAAAATTGCCCCAATTTACTTGTTCCTTGCGGTGCTACTGGTCTAAGAGGTGCTGCCGTTGTTACACCGGTAGCTTGCCGGAATGGAGTAGAGTAGGTGTTGGAATTGAGAGGAACTGTAGGTGTTGTCGGAAAAGTTCTATCGTTCCTTGTTCGAGGTAGATTGACTCCAGGATAATTAATTTGTCCTGGAGAAGGAGCTGTTGTGGGTGTGGTCGAGAAAGTCCTGTTGCCGGTTACACCTGGTGTTGTTACCCCAGGATAGGTAATTTGTCCTGGATAGGAGGGAGTCGGTAATGCTTGATTCCCAGTTGCCGTCAACGGTATTCCGCCCCTAGCTTTAATTTCCTGAGTTCCTGAGTTCCGTTGTTCGAGAAGTCCCCTGTTTCCATAGGAGATATTTGAAGGCAAGATGTTAGCAGGTAGTTGAGCTTTGCTATTACCGGTAACAGACTTAGCAGCATTAAGCCTATTCAAGGCTTCCTGTAAAGGGCTGACTGGTAACTGTGTTGGATTAGTGTAGAGGGAATTGAGGGAACCCAACCCCAACACAGAATTAGTCTGGTTCAGTGTGCTTGAGGATAAAGATCTCTGATTAACAGAGTTAGGATTGCTCAGTAAGTCACTCCCAGGAACGGGAGGGATATTAAACAAATCGTTTGTAGATGTAGCAAAGGGATTTCTGGCTTTTGAGGACTGCTGAGGTTGGAAGTTTGGGTTTAGCAAAGGTGATTTTGCTTGGGAGTTAGCTTTTGTCTGCTGAATAACTTGAGTAAATAACCCTTCTGAATTTTTGGTTTTAGACTTTTTGCCTTTCTTGGTTTGCTGTGGTGGTACTGATATAGCACTTAGGGCTTCGAGCTCTGCTAATAGCACGGCAGAATTATCAATATCAGCTAACCTTGCCGCTAGTTCATCATCTTCAGAAGACAGGGTTGGTTCAACGGTGGGAGTATCAGTTTCAGCCACTTGATTGATCCCAATTGCCCTTAACAATTCTGGATGGTTCCAGTATTCCCGGAGAAACCACAACATTAGGGATAACAAGACAGCTGCTCCCCAAAATGCTGGTCGTCCCAAAGGTTGTAGTTGAGCTTTCCAATAGCGGAGGTAGGCAGGAGGTTGATGACGAGAAGACATGGCACGTTTCAACGATGTTAGACATTTCAGCTTCGCTGTAACTTGATGCTAGCCTCTAATCAACCGATTCAGGTTTACAATTAGCAATTTACAATTAGCAATTTACAATTAGCAATTTACAATTAGCAACAATAACCACCTGTCTATCTAGCCTACTTATCGCGCAGCTCTATATAACAACAATCCTCCAGCACCTAGTCCAAATAAATTGGGCAACCAGGCTGCCATAACAGGAGAGAAAATGTTAACTAGACCTAGGGCATTGGTGATAAACCCTAATAAGTAGTAAGAAAAAATTACTAAAACACTAATTCCGAAACTGGTTGCTTTACCTGTACGTTGAGGACGAGTTCCCAAGGAAGCTCCCACTAAACCAAAAACTAGACAAACAAAGGGAAAAGAAATTTTTTGTTGAATTCTGATCCTAAGTTTACGAATTTTTTTAGCATTACCACTATGGCGTAATACCTCCAAACGCTCTAGAGACTGAGCAATGTTCATTTCACCATAGTCACGATTTTTTTTGGCCAAATCCAAAGGTGTTCTAGGAAGTTGTAGCTTTTGTTTTTCAAATCTAAGGATATTGCGGTAAGAAGCATCGGGAGATATAATATAGATCGTGCCATCTATAAAATCCCAGAGATTTTCAGTTGGGTTCCAAACGGCAGATTGAGAGGTTACAATTTGTTCTAGACCGGTCTGAGAAAAGTCTAAAATTGTCAAGCCCCTCATCTGCTTACCATCAAATTGCTCGGCGTAGAACCAACGCTTAATTTTGTTAACTTTTTTGCCATTGGGTAGCTTTACTTTTTGATATTCGGGATAAAAGATGTTCCTTTCCTGAAAGGATGGTCTTTCTTTTTTAAGCGCTTTGTCTAAGGTGATTTTGGACTGGTAGTTAGCCGCAGGAACCACTAATTCATTAAATACAAATGTCAGACTTGTAACGAGCAAACTCACCACTACAGCAGGTATTACGAGTCGGTAGATGCTTACCCCAAAGCTGCGCATGGCAATCAACTCACTATCGCTGCTGAGGCGAGAGTATGCCATCAGAGCAGCTAGGAGCATGGACATTGGTAAAGCATAGGAAATAAACTGGGGTATCTGCAACAGTAGCACTTGAAGTGCAATTCCCAATGGTAGTCCTGCTTCAGTAACTTTGCGAACCAACTCAAATAGGGTTCCAATAGCTACACCCAGTGATGAAAAAGCACCAATACCAAACAGCAGTGGTGGGATTAGCTCAAATACGATGTACCGATCCATCACTGATAAGCCAGGCATTAGTGCAATGATGGACTTGGATTTACCAAATTTCATGATTTGCTAATCACTAAATTAATTTTTAATAGCTTCTGTTATCGTTGAAACCCTGTCCCTAAGTAATACTTACGTACTAGAGGATTATCATAAAGTTCTTCAGCACTTCCGGCAGCCAGGATTTGTCCTTCTCGCATAATGTAGGCGCGGTCAGTAATCGCTAGGGTTTCTCTTACATTGTGGTCAGTCACCAGAATTCCCATTTGGCGATCGCGTAATCGAGCCATAATTTTTTGAATCTCTGAGACAGCAATGGGATCGACACCAGCAAATGGCTCATCCAAGAATAAGAACTTCGGTCCAAGTGAACCAACAGCTAACGCTCTTGCCAGTTCTGTTCGACGTCTCTCTCCTCCAGACACTTGATTACCTAAGGTATTGGCGACTTTTTCCAAACGAAACTCTTGGAGTAAGTAATGCATTCTTAATCGCCACTCACTACGAGGCACACCAGTTTGTTCTAAGACTAATTGAATATTGTCCCGAACACTAAGGTGGCGGAAAATACTAGCTTCCTGAGCCAGGTAACCAATACCTAGCTGGGCTCGCCGATTAATCGGCATGGCAGTGATATCTTGATCATCTAGCCAAACTGTACCCAGATTGGGTTTTTCTAGACCAGTGGCAATGTAGAAGGTTGTAGTTTTACCAGCACCATTAGGACCAAGCAACCCTACAACTTCTCCTTGGGCAACGGAAAGATGAACACGACTGACAACACTGCGCCTGCCATAGGACTTATGGATATTATCTAATAATATTTTCACAGATAGCACCTTTAATCGGTCATTAGTCAATAGTCCATAATCTTTATATACTTGGTAATTAACTAATGACCAGGAAATGACCATAAGTGGTTGCAGGCTATTCTATCAATTAAGATCTAGTTTTTAAGCCATAATGACTGATGGTAGGGGTTGATTTAGCTAGGGAAGCCCTGGAGCCGGTGATGTGGTGCTGTCTGAGTCTGTAACGATGTAAATTGATTCTACCTGTTGGTTCTGTTGAGGCAGGGCTACAAAGCGTCCTTCATCAATCAAATAGGTAATGGTTTCACCCTGAATACTATTGCCCTCCTGCAACACAAAAACATTGCCATTGAGAACCAGACGACGCTCACGGCTGAAGTATTGGGCTTGGGCTGCAGTTGCTTGTATTTGGCGAGCGGGATAGTTAATTTGGACATTGCCACGGGCTGTGACTACGCCAGTTTTGGAGTTAGCTTCCTGGACATCAGAGCGAACCGTCAAGGCACTTCCATCAGCAGCTGATGGTTTATTTTGGGCTTGTGCTTGGGGGATGTTAAGGAAAGTTGGTAATGCGATCGCACCTACCAAGGTAACTGGCAAGAATAATCTTAGACCTAGATTATGCCTTAATCGGTTAGTATATTTAAGGTCGGACTTCATGCTGTTGTGTGTGATGACTGATCTCGAATACCAATAAGCTGTTCTGCCTACTAGTTTAAGCAAATCCAGCCATAGCTTGGGAATTAAAATGGGCTTTTTGCTCTAAGGCACGTGTTTTAGTTTTGACGACTAGGCACCAACAAAGTTTCTCATCCCTTCAAAGCATGTCCTAAGAACTAATGGTTAACAAGTTAATGGTTAACCATCAACTCCCTTGAGTTTTGGAAAACCCCTAACCCCTTCGCCACCAACTACAACATCATTGCTGTCAGCCGCCTCTAACTGTCTAACAAAATCAGCAACTTGCTCTGAGCCGACGTTTTGCAATGCCTGTAGGAGATTAACACTTTGAGATAGTAGCTCAGTGACATCAATCCCCCCATAGTCTGGTTGATAGTTACTGAGACGTCCGATCCCTTCACCGAGTAAAACCACTGCACCACGCCAGTTTAGATTACCTAGGTGGTAGCAGCCAACAGCTATTTGTAAAATGCCTTGATAAAACCGCTTTTGCGGCTCAACTGCTTCTATCCATAAAGCTTCAAGGGTGTCGTGACAAGCGTAAAACTCTTGCTGATTAAATTGATCGACACCCTGCCAAAATTCTTCAGGTAGTACTATGGCTGTCATGCCATGCTATCTCGCGCAGCTTTAATTTCGTCTAGGGAAATTTCTTGCTTATCACCGGCAAAATCATTATCCGGGGTTAAAAATAACATACAGTGGCACTCCTTGCGTTCCCGCATGGGGACACAAGGGCAATTCCAGAAGGTAGCTTTCACCTCTGCTTCTTTGTCTTCATAATGGCGGCAAGGGCATAAGGGAGCACCGAGTTCTTCTTTGTTTTTGGCAAGTCCCTCAATAACCACAGCAGTTACGCTTGGGTCAACACAGAAGTAAGTGTCAGTACGCTGAGCATAAGTCTGAGCAAAGTTTTGCATCGCCTCCAGTTTACTATCACTGGCTTGATTAGCTATTGGTGATGTAGTCATTTAGGAAAATTGACTTGTGAAACAGTTTTTAGCATTGTATCGTACTGTCTTAAACGTAAATCGGATAGTTGTTGATCGTTGGGATACCGATACATAGTGTAGGATAATTGTTTTGATGGGGTTGAATTGGTGTTAAGACATACCAAAACCCTCTGCTTTACCCTAAATCAGCAGACATGACTGCAAAAAATCTGACCTTACCTCTGTTAATAATCCGTTGCGTTCCACAGCTTATTTGCTATCGTATCGGTTGCTGTAACTGGGGTTTTAGGGGCTCAGTCGTATTAATTACAATTCCCAAACTATCGCGCTTAAGTTGTTGGACTGGCTTCCCCACGGATACATCTTTTGGCCACAGTAAGCAACGACTTCCAGGGGGTAGGGAGTTAAGACTAACAGGATTTTGAGTCAGCCAGATCAAGGGTAGATAGGGGGGTAAATAGGGTTGCTCTTCAGCTTTACCATCAACTCCGGCTTGGGTGGCAGCAAGGGATTCTAACACTACTGAGTTACCGTGCAATAACCCTGTTCTCGGTGTCCAGAATTTCACATTTGGCTTAGTCCGACAAGCATAGGAGTAAATAGAAGCAGCAGCAATCACGGCTTGTTCAAAGTCTTCGGGATGCCATTGACTGGAGCTATCGAGGCATATGATAATTTCTTGAGAACCAGTCAATACTTCTAACTCCCGTACCAGTAATTCACCGTAACGAGCACTGGTGCGCCAGTGAATCAGACGGGTAGGGTCACCAACTCGGTAAGGTCGTAGTGCTTTGGTAAGGTCTTGGCTAAGTGATTGAGATTTGCGATCGCTTTGGACTTGCATACTGTCCTCTTTACCCATTTCATCCACTAGGGGACAGCGAGTAAGGGGAAGTACAGTGGGATAAACTACTGCCCTAGCGCTGACATATCGACGGCGACGGCACCAAAATAATCCCAAGGGTGTGGCAGTTCTCAATTGTACCTGGTGCCACCGATAGACTCCTCGTTTGGCAGTGGGATGGTAATAAACCCAGCGATGGACACTTTGGGCTGGAATATTGGCTACTGGGGTTTTGGTCATTGCTCCCAGTTCCGGTGGCAGCATATCCTGAATTTGTAATAGGGTTTGAGGCCGGAGGGTGGGGTTTTCGATTTCTAGTTCAATGGTTAACTGGTCTCCGACACTGACCGGTGAGATCGGATGTCGGCGTACTGATAGATGGTGAAGCGATCGCACTGGCAAGATAGCGGCAATTACCAGTAGGGCAAAAATCATCGCACTGATCACATAGAGCCATCCTGCCATGGTATTGGTGGCAGCGCCAAAGAAACAGATGGCAATACCTGCTAAAAGCAAACCTCCATAGGCGGGATTAACCCAGTTGGTTTCTAACCATTCGGTGGTTTGTTTAATAACGCTCATGACTTTTTACAGTTATTCAACCCTCAACTTGTTGTCTTACCTGTTCTACACTCAAGCTAAGGGCTTCTGCTACCTGTTCCACTGTTAGTCCCATCTTGAGGAAACGGGGCACAGCCTCGAAGATTGCCTGTTCAGCTTTTTGAGCTCGTGCATGTTCTACTTCCGCCCGCTCATTACCAATCAGCAATAGATTACCTTGGTTATCCCACCACCTTAACCAGAGTTGGTTTTGATTTTGATAGGTTCCCTGCCACAGTCCCAATTCGATTCCTAATGGTTCAATGGGATAATGACCTCGCTCGTTGGGCTTCATTTTGTGATAGAAACCTTTAAGGAATTCATAGACCTCCAAGTTACCGGTTTTGATTTCATAAATGCCGTAATAGGCAATGCGTATAATCTGCTCATAAACCCAAAATTTGCCTGGTTTAGTTACTTTTCCTTCCTCACTTCGGGATAGAGGAGTTTGGTCTCGTTCTTCTTCCCCGTTCCCACTGGCAAATTCAAGAGCAATTAAAGGAGCGATATATTCTCGCCATATAACGTAGGAACGGCGAATTTCACCATCTAACTTAGGGGGAACATTGGGAACATAAAACCAGTCAGGAGCTTCTGCTCCTTTTTCGGGTGGGTCAGTTTCTCGCCAATAAATACCACAGTCTTGCCCAATGGCATAGTGTCCATCAGGATGGATTTGCTGTAAAACTGGTCCAATCGAATCTGTCAGTAATATGCTTTGGGGGTGTTCCTGAAAATTTTTCACAAAACTTCCATCTGATTCTGGTAGTTGGGTGTGATCTGGGAAAGGAGGAGGTAAAACAACCCGGTCAATACTTTGAGTCATGGTTTCCTGATCGGCTACTGCTGGGGGTATAGATTTATTTTGGCAGAATTTTTCATGAGTCAGGACTTAATAAAATTTCCAATTATCTCCCTTAAAAATACCTACAAAATTTTGCGCCCAGTCAAAAGTCCCCGCACTTCCAACATGGCAGAATAAGTAGGCAAAATATGAAGGGTTTCGTCAGCTGGAGTTTCGTCCAAAGCGGTAGCGATCGCGTCTGATAAATCTTCTTTAATAATCAATTGGCAATTAGTCTGGTCTTGATTCTGGTCTTGATTCTGGCTGTATTGTAGACGGAGTGCCATATCATAAACGCGATCGCCACTGACTACCACAGTTCCCCCTGAGTTCACTAATTTCTCTGTATCCACATCCCAAATCCAAGACACATCTGTGCCATCGGGGGTTCGGTCATTGAGTACCACTAGCTTAGTGGATGCTCCACCTTGTTTTTGCAAGTCATTTACAGCCCGAATCGTTTCATTCATCCCTACTGGATTTTTGGATAACAGAATCCGAACCCGCTTCCCATCGACAACTAATTCTTCTGCTCGTCCAAAGGCAGCGCGAAAGCTTTTAATACTGTTGTAGATGGTATCCCGGTCAATTCCCATCTCTATGGCTAGTAATCCCGCTGCCAATGTGTTGTATTTGTTATAGATACCAATTAATATTTGTGGCCACTGGCTACTATTGACTCCGAGTTGAGGTTTACTAAAGCCACATTGAGGACAGTGATAGTCTCCTAGATGGGACAGATAAACCCCCTCATAGTCCAGGGGATGTCCACAACTGGGGCAGTAAATTGAGTCAACGGCATGGGGAATTTCATCAAGATAGAGATCTGGCTCACTTAACCCAAAGAAAAGGACTCTCTGGGGTAACTGTTGACCGAGGTAAGACAGGGTAGGGTCATCGCCGTTTAAAACTACAACGGTTTCCTCAGGTAAGGGAGCGATCGCATTTTGCCAGCGACGGCTAATAGTATCCACTTCCCCATAACGATCCAGCTGGTCACGAAACAGGTTTAAGCCCAAAATAAATTTAGGCTGACAATCAAGCAATAGCAAGGGCAGCACATTTTCATCTACTTCCAAAAGGGCGTAGTCAGCATCCAACTGACCAATGCCATTGGTATTAACTAGGAGTGCGGTCACTAAGCCATTAATCAAATTTGCCCCAGTACTATTGTGAGCAACTTGCCAACCAAGGTCTTCCAGGATAGTGCATAGAAGTAGAGAGGTGGTAGTTTTACCGTTAGTACCAACAATTAGAATCACACCTCGTCTGACCTGATCCAAGAGTAAGGGAAGCACTTGAGGCTGGAGACGACGGGCAATTGCTCCAGGCAGAACACTTGCTGCCCCTAGGTTTAATAACCGAACCAGAGCGGTGACGGTTTTGGCAATGCCTACGGATAACCCTAATCGTAATCTATCGATAATTGATCTAGTCACGGGATGAAAGCTACAAGTTGTTCGTGGATTAAAGAGTTGGAACCAAAGATGAACCGATCAGAATCGAAACTTCCGATCAAAACTAAAAACCTACCATTGATGAAGTGGAGGATAATTAGGGAAGATTTCACGCCCACCACAGCGCAAGTACTTCACTGTGTCCTTCATGCAATAGTGCTGCATCGTTCATCTTTCATACTTAATAGGCAATGCTAGCAGTTCAAGAAGCAGAGTCAATCATTCTCAATTTGGTTCAACCCTTTGACCCACGGCTGGAAACACAGGTGGTAGAGCTATCCGCTGCCACTAATAGAATTCTGGCAGCAACAGTGACCAGTAACTTAGATTTTCCCCACTGGGATAATTCAGCCATGGATGGGTATGCCGTGCGTTATAGCGATGTCCAATCCTGCAATCGCGAACAACCAGTAGTTTTAACTATAGTAGAAGAAATCCCTGCTGGATATCAACCCCAATGTGAAGTCAAACCCGGACAAGCGTCACGGATTTTTACTGGAGGTTGTATGCCAAAAGGAGCTGATACGGTGGTGATCCAAGAAAACACCAAGCTCCAGGACAACCAGGTGGTGATTTTGGAGGCTCCCCAACCCCAAGCCTTTGTCCGTCATCGGGCATCTTTTTACCAAGCCCAAACCAGTCTTATGAAACCAGGCATTAGGCTTGGTGCTCCAGAAATCGCCATTTTAGCTGCAGCTCAGTGTAACCAATTGACAGTGTATCGGCGTCCTCGGGTGGCAATTTTTTCCACTGGCAACGAGCTAGTAACCCCTGACCAACCCCTAAAACCTGGTCAAATTGTCGATTCTAATCAGTATGCCTTGGCTACCTTTGTCTCCCTCTTAGGGGGAGTACCCATAGCTATGGGGATTGTGCGCGATCAGCCAGACGATCTAAAAAATGCGATCGCAAACGCTATCTCCGAAGCAGATATGGTTCTATCTACTGGCGGTGTATCAGTGGGAGATTATGACTATGTAGACAAAATCTTAGCCCAGCTCGGGGCAGAGATTCACATCCACTCGGTTGCCGTTAAACCCGGTAAACCCCTAACAGTTGCTACCTTTACCTCCCCCTTGCCTAATTCCATAGAAGACAGTGACCTTTCTAGCACTCCCTCCTGTTCAAAACGTCCAGTACTGTACTTTGGTCTACCTGGGAATCCCGTTTCAGCACTAGTTAGTTGTTGGCGGTTTGTTAAACCAGCACTGTTAAAACTATCTGGTTTACCGGAGGAAGTCTCGAAACCAATTTTTGTCAAAGCGATCGCATCTAATGACTTACATGCCGGTGGAAGCCGGGAAACTTACCTGTGGGGACAACTGTGTTTAGATGCAGCTGGTGCCTACGAATTTCATCTGGCCAGTGGTAGTCATAGTTCTGGTAATTTGATTAATCTTGCTTATACCAATGGTCTAGCGCTGGTGCCAATCGGTAAAACCTTGATTCGGGCTGGTGAATCAGTATTAGTCTTACAGGTAGGGGAAGGTTTGGCTAGGGCAAAAGGTAATATGAAATCCGGTTGAATAACCATACTTCCTGGTGAGGCGAGCAGGGTAGGAGGGGAGCAGGGGCAAAAAGATTTTGTCTAGATATCGTAAATGTAGACAATTATCCGGATTTGATATAATAGACATCTCCAAAAATTAACCTCAAACCCTTGGACTGCCTGGGTCAAAACCGAGTTTCTGGAGATGTCTAAAAGGTAAAAGCCATGGAAGCAAGCATCTTTAATTTATAACCAGAAACTGGGTTTTAAGGGTCTTGGTGCGTAATTCCTGTGGACTAACGCTTTGTTGTCATACCTTGCTCGCCACACCCGGTCAACCGGTCACCCACCCCATCACCCTATACCCGTAGCAAAGCCGGATTTTTGGTTTCACTGTGTAAGTCCTAAAATAGATAGAGTAGTCTTGGAAACCAGGTTACTGGTCAGTAGCGCCTATCGATACTATCTACGGTAATCTTCAAGGTCTTAAGCCTAGCCAGCTCAAGCAACTAAAACGGCTGTATCACCAACGCTTACCTAGCGATAACTTGACTACACCGGAGTTTGCTCAACGTGTTGCAGCCATTAGCACAGACATTCAACAGCCCCTATGCACCTACATCAATCGCCGGGGACAAGTGATTCGTGTGGCTGTAGGTACCCCTACTCAGACCAAAATTCCTCCCCTGGAATTGCCCCGTTACGGTGCTGAACGATTGTGCGGGATTCGCTGTATCGCCACTCAGCTCAAATCAGAAACCCCTAGAGAATCTACCCTCACGGCTATGGCAATTCAGCGATTGGATGCATTGGTGGTACTTACGATTACTGGGTCAGGTATGATAAGGCGGGGTGGTGGAGCAACAGGTTATATCAAAGAAACCTATCTCGCACATTTGCTCCCTCCTAGTAACTCAGAAGGACACAATAAGGTAGACTCTCAACTCCTAAATTGGAGTGTATCATCACCCATTAGTCTGGATATTCTGACCAAGCAGGATTTCCAGGAATTGGTCGAAGAGCTAGAAGCTGAGTTTCGACGGCAATTTGTGGCTCAGGAAGTCGATGTTGACCAAGATAGGGTGCTGATTATAGGGTTAATGACTGAAAAAATCAGCCCAGAGCGATTTGAAGATGGCTTAGCAGAAATTGGGCGGTTGGTGGAAACCGCTGGTGGAGAAGTATTAGGGGTAATCCAGCAAAAGCGATCGCATCCCCATCCCCAAACAGTAGTTGGTAGCGGTAAAGTAGAGGAAATTGCCCTGACTACCCAAACTCTAGCCGCTAATCTGGTAGTATTTGACCGCGACCTATCACCAGCACAAGCTCGCAACCTAGAATCCCAAATTGGTGTTCGGGTTGTAGACCGTACTGAAGTGATTCTCGATATTTTCGCCCAAAGAGCTCAGTCCCGTGCTGGTAAATTGCAGGTGGAACTGGCACAACTAGAATATATGTTGCCTCGCCTTACTGGTCGGGGTCAGGCGATGTCCCGGTTAGGGGGTGGCATTGGTACTCGTGGTCCGGGTGAAACCAAACTGGAAACCGAACGTCGCTCCATTCAGCGTCGAATTGCCCGACTTCAACAAGAAGTAAACCAATTACAGGCTCATCGGTCAAGGTTAAGGCAGCGGCGTCAGCAACAGGATGTTCCGACAGTAGCGGTCGTTGGTTATACAAATGCTGGCAAATCTACCCTGTTGAATACCCTAACCAATGCTGAGGTTTATACCGCTGACCAGTTATTTGCTACCCTTGACCCCACCACCCGACGCTTACCTATTGTTGACTCAGTAACGGGGAAATCTAGCGCTATGCTATTGATCGATACGGTAGGGTTTATTCACGAGTTACCCCCACCCTTAGTAGATTCATTTCGGGCTACCCTCGAAGAAGTAACAGAAGCAGATGCTTTGCTGCATTTAGTGGATTTATCCCATTCAGCGTGGGCTAGTCACATTCGTTCTGTAATGGGGATTCTGAGGGATATGCCCATTACACCAGGACCGATTTTAGTAGTATTTAATAAAATCGACCAAGTAGATAGTGATACCCTAGCGTTAGCGAAAGAAGAATTTCCTCAAGGAGTCTTTATTTCTGCTAGTAAACGTCTTGGACTGGAGACATTGCGTCAGAAACTAGTTGAGTTAGTTCACTATGCGATCGCAACTCAATAAAGTGAATCAGCTTCATAAAAAAATAACTAAAATCGTGAGTTCGCTCGTTCTAAACAAGTAGTTCTTTTGGCAGTTTTATGTCTTGCTATGAGTCGATTTTATCAAAGTCTATTACTACTTTTAGAGGACTACCATTATGATATAATGACTTAATCAACTGGGTTAGCTTCATAAAAAAATCACAACTGTAAGCTAATAGATAGGGATAATTTAATTGTTAAAACCAAAACCAACTTCAAAGTTTGATGCTTCGTTCTGGGGACGCCGATATCCTAAATTTCCTTGAACAAATCCAGTTGGCTCGCAACGTCCCGATTGGCTTAAGGTGCTATCGTCTGCGAACTATGTGCATGCATTTTGGGCGCTGGTTAAACTTAGAGCCAGAAGCAATGCGTCAGCTGGTTTTTTTGTGCTATTGCCACGGTTTAGGGAAAATTAGCATTCCCGATCAGATCCTGTTCAAAACAGGACCGCTGACAGAAAAGGAGTGGACAAAAGTTAAGGAGTATCCTGAAGTTTCAGAACTGATTTGTAACCAGCATCCGCTCCTGAAGGAGTTTGCATTCTTAGTGCGTACCCACCAAGAGAGGCTGAATGGCACTGGTTATCCGGATGGGTTGCGTGGTGATAAAATTCCTTACATTGTTCAGGTCTTTCAGCTGGTGAATGCGGCAGATGCTATCATCAGCAAGCGGCTATATCGTAACCGTAGTGATCCCCCAGGCATTCGCCCCTACTGGAAACAGGCGGTAGCAGAAATTACCAAAGAAATAAACGTTGGTGCAAGAGATCCAGAACTCTGTGAAAAGTTTTTCCGCTTTCTTGAACTGTACTATCGAGGCGGTGGTTGAAGGTTTAAAGTTGAAGGTTTAAGGTTGAAGGTTTAAAATTGAAGGTTTAAAGTTTAAAGTTGAAGGTTTAAAGTTTAAAGTTGAAGGTTGAAGTTTGAAGGTTGAATGCTTAAGGTTGAAAGTTGAAAGTTGAAAGTTGAATAAAAAAATAGTTGACTAGTTGGTTTCACCTTTTTCTTTTTTAAGCTATTGCCAACGGGTCTTACAATTACCAAGCATCTCATCAATACCTGCTTTAATCGTTAGAGAAATCCGCTGACTAAAGTTGTCGCAGCATGGGTGGTTTTTACATTATTTTTGAGGATTAAACGGTCACTTGTATTTCTGTATAAAAGCAGTAAAGCTGCTCATTTGTCAATATAAATTCAGGTAAATTTTCCAAAACTTTATCCTTCATCCTTCATCTTTCATCCTTGATTATACCCTACAAGGAAAGCCTAGGGCGAACATCCTTCATCTTGACCCAGTTTCAACTGCTGCAAGTGATACACCCTAGCAGTATCAGTGAGGTTATATTGTAAAGGGGTGATGGTAATGTAGTTGTTGCGAATTGCCTGAACATCAGTAGGGATATCTTGAGGTAAGTGAATATGATCGGGTTGTTCCACATCCTCAATAACTTCACCAGCTAACCAGTAATAGATTTTGCCTCGGGGATCAACTCGTTTCTCAAAATTCTCGATATAACGACGAATCCCTTGACGGGTGATGGCAATACCAGCTATTTCTGAGAGCTTAACAGCTGGCACGTTCACATTGAGTAATGTTGTTTTTGCTAAAGGTTGCTCTGACAGCTGATTTAGGAGAGTTTTCGCAAATGAAGCCGCTACTTGAAACTCCTTTGAGGTGTAGGTAGCTAGACTGAAGGCAATGCTGGGAATCCCTCCGATTACCCCTTCCATAGCGGCTGAAACAGTGCCAGAGTAGAGGACATCAGTACCCAGGTTAGAGCCGTGGTTAATCCCAGAAAGCACTAAATCTGGCGCGCTATCCATTAATGCCCACAAAGCCAGCTTTACACAGTCTGAAGGGGTTCCAGAACAAGACCAAGCAGTAACCTTGGGATGAAAGATGTGATCTATAACTTCAGCACGGATCGGGTCATGGAGGGTCAAACCGTGACCAGTTGCTGAGCGCTCTCGGTCAGGACATACTACGGTAACATTATGCCCCGCTTCAGCGAGGGTGTTGGCAAGGGTACGTACACCAAGGGCAAAAATACCATCATCGTTGCTGATGAGCAATTTCATGAGATAGGATACTGCAGCCAAAGATAAAAGTCGCTGTTCGATTTTAATCTGAAATTGATATACTCTAAGACCGTTTACCCCACTCAGCTGACAATTTTTTCAGTAAAATGAAACAGTCCTGCATAAATGACAGGGGTTTCCGGTTCTTCTCTTACTAACCTAAAATTACTGATGACAAGCCTCAACGAGATTGAGACCCAACTAGCTACACTCAAAGAAGAAGCAACCATTGCGATCGCTTCTGCTGATACCTTGGAAAACTTGGAACAGTTGCGCATTAATTACCTAGGCAAGAAAGGGCAACTGTCTCAGATATTGCGGGGAATGGGTAAGTTAGCACCAGCAGACCGACCTAAGATTGGTGCGATCGCAAATGTTGTCAAAGAAACCCTCCAGCAGAACCTAGAGCAGAGGCTGCAAGAGCTGAAAGCAGCTGAAATTCAGGCAAAATTGCGTTCAGAAACCCTGGATGTGACTATGCCAGGGGTATATCGTCCCCAAGGTCGAATTCACCCCCTCAATAGCACCATTGATCGGGCATTAGATATTTTTGTTGGTTTAGGCTACACCATTGCTACTGGCCCAGAGATGGAGACAGATTACTATAACTTTGAGTCCCTGAATACTCCCCCTGACCATCCGGCTCGGGATATGCAAGATACATTCTACTTGCCCGATGGTAATTTGCTGCGTACCCATACCTCTTCGGTACAGATTCGCTACATGGAAAACCATGAGCCACCGATTCGGATTGTGGCACCTGGTCGAGTTTATCGACGGGATACGGTAGATGCTACCCACTCGGCAGTGTTCCATCAGATAGAACTTTTGGCAGTGGATGAAGGGATAACCTTTACCGACCTCAAAGGTACCCTTAAGGAATTTTTGGAGGCAATGTTTGGGGAAGAGTTAGAAGTGCGTTTCCGTGCCAGTTATTTTCCTTTCACTGAACCTTCAGCAGAGGTGGATGTGCAGTGGAAAGGGAAATGGTTAGAAGTGATGGGTTGCGGTATGGTTGACCCCAATGTACTCAAGGCTGTAGGCTATGATCCTGAAATTTATACAGGTTTCGCTGCTGGTTTTGGAGTAGAACGTTTTGCCATGGTGCTGCACCAGATTGATGATATTCGTCGCTTGTATAACAGTGATTTGCGCTTTTTGAAGCAGTTTTAGTTTTGATTAGCGTTACTGGTAAATTCAACGAAACTTTGATTCATCAAAAAAAAATCACAAGGTAAACCACAATCATCCAAAGGATAAGTTAATTATATAGCGTTGCTTATCCTTCTGATATCGCCAGGAAACTGATTCTGGGTCTTTACTTTGACCGATAATAATGGGTTTCAAGCCCCGTCATTCTAGGACGGCTTTAATTATAGATACATTTTTGATAAAACGTTTGCACCTTAGTTCAAGATGTGATATTCTCGGGTTAAGGAGGCGAGCAAAGTGTTTAATTTAACCTACGAGTTCAAACTCAAACCTACTGCTAAACAAAGAGATTTGTTTGAAAACTGGTTAGAAAAGTGCCGCAAAGTCTACAATTATGGACTAGCTGAGCGCAAAGATTGGTATAGGTCTCGTAGCTGTCAGATTAACGCTTGCTCCCTCGGTGGTGAATACATTATCCCAGCAGATGCTAAACGTCCTACTTATGCCAGTCAGTGTCGTGGCTTAACTGCTGCCAGGAAAGCTATTGAGCAATTAAGATCAGTTCAAGTTCATGTTTTGCAGCAAACCCTCATGCATATTGGAGAAAGCTTTTGTGAGTATGTGGGAGCAAGGTCATGGCTTTCCCCGGTTCAAGAAGCAGGGGCAGATGCGGTCTTTTGTTTTTCCACAATTAGGAGTTAACCCGACCGGGCCTGGCAGAGTTAAGCTACCTAAAATTGGCTGGGTAAAAATGAGGCAATCACGGGAAATACCTGCTGATGCTGTAGTTAAGCAAGCTAGAGTGGTCAAAAGATCTTCTGGCTGGTATGTAATGCTAACGCTAAGTTGGGATGTAGATATGCCCCAAGTTATGCCTCATGGAGAAGCTTTGGGAATTGATGTAGGAATTTCACATTTTGCTGCTGTCAGTAACGGTACTCTATTTTCCAATCCACGCCCTTTCAAGCGCCTCGAACGCAAGCTTAAATTGCTGCAAAAGAGGGTGAGCAAGAAGCGCATTGGAAGTAGCAACCGTCGCAAAGCACAGGCAAAAGTTAGTAAATTACACGAACAAATCGCTAACCTGAGGAAGAATTACCATTGGGAATTAGCTCATAATCTTTGTGATTGGGCTGGGATGATCTTTGTTGAAGATCTAAATCTCAAAGGATTGGCGAAGGGAATGCTAGGAAAGCACTGCTTAGATGCGGGATGGGGACAGTTTTTCCAAATATTAGAGCAGTGCTGTTTTAAGCGTGGTGTCTATTTCCAAAAAGTCGATTCTAAAAAGACTAGCCAAATTTGTCCCAATTGTTTAACAGAAACTGGAAAAAAAACTTTAGCTGAGCGTGTACATAGTTGTCCAAATTGCGGCTATACAACTGATAGAGATGTAGCAGCCGCTCAAGTCGTTCGCTTACGTGGACTTGCAGCCGTAGGGCATACGGTCAAGATGCTTTCTGAGGGTAAATTCGTAGGAATCCCTTTGAAGAAAGAATCCTTGTCCTTATAGGACGGGGAGTGTCAATCCACTGCTTAAAATCAGCTTGGTCTCTTAATTCTTGGAGTGTTGCTGGTTCCACTCCCAATCGTTGAGCTAATTCTTCTTCACTTAGTCCTTCGAAAAGTTGGTTAAGTGAATTAAATTCTGGTGAGTTCATTCCCAAAAATTAGAGGAAAGCTAAAAAAATAAAAAATAATTTCGTACGTAAACTAAAACAGCTAAAAAGCTGTCTTTAGTTACGTGCCTGTTACCTGCTAACTGGGTTGTTAACCAAAACCCCTGGTTCTTTCTGAATCGGTAAAGCGTCTAATACATCAGTTTGAGCGCAATACTTTAAATCTTCATGACCATTGAGCCGCAGCAGGCGTTTTCCGTGACTAGCGTGATAGAACATCTCTAGTAATTTATCTTGCCACTGGGAGTAAAGTGCGATCGCACCAATTACTTCATCATTACCAGCAATGTCATCCACTGAGTCTCCGGTTTCTTCCATAAGCCTTTGACTAATCGCCCCAGCACAAACCGTGTCTTCTAGGGAGTAGGATCCTTCCCAACCTGACCCCACTAGCCAAATAGTATCTGGTTTGTGGGTCAGTAAATACTCCACTGCTGCCAGACGATTGACTAAGGCGGCGGCTAGGACTACCGGGGAATTTTGGACACGCTGTAAAGCACGGGTACCGTTGGTGGTACTGATGAATAGTCGCCTTCCATCTACTCGCTCAGGTGTGCAAATTAAGGGCGAGTTACCCATATCACAGCCCTCTACCATTTTACCACCCCTTTCCCCAGCTCGTAGCCGTTTGTCAGTGGGCCATTGTTCGCTGATTTCCATTAACTGGTCAATATCACTGAACACTTGCACCGCTTCAGCACCAGCATTTAAAGCTGTAGCCATGGTCGTCGTGGCTCGCAGGACATCAATTGCGATCGCACAGTCTGGTAAGGTGTCTTTCGGAGTTTCTTCCGGGGTGTGGTAGATAGATAGCTTCACGGCTTGGATATAGTTGGTTTCTGGACTGCTGAAATTTTCCTTGACATAACTAGCCTGATTAATCTTGCCGATTAAACCAGCCAGCCTAATGGCAGCCCAATTTATCGGGCACGACAGCCACAAATAATAGTATATTAGTTAGCCGGTTCAATCAAGGTACCTGAAGAGATACTAAGGGGTGTTTGAGATTAGGTGGCATTGGCTCATTCAGTGCTCGGTAAATCCCCGACAAATGTTCCCGGAACAGCTGGTCAAAGACGGCATCTTGGTTGGACGAATGACCCTCACCAAACCACCAAAACCAGTCAGAACCTTCTGCTGCATACAAAGCTTCCCAAACTTCTGGATTATTTTCTTCCGTGGCTTCTGGATGCTTGGCTAAGGTTTGTCGTGCTGCACTTAGTAAGTCCCAAGCTTGATTCTTGACTGGGTCACCAATCCAAGTGGTGAAGCTACCATCTATCCAGGAACCACTATGTAGTTGACTGATCGGAATAGTTTCTGTAGGGGAAAATGGTTCGATAAACTCAGAAACCGTTACGAGTTTGATATGAGGATGATCACTCAGACTTTGATAGAGGCATTGGAGGAAGGGTAAACCATCTTCGGAATAGTTTTCCCAGCAATTCTCCCCATCTAAAGCAATCGTGACTAGCCAAGGCTGTTCTAAACCGCTGCAAGCCTCAGATTGCTGGGGTTTCGAGGTGTCAGGGTTACACTCTGCGATCGCAAGGGAAGCGCGAATCCCGTCTAAATGTCCCAGGAAATCAGCCGTTGCCTTAGTCGGTGACATTGACCCATAGGTAAAGCCAATCAAATCTGATAAGTGGTGGTCTCGAAACACAATTGCTAGGTCTTTGTGATCTGTTTCTAGACGATAAGGGCGGTAAAGTAACTCTGGTTCGGTAACATTCCCTCTCTCATCCCGATGGAAAAAGTGGTTGATACTGCAACCCAATACTATTTCATCAGAGCAAATCCAATTAAACCCAGCTTCGGCAATGTAAGGTAAAATTTCAGGACTGACTGACTGTTCGGAAGGCCATAGCCCACGTGGAGCTCGTCCAAATTTTTCTGTATACATCTGCCAAGCCTTCTGGAGGTGTCGGGGAATATCCTCCTCCCACTGAAATCGCTGTTGGGGTAGACTCATCTCAGGAACAGCTACATGACCATAATTCGTATCTACTAACAACGGTAGAATAGGGTGAGTATAGGGACTTGTAGTTATTTCCAGTTGACCAGCATCTTGCATTTTCCGGTGCTGGGGGATGATGCGGCTGAGGATTTCTCGTTGCTTGGAGTAAATGCGCTGTCGGTCTGACAAAGTGAAGTTTCGCCCCTGCTCCAACCATCTAGCAATATCGGGATCATCCCAAAACAACGGATCAATCCACGCTAGGTTATGCCATGCTAGTAGGTCGCTGTAATCCTCTAGTGTCCAATTGTTTAGGCACCACTCTTTACCCTTATCCTGGCGGCTCTCATACAGTTCTCGATAACGGGGATGGGGGTCAATCAGGGTGTAGTGATTGCCATCAAAGAAATGTTCGATGATAAATTGCTTCTGGTGTTGATTCAGTTGTTCAGTGGAGGTTAGCGCTAGGGTCAGATAAGGATCGAAAGCAGTACCAGCAATGTAATCTTCCAGTTGCAAAATTAGAGTTGGTACTAGATTAACCGTTTGATGCAACTTAGGGTAGCTCTCTAGGAGCAGCACCAAATCTAGGTAATCTTTCGTGCCATGTAGGCGCACCCAAGGTAGATGATATTGGCCTGATGCCACCGAGGCACCGTTGTAGGATTTATAAATCGGTTGGTGCTGATGCCAGATAAAGGCAACGTATAGAGGATGAGACATGGTGCGATCGCTATCCTAAACCTTAACCATGATATCGATCATCGGTCATCAGTTTTTAGTCATTGGTCATTTCCCACAGAAAGCTACCATTAACATAGTTATCATAAAATTACAATGTAGCTGAGGTTGATTATGTCAGAAACAATGGCACTCACTCCAGAAAATGTTGAAACAGTCCTGGATGAGATGCGTCCTTACCTGATCGCTGACGGTGGTAATGTGGAGCTAGTTGAGTTAGATGGTCCGACTGTTAAATTAAGACTTCAGGGAGCCTGCGGGTCTTGCCCTAGCTCTACCATGACCCTCAGAATGGGGATTGAGCGCCGCTTAAAGGAATTTATCCCTGAAATCCTTGAAGTGGAGCAAGTAATATAAGCTGAATACTCAGTTACTGAGTGGGGAGTGCTGAGTGTTCAGCCGATTATTATAGTTGCTCTGATCTCGATTGCAAACAGTAGGGGCACGATCTGATCGTGTTCCTACAAAATATCTGTCTTTCAAACCATTGATAATGGCTATAGCATTTACCTTTTATTTGTTAACATAATCCCTGAGGGAAAAGCTTCCATGCAAAAGGAAAGAGATGAGATATATTATATTATATAGGTATTTTGGGTAAATTCAAATAACTGTAATTATTTTTGAAAATTCATTTTAAAACCCTATAGCAATAATTAAAAATTAATTTATTAATTAATTCAGCCTGGCGGGATTAACTAATAAATTAATTAAGCCATAGAAGAGATTGAAAGCCTTTTACCAGTACTAAGCAATTCTGTGAAGGTTGGAGCCGATAATGGAGGACTGAAGCAATAACCCTGAATTTCATCACACTTATGACCACACAGGAACGCTAGTTGGCTAGCTGTCTCCACCCCTTCTGCCACCACCTTCAAGTTGAGACTGTGAGCCATTTGCAAAATCGCAGTAGTAATGGCTTCGTTTTTTACATCCTCTGTAAGTTGGCAAACGAAAGAACGGTCAATTTTTAACACATCAAAGGGAAATAGTCTCAGGTAGCTCAGAGAAGAGTAACCGGTTCCAAAATCATCAATCGAGATCTGAATACCAAAGGACTTTAACTCTTTTAAGGTAGCGATCGCATGGTCTGGATTCTCCATCAGGGTACTTTCGGTTAATTCCAATTGCAAATATCTCGCTTCCAGTTCGGTTTCTTCCAGAATTGCTACGATGGAGTCACTGAGATTGGGTTGATTAAACTGATGTCCCGATAAATTTACAGCGATTTGTACTGGGGACAACCCTTGAGTTTGCCAGAGTTTTGCTTCGGTACAGGCTTTTCGGAGTACCCACTCTCCTACAGGCACAATCAAACCAGTTTTCTCGGCTAGGGGAATGAATTTAGCTGGAGAGATTGCTCCCAATTCTGGATGATGCCAACGGATTAAGGCTTCTGCTCCCTCGATTTCTCCAGTTCTAAGATTTACTTTGGGCTGATAGTAAAGTTGAAGTTCATCCTGTTGCAATGCTTGGCGCAATTGTAATTCTAGCAATAGGGCTTGTTGGGATTTGTCACCAATCGAGGCAATATAAAATTCGTAAGCCTTCTGTCCTTTGTGTCCAGCATTTTCTCTGGCTCCGTTGGCATGGGTGATCAGGGTATTTAGATCAAGACCATCCCTACCAAAGCAGGCAATGCCGATTCTAGGGGTCAGGACAATCTCATATTCTTCTATAGTAAAGGGTAAGGATAAAGCATCGATCAGTGTTTCCGCCATTTGCCCTATCTCTGTCTGGTTAATTGTAGTAGCTAGCAAGATCACAAATTGATCTATCCCTAACTGAGCCACTGTATCCAAAGGTCCAACCCTACCAAGAAGTCGTTTGGCCACTGCCTGAAGTAACAAATCACCACTAACAGGGCCTAGGATATTGTTGATCTGATTAAGTTGGTCAAAACTTAAAGACAGCACTGGCAGACGACGATAACGTCCCTGTCGTTGTATCAGTAGTTGATTAAATCGCTCTTCTAGCAAGAGTCGGTTCGGTAAGTTAGTAAGCTGGTCATAACGGAGTAGATAGTCCAGTTGAGCTTGAACTTTTTTCAGTTCAAGATGATGGCACTTGGTTTGATAAAGTCGTTTTTGTAGTCGAGTCGCGATCGCATCTAGCAATTCCTCGCGCTTAACAGGCTTGATCAGATAATCATCAGCCCCTAACCTCATCCCCATACGCCAATCTGACCAGTCAGCTTTGGAGCTGAGGAAAATAAAGGGAATCGCAGCAGTTACGGGATGTTGCTGCAGAGTCTTTAAAACACCATAACCATCTAGCTGAGGGATTATTATATCACAAATAATTAAATCAGGCTGCTCCTCTTGAGCAAGCTTGACCCCACTGTTACCGTTGTCACTACTAATCGTCTCGAACCCTTCTGCTCTGAGCAGGGTGAGTAGGTTCTTCCGAATTATTGGCTCGTCTTCGATTACTAGAATCTTATTCATAGTTCTTTGGACTTAAATCAAGTGTAGTGGACATAGAAGGTGATCTTGAACAAGGTTTTGCTAAGGAACAGCGTAAAGATATAACCACCTATTTCAATACTGCAAGGGATCGGCCACAGTTGGAGCAAAGTAGGGAAAGCAGGTTTCGTTGGTGTAGCTGCGCGATCTACGGGTGTCCGCTACTAACTCAGTAGTATTGGGAGGTATGTTACCCAGGGTACAGCGGCGAAAAATTATGGCTCAGATAAGTTAGACTGTAGGGGAATCGAAGCTTTTAAAACCTTAAGCATATACCTTGCTACCATAATGGATCGTTTGACTTTTTGACGAGTACTGCGTTTATAACTCGTTTCCAGATTTAGTAGATTGAGACTAAGCGCGCTTGAGATTAGCCATATTTTGTGGTGCATGTCCTGTACGAATCCGCGTCGCATCCTCCCCAAAGGTGAAATCTAATACGAGCGTGCAGTTGGTTTTCAATGGACCAGTGTTGTCGGATTGCTAAGCCCGACGTGTTGAGGGGTGGTAAAGAAGTAAGGTAAAACATCACCTCACGGGTAGTCTTGTTCCTATGATGGCGGGTGCGAATAACCATTACAATGGTCTGTAATCTAGACCACTGCGACTGTTTGTACAAATCGAAGTCTATTTCAGCAAGAGTTACTGCCCAAACCTGACGCTTTTCAGTACGATGATGTCCTGATTCTACCCGCAGATCATAGCTATACTCGATACCCTCAAACTTATTAGCAACAGCAGTTTCAAACCATTGCTTAACCTGCTCGAACAAAGTAGGATGATTTCCTTTGAGCGCCAAAACATAATCAGCACCAAGAGCACGAATACCATCGGCTATTTGATGCTGAGTCCCCATGGCATCAATGGTAATGATGCATCCAGAGATGTTGAGTAATTCTAGTAGGGCGCTTGATGGCTGTAATTTCATTGCTTTTATCATCTACTTTCACAAGACCTACGAAACAACCGATGCTCACTCGCTATGGCACTAACCACATGTAAAGCCGATTTTCCCTGGTTGCGATCATAGGAACCCTTGATTTGTTTGCCATCAATAGGAATCACCTCGGCTCCATTATCTATCACAAAAATTATTAACCAGCTCTCGAAACTATTCTCAAAGGCTCTCGGGGATATCTGCTCAAACACTGGCCGATATGTATCTGCAATGGGAATCCCATTTGGTAATGCTAAAAAGGTCGATAACCAATGCTGGTGGCTAATCCCATAAGTTTCTCATCCGTTGCCCCTTGCCCCGACCATGGTGGCGCTCCAGTGCAATCATCACTATACTTACAAATGGATGGAGCACTCCTTGTTTCCGGAGCGGATCTGATAGATGTTCAAAATGCTCGAGCATTTGCTGCTGAACCTGTTGAACATCAAGGGCTGGTTGTAGTGGTAAGGATGGACTACTGGTGTAAGTTGAGTTAGTGGGTTTATCGAAGCCAATCACCATGGGACACCTTTATTGTGACATCGGTTTCACTAGCATATTATGAATTCATTTTTCTTGCGCTTACCCTGGTATGTTACCTAGACTTGGTATCAGTAATGAGGTAAGCAGATACTTCAGTTATTTGCAAATATTAACTGTATTGGGATATTAATTTACTAGAAAATTTTCTTTATTCAAATAAAAAAAACATGCTTAATTTTGATTAATAATGGGGAATATAGCGGTAAAATTGTATAATATTTAACATTTTTCATTGTGTTCACAAAAACTTCACATTGTTTTTTTTAAATATCAATAATTAATAATTATCCGTAGCATGGCGTTGATTTCACCCTTTTAAAAAAGTGAACATTCTCACTACCTTGTGTCAATAAACACGAAAGCGATAATGTGTTAAAGCACTTGTAGGTATTTTAATTAAATTCGATTATGATTAATCAGCAGTCAAGATTTATGAGCTATCCATGCGGTATTTTTACTAAAACCTATTTTTGGGATAATTTGACTGTAATTCAGCGTAATTTTGCTGAATTTGGTAGATAACTAAGATGACAGTCATTGAAATGGCACATTTAAATTGATAGCTTTGGGTGTAGAGGCTGATTAATAGGCTTTAACAGTCAGCAGGGATCCACCCTTATTGCTCCGCACCCGAAGCTAGGGGGGCCGTAAACCTTCAAACCTCAACCGTCAACCCTCAAAATTATCTCTTGGTGAGCGTTCCCTTGGCGTTCGCCGAGCGGCGACCTAGGAGTTGGAAAACTCGCGCTTTGTCCCACCGCAACCTGTAACTTTTCCTGTGCCAATTAGATGGTTAACAACTTACTAAGCGCGTTTATAAACGAGTTGTAAAAATCCAGACAAAAAAAATTTGTAGTGCGGGCATCTTGTCCGCCTGAGCGTTCACAACATATTTATTATTACCATATAATTATTTAATAAGTAATTTTTATCCCAATAACTCATAGAGTTAATCATTATAATTTTCATCACACCTAAACCACTTTATGAATTATTAATTAATCTATTGTCCCCTAAGTGGGGGATTAGCGCATCAAGGGTATGACTAAATAAGTATGGGCATAATCACTTAATTTAGCTTAGATACGTTATAGTTAGTTTACTTACGCCCTTCGATATAGCTAACATCACCGACCTTGACCCTGAAGTCATACCTATCTGCTGCTGTAACCCCCTTTGATTAGCTAGTTATAGCAATGACTCCAGTACTATAACCTGCTACTAGAAAAAAAAAGCAACTACAGGAAATATTTAGTACTTATGGCTGATAGTTTACGACCTATTAAGTATTTTTACATATGCACTTCAAAGTGACTACTCTAGGGCGTGTTTTCAAACTATAACCACAATAAAATTAATGCGATCGTCAACATGGCTGTATAATTTTCAGCAAGCAAATCGTATCGGGTAGCGAAGGGAGCGAAATTGCTTGATTCGATTGATAGCACGCTCTACAAGGTGGCGTTGACGATAGATTTCAAAGGTTTTATCGACCGCGACGTGGTTCGGCTGGAAAGTCGTGGTATGGTAAGACGGATACCACGACGACGGAGGTAATTACGGATTCTACGACCTGTGTAACCTTTATCTCCAACCAGTCTTAAAGGACGAATACTTCGACGGCTGAGCATTGACCTAGTCACTAGAAACCATACCGGAGCAAGGCATTATCAAGTAGGTGATGGACCAAACCCTAAGCGAGACTCTCCCAACCGTAGGCGAGACACTGGGAATAATTCTGTAAATACACCTCGGTGGTTAGCGGTAGAGTTTTTCCAACGGGATGGTCAGGTCAGTGTGGGAGTATGTCACCTGACCCTGGTTCTGAGGTAGATATCTATGTTGTAGACCAGGTTTCCCCAAAAACCCATGGGATAGGTCCCTTGAGTAAGAAGATTGCTACAGCCGAAGCAGATCAAGACGGGAAGTTTGGGATTAGTCTTAGTAATGTCGAGCCTGGAGATTACCTGAGTGCGATCGCAACTCACCCAGACTACGGTACCTCGGAACCAGCTGTGACTGTGGTGGTGCGTTCTCTTGATGATCAAGGGAATAGTATCGAGACATGGTCAGCAACAACTCTACCGAACACAGCAAAGCCCCAGTGTACCAGCAGTCCAGTCGGCAGGGTTCCCCTATGACCAGACTCCCCGCAAATACCTGAACCCCTTTCGGAATAGTTTTTGGAAATAGCCTCAAACACCCTACCCTAAAGCACCTCAAGTTTGTCTCGCCCTTTGTTAGAGGAAACAAATCCCTATAAATACACCAGGGGTATCTTGAGTAAAATGGTGTACACCCTCTCAATTAATTAACTAACATACAATATATACAACCAAAGGACTACGTAATTACAAGCAACACCTAACGATCATATACCTTATTGGAAAAACCTTGTGTGAATATTGCTACTTCATCAGTAGACCTTGACCCGAACAACCTATTTCCCTTTGAACTCGACGAGTTCCAAAAACAGGCAATTGAGGCTCTCAATCATAGTCAATCAGTAGTTGTCTGTGCTCCGACTGGTTCTGGGAAAACCCTAATTGGTGAATATACCATTTATCGTGCTTTGTCTCAAGGAGGACGTGTTTTCTACACAACCCCCCTCAAAGCGCTCTCCAACCA
The DNA here is from genome assembly GCF_010672065.1 of Moorena sp. SIO4A1. NCBI lineage: Bacteria > Bacillati > Cyanobacteriota > Cyanophyceae > Coleofasciculales > Coleofasciculaceae > Moorena > Moorena sp. SIO4A1. The sequence goes on along the minus strand of NZ_JAAHHX010000001.1, from coordinate 43,904 downwards.
GAAACTAAGGGATTTTCGGGCAAAATTTGGCGCAGACAAAGTCGGTCTAGTTACCGGTGATTCCTCGGTCAACCGGGAAGCTTCCGTGTTAGTGATGACTACGGAAATCTTCCGTAATATGCTCTATGGTACCCCAATTGGTCAAGTGGGAGCCTCTATGCTAGGGGTTGAGGCGGTGATCCTAGACGAATGTCACTATATGAATGACCGACAACGAGGCACGGTTTGGGAAGAATCAATTATCTATTGTCCGCCAGATATTCAAATTGTTGCCCTCTCCGCCACCGTTGCCAATTCTGACCAGCTGACCGACTGGCTGAATCAAGTTCATGGCTCCACTCAGCTGATTTACTCTGACTTCCGACCTGTTCCTCTAGAGTTTTACTTTGCCCATCCCAAGGGAATTGTCTCCCTGCTGAATGACGACCACACCAAGATTAACAACTCCCTCAAAACCAGACGTCCTAAAAGCAAGGACAAACATGGACGTCCGGAAGGCCCCAGCATTAGCACTGTGGTGAGCAAACTAAAAAAACGGGAGATGTTACCAGCTATCTACTTCATCTTTAGCCGCCGAGGCTGTGATAAGGCAGTAGATGAGATGGGTCCACTATCCCTGGTCAATGAACAAGAAGCAGCTCAACTCAAGAAACGGATTGATGAATTTATCAGTAAAAATCCAGAAGCAGCTCGTACGAAACAAATTGACCCCCTCTACCGAGGTATAGCTGCCCATCATGCTGGAATTTTACCTGCTTGGAAAGGTCTAGTGGAAGAACTATTCCAACAAGGACTAGTGAAGGTGGTATTTGCTACAGAAACTCTAGCAGCAGGAATTAATATGCCTGCTCGTACCACTGTTATTTCCAGTCTATCTAAGCGTACTGACCGAGGACACCGGCTACTGACTGCCTCGGAATTTTTGCAGATGGCTGGACGAGCAGGAAGGCGAGGGATGGATACCAATGGCTATGTGGTGACGGTGCAAACCCCCTTTGAAGGGGCTAAGGAGGCGGCTTATCTAGCAACTGCTGGTGCTGATCCCCTAGTTAGTCAGTTTACCCCTACCTATGGTATGGTACTGAATTTGTTGCAAACTCACTCTCTGCCTCAAGCTAAGGAGTTAGTTGAACGCAGCTTTGCTCAGTATCTAGCTACTTTGTACCTCAAACCTCAACAACAGGCAATTACTGAACTGACTGCGGAACTGACGAGAATTGATTTTCAACTGGCACCGGTAGATGTGGCAGTAATGGAAGGCTATCAAAAACTGAAGGAACACCTGAAAGTAGAGCGCCGCATCCTTAAAGACCTGCAACACCAAGCAGAGGTATCTGTTTCTAAAGCCGTATCCCAATTACTACAACAGGTGCAACCGGGAGTCATTCTTTATTTGAAGGGCAAGAATGTGCCAGTGTCTTCTCCTGTTCCAGCTGTTTTGGTGTCTAAACAAAAGGGTTCCGGTCAATTCCCCTATCTGGTGTGCTTAAGTGCTGCTAACCGATGGTATGTGGCAACAACTGCTGATGTGATGGGGTTAGATGGCTTTCCTGAAGTGGCCGATGACCAAGTATCCAATGGCTCTACGGAAGATTACTCAACCGGCTCAACTCAAGGTGACTCTTCTCACATTATTAATCTTCGATGCCTTGATATTGGAACTCTCCAGCCTTTAGAGGGGCTTGAGATTAAACCAGGTCAAGTCAAAAGCGGAAATGAAGATACTGAAGCCTTGGCTAACCAAGTTCCCACCATTGCTCAACTCTGGGTTGCTCCAGAAGTCAGGGAGCAAGAAGGTGTTGTTGCTGATCTAGAGGGTCAAATGGAAACCCATGCTCTTCGTCAGTGGGGTAATCCTTCTCAACTGATCAAACGCCACAAAAAACGGTTGTTTTTGCAGGAGCAAATTAACCAACGTCAAGCTAAATTCCGAGAATACCAGGCTCAGCATTGGCACGAATTTCTGAACCTGATTGAAATTTTAAAAGCATCTGGTTCTTTGGAGGACTTAACTCCCACTGTTCTGGGGCAAGCGGCTGCTTCGCTTCGGGGAGAAAATGAGTTGTGGCTAGCCTTAGCCATGCTGTCGGGAGAATTAGATGATTTAGACCCCCACCAACTGGCAGCAGCTTGCTCTGCTTTAGTTACGGAAACTCCTAGACCGGATAGTTGGACAAACTATCAACCAAGTGAGGAAGTGCTAGAAGCATTGACAAACCTCAGGAGGATTCGGCGTCAAGTATTTCAGCTACAGCGTCGATATCATGTCGCCTTACCGGTTTGGTCAGAGGATAGGTTAATTGGTCTAATAGAACAGTGGTCATTAGGCAAATCCTGGCGGGAGATATGCGGTAATACCAGCTTAGATGAAGGGGACGTAGTGCGAATATTACGTCGAACCTTAGATATATTATCCCAAATTCCCCATGTGTTGCCTCTATCAGAGTCTTTAAAAGCTAATGCGATTCGTGCTGCTCAGTTACTTGACCGCTTTCCGGTGAATGAAAGAGTTAAGTAGGGCTTGCTGAAAAAGTCCTTTGGTAAGGGTAGGAGTCAGGAGTCAGGAGTCAGGAGTCAGGAGAAACACTACAATCAGTTATCAAAAAACATAGCAACATTTTCCTAGATAATCTATCTCTTGACCCCTGTTCCCTGTTCCCTGTTCCCTATTCCCTACTATTTATAACTTACGATTCCTGATCAATTTGATTATTCCCCACATCAAAAATAATTATAAATTCCGCATCAGGCATTAATCGTTTCAGGGCCCACAAATGTCCCTCCGCATCCGATCGATTGCGGAAGCGAGCAACAACAACTCGCTGCATTTGGGGTAATAGCCTAATGACCACCCATGGATGAAGCCGTTCCGAATAACTCATAATCAAACTATCTCCTTTTTTAGGGGAGCCAGAGATAGCCCGGGGACGCTCCAACATCAACGGGCTAGCTCTTGACTCTGGGCGTCTCAGCGCCCACTGTTATACTATAGCACAAAAATCTTTTATTATAACATATTTTGAAAAATTTTGTTACAAAGGGGTCGGGAGTCGGGAATCGGGAGTCGGGAGTCGGGAGTCGGGAATGTTGTAGAACAGGCATCTTGCCTGTTTGGGGCATCTTGGTAGAATAGGCATCTTGGTGGAACAGGCATCTTGCCTGTTACAGTTTCCAGGCGCTGACCGCTGACCGCTGACCGCTGACCGCTGACCGCTGAATGCTTGGCTATTGCCTATTGCCTATTGCCTATTGCCTTCCCTACCATGACTCCTCCAGTAAACCCTTCAACACCTCTTCCGTAAAAGGATTCTTACCAGCCCGCAGCTCATCTATCCATTTTTGCCGTTCTGCTTTCCACTTATCATTGTCGGTCCAGTCTACATATGCCTGAAAATCTGATATCGCTCCTGGGGTATCCCCAGTTAGAGCCCTAGCCAGACCACGAGCAAATTGATATCCTTTATGTTTAGGTGCTTTGGCTACTGCTTTTTCACAGGCATCTATCACGTCAGCAGCATATCCATAGAGGCTACCAAGCCAACACAGTTCATTCCAAGAATTAGCATCAATTTCTAGGTTTGGATCTAGTTGTTGCGCTTGTTTATAGAGAGATAGGGCTTTGGTGAATTTACCCTCTTTAGCTAACTGCTCACCTTGTTCAACTTTAGCAGCAGCAGCTGCTAGCTGTTTGGCTTTTATCTCTGGCTGTAATTCTAGCTCCGAATTCCATGCTTTGGCTTTTTTAAACTTAGCAATAGCACCCTCAACATCCTCTTGTTTTGCCAACTCTTCACCTTGTTTAACAAAACCAGAAGCTGCAGCTATTTTGCCATCTGAATCTTGGCATTTCTCTAAGCTTTCTAAATCTTCAGGATGGTCCACAAAGTAACCTTCGAGCAACTTACAGCCCCGAGCCAGCATCTCACCTAAATCTTCCACTGGCCAGAGTCTGACCGTTTTGTCCTCTGATGCCGTAGCCAGGGTTTTACCATCGGGACTAAAACTTACACTAAATACCCTGGATTGATGTCCTGAAAAGAGTGCTAATTGATTGCCCTGTAAATCCCAAACTCTGACCGTTTTGTCATATGATGCGGTAGCGAGGGTTTTACCATCGGGACTAAAACTTACACTCAATACCCTGGATTGATGTCCTGAAAAGAGTGCTAATTGATTGCCCTGTAAATCCCAGAGTCTGACAGTATTGTCATCTGATGCCGTAGCGAGGGTTTTACCATCGGGACTAAAACTTACACTCAATACCCAGGATTGATGTCCTGAAAAGAGTGCTAATTGATTGCCCTGTAAATCCGAGAGTCTGACAGTATTGTCATCTGATGCCGTAGCGAGGGTTTTACCATCGGGACTAAACCTTACACTATTTACCGAGTCTTGATGTCCTGAAAAGAGTGCTAATTGCTTGCCTTGTAAATCCCAGAGTCTAACAGTTTTGTCGGATGATGCGGTAGCGAGGGTTTTACCATCTGGGCTAAAACTTAAACTATTTACCGAGGATTGATGTCCTGAAAAGAGTGCTAATTGATTGCCCTGTAAATCCCAAACTCTGACCGTTTTGTCATATGATGCCGTAGCGAGGGTTTTACCATCGGGACTAAACCTTACACTCGATACCGAGTCTTGATGTCCTGAAAAGAGTGCTAATTGATTGCCCTGTAAATCCGAGAGTCTGACCGTTTTGTCACCTGATGCCGTAGCGAGGGTTTTACCATCGGGACTAAAACTTACACTCGATACCCAGGATTGATGTCCTGAAAAGAGTGCTAATTGATTGCCCTGTAAATCCCAAACTCTGACCGTATTGTCATATGATGCCGTAGCGAGGGTTTTACCATCGGGACTAAAACTTACACTCGATACCCAGGATTGATGTCCTGAAAAGAGTGCTAATTGATTGCCCTGTAAATCCCAAACTCTGACCGTTTTGTCACCTGATGCCGTAGCGAGGGTTTTACCATCGGGACTAAAACTTACACTCAATACCCAGTGTTGATGTCCTGAAAAGAGTGCTAATTGATTGCCCTGTAAATCCCAAACTCTGACAGTATTGTCATCTGATGCGGTAGCGAGGGTTTTACCATCGGGACTAAAACTTACACTATTTACCCAGTCTTGATCTCCTGAAAAGAGTGCTAATTGATTGCCCTGTAAATCCCAAACTCTGACCGTTTTGTCCTTTGATACCGTAGCGAGGGTTTTACCATCGGGACTAAAACTTACACTCGATACCCAGGATTGATGTCCTGAAAAGAGTGCTAATTGATTGCCCTGTAAATCCCAGAGTCTGACAGTATTGTCATCTGATGCCGTAGCGAGGGTTTTACCATCGGGACTAAAACTGACACTCAATACCGAGGATTGATGTCCTGAAAAGAGTGCTAATTGATTGCCCTGTAAATCCCAGAGTCTGACCGTTTTGTCATATGATGCCGTAGCGAGGGTTTTACCATCGGGACTAAAACTTACACTCGATACCGAGTCTTGATGTCCTCGAAATCTTCTCTTTTCTTTGAATTTACTAAGACTCTGCCGTAGAGCATAGATAGGACTGATGGCAGGATAGTTATCCAAAGGGCGACCATCTTTCACGATATTAAATAGCTGTTGCCCAGTCTCCATGGCTGAGTATAAAAGCTTTCGCTCGCCATAGTAACCATTATCCCCTGGTAACCGTCGTAAAACACTAAGCGCTTGTTTTTCTAGTCCCGTGGCTTCTCTTTGTTTTCTAACTTCGATACCAGTCACCACAGCAACAATTAAGGATAAACCCAGTACAATACCACCTATGCTGATGATCCACTTCGCTTTCTCTTGGGCTTCAGTTAAGATGCGCCTTTCTTCTGCCAATACCCGGCGGTCTAATTCCTGACCAGCTACTAAAAACTGATAATCCAAATCGCTCAAACTTTTACCCCTAGCCCAAGCTTGAGCATTCTCTAACGCCACCCCCCGCAACAAATGCGATTCCTCCTGACACCCAGACTCAACCCAAGCGGTAAACGCTTCAGAATAGGGACGCAGTCTAGCCAATTCTTGCTTAACCCAATCGCCATCAAAAACACTGCCATAAATCCGGTTGTTAACCCTCAAACAGCCATCCCGCTCCACTACCAACCCCGATAGCCTTAATTCCGTCTTTTCTTCACTGCCATCAGCGGCAATATAACCCTGATATAATACGTGCTGATACAATCCCAATAGCCTACTCGCCCGTTGCTCATTTCTGAGAATGCGATCGCGTATGGTCTTCAAGTGCTCTGGTTTATCCTGAGATACCCAATTATCAATAATCTGGGTACGGGCGACCTGTGCAACTCCAGTTCCCCCCTTGCTAAGGTTCGATTCCCCTCCAGAAGTTTCTCCAACTCCAGTTCCCCCCTTGTTAAGGGGGGTTAGGGGGGATCCCAATCCCGAAGTGCTATCGATAGATCCCCCTCCCGTCCCCCTTAATAAGGGGGAAGCCAGAGCATGGTTCGATTCGCCTCCAGAAGTGCCCTCAACTCCAGTCCCCTCAACTCCAGTTCCCCCCTTGTTAAGGGGGGTTAGGGGGGATCCCAATCCCGGAGTGCTATGGATAGATCCCCCTCCCGTCCCCCTTAATAAGGGGGAAGCCAGAGCATGGTTCGATTCGCCTCCAGAAGTGCCCTCAACTCCAGTCCCCTCAACTCCAGTTCCCCCCTTGTTAAGGGGGGTTAGGGGGGATCCCAATTCCGGAGTGTTATCGATAGATCCCCCTCCCGTCCCCCTTAATAAGGGGGAAGCTTGAGAATGCTCCACCATTAACTTACACAACTTCTGGGTCAGAAACGGTTGTCCCCCCGTCCAGTGCAATATCTCAGCTAACACCTGTTCCGGATTATCCACTTTACCTACCAAACCAGGGAGCAGTGGTGTTTTCGCTTCTTCAAAGGTAAAGCCAGTCAGTTCAATATCCCGACCAATATTAAAGGGAGTGCGCTGTTTATCCTGAATCAAATCCGCTGGAGTTGCTACTCCCAGCAAACAAAAACTCAGCCGATTGTAGACTGGTTTTTCGGCTCTTTGGTTATAACAACTGCGAATAAAGGCAAAGAAATCATCTTTAAACTCTACCTTAATAATACTATCAATTTCATCCAGAAAGATAACAATATTGTCTGGAATCTCTGACAACAGCACCTCTTCAATAAACTCACCCAACCACATGACTGGCGAGAGTTGCTGACGCTCTCGTAACCAAGGTAAAACCTGGAATTTATCTGAGAGCTTAAAACTATTTACCAAACTCTTAATTAAGCTGGCATACCATTGCTCTGACGTTACGTAATTGCCAATTTGGGTAACATCAACAGAAGCACAAGCTACTCCCACATCTATTAGTCTTTGCATCGTTTTTACCCGCAAACTAGACTTACCCATCTGTCGCGAGTTGAGCACATAACAAAATTCCCCAGCCATCAAAGCATCAAAAATTTCCGTATCAGCTTTTCTGACTGCATAAGTAGCAGCATCGTTAGGTAAACTTCCCCCAACTTGATAGATTGTTGGTTGGTTGGTCATGGTAGGAAAGGGAGTAGGGAGTAGGGAGTAGGGAGTAGGGAGTAGGGAATCGGGAATCGGGAATCGGGAATCGGGAATCGGGAATCGGGAATCGGGAATCGGGAATCGGGAACAGTAGTGAAGATATTCGAGTAGTATTTGGTTTTATAGCGTTTATTATAGCTATGAGGTACACAGGATTTTTTACCTATTGCCTCTTGCCTTCCCCTCCTGGGAGGGGTTAGGGGTGGGTTCCTCTTACCTGCTCCCTGCTCCCTGCTCCCTGCTCCCTAACTACAAAAGTCTGTTACTAAAATACTCACGATACAAATTATATCTCGGAATACAATCATTACCGATTGCTCTGACTAATCCCAGACTTTCTAACAGATAGGTTACCTTATAATCCAGGCGCACTGCTTGAGTAGTTGTCAGTAATTTTTTGAAAGCGTTTAGTAAATTGGGATGGAGCATGAGATTATTTAAAAGCTCTCGCAAATGATGGCGATAAATCCCTGATTCTGTCGGGGCTGTTTCTAAAAGATGCTCGATGGTGATGTTGGGATTTTTGCTAAGAGTAGAGAAAGCTAACTGTAATAAATAAGGATGTCCTCCTACCATACTCATTAATTCATGTAGTAAATTAACTGATAAATTTAAGCCATAAAATTTCGCCAAATCCTGAACCTGATTCAAAGTAAAATCAGTTAAATCTATAGGATATCCTACATTAAAAGGCGATTTATTGATAGCCAAGTCAATATAAACTTCCGTAGCATAAACCACTATCAACCGTAGTCTTTTCCAAATATCATAAAACTGGCCATTTTCATGCCAACTCCGCAGCAACGTAAGAAACCCTTCAGCAACGTGTTGATGAGGAAAAACTCGCTCTAGGTTATCGAGACATAAAACCAAAGGACTCTCTGAAGAAACCAACAAATACTCTTCAAAGTAGGTGCTACACTTTACTTCACTGGTGAAAAAATTATCTTCCCAATAATTTTGCAACTGATTGGGCAATTTCAATTTTTGAGCAACCCGCACACAAAAAGACTGTAAAAATATATCCAAATCATGGCAAGGTAACTCATTAAGATTCAAATAAACCGTGCGATAATACCTAGACTTAGCATAATCAAGAATCCGATGACTGAGTAAGGTTTTACCCATCAGCTTCGGTGCTTTAATCCGAATTAGCGCTCCTGGTTGTGAAATCTTTTGATAACACTCAGCATCTTGGGGACGTTCTATATAAAAGTCTCCAACTTGAGCTATTGTCTGTGGTTGATTATTGGTGCTATTTGTGCTATTATTATTTGGTAATTCAATATCCAGTAAGTTTAAAAATTCTGGTATAGACTGAGGCCGATCCCTAGCCACCAAATTCATACCATGGAGAATGGCTTGATTTATGCGATCGCTAATCTTGGGATTCAAATCCTTTGGTGGTGGTAATACAGCTCCCTCAATCCGGTCATCAGCTGATACTGGTTTCTTTCCAGTTAAGAGCACATACAAGGTAGCGGCCAAAGCATAAACATCAGTGTAGGGACCCTGTTGCGACCGCCACTCATATTGTTCCAGAGGAGCATAGCCTGGAGTCCGCCCACACAGATGAGTTTGGGTAACCCCAGGGACAAACTTAGTAGCAATACCCAAATCAATCAACACCGCACCAGAACCATCGTTCCGAACCATGATGTTATTGGGTTTAACATCCCGATGGAGCAACCCTTGCTGATGAATGTCCCACAGGGCGCTACCAATTTGCTGGATGTAAAGCAAGGCTTTCTCTTCCGAAAGCACACCCTGCCGTTTCACCAGAGCCGACAAGGTTTCCCCCTCGATGTATTCCATGATTAGGCAAGGCAATTCACCTTCTCGGATGATTTCTTCACATAAGCTAACTAGATGAGGATTCCCACAGCTACATTGGGCTAACTTTACCGCTTCGTTGGCGAAAATTTTCCAATATTCTAATAAATTATTTTGGCGGAGTGCATCATTACCGATAGTTTTGATAACAATGCGATCGCCTGTTTTATTATTTCGGGCTAAATAGGTAATACCCAGCCCACCTTCTCCTAGTTTTTTTTCGATAGTGTACTTACCGTTTTGTAGCCGATAACCAGGGAGCCAGGTATTATTACCTACGCCGTTGCTGTGGTTAGGTGGCTGAGTAGTTGAGGGAGGTTTGTAGGGAGCATAAGGCTCTGCCACATTAACAGCTATTGGTTGTGTGGTGCTGCTATGACCATTTTTAGGGGAATTAAACCAGCGTTTAACTCTGTTATTTAACTGCTGCTTTAATTTCCCACACACTGACCGATGCTTATTAGTTTTCATGGGAGATACCCAACCTATCCAGGATATTAATTTCGGTAGGGTTTATAGCGTTTGGATCTGGGTTGTAAACACAGGAATTGCTGAAAGAGGCAAAAGGGGAAAGAGATTCGGAGTTTTATTTTCCAAGAAAAAAAACCATAAAGATTTACATCTCAAACACAAACGCTATATATTTCCTTATCAGTAATTATAGCGTTTTTAATAATTATCAGAGCCATCCAATTTTCTTCACCTTACTTCATACTCCTACTCCCTAGGTAAGCAATCAGCAATCAGCAATCAGCATATCTAGCCAATGCAGACTATGGGCAATGTTTTCTTGCGCTTACCCTAGAATGCGATCGCGTCCATATACCATTTCCCGGAAAGTAGGATAGAAAAAAACTAAATTTTATGTTAAAGTTATTGTATATACAAAACGTATATACAATTTAATGGAATTTGAATGGGACGAAAACAAAAACCGACAAAATCAGCGAAAACATGGCATCAGCTTTGAAGAAGCACAGGAAATATTCTTTGGAATCGTTTTTACTTCAATTGATGAACGATACGATTATGATGAAATCAGAGAAATCAGCATCGGTGCCATACAAGGCGTTGTCATTGTCACCGTAGCCCACACCGAAAGAAACAGTAAAATTCGATTAATTTCTGCTCGAAAAGCTACCCCTAAGGAAAAGAGAAAGTATTATGAGTATCTCGCCCAAACGACTTGAAGAAATCAAAAATATTCCTGACTCTGAAATTGATACTTCAGATATACCTGAGTTAGACGATCATTTTTGGGAAAATGCCAAAATGGTTAAACCAATTACTAAAAAAGCGATTTCTATTCGCTTAGATAGTGACATCATAGACTGGTTTAAAAGTCAAGGAAAAGGCTATCAATCATCAATTAATAACGTTCTTCGTAGTTATGTGAATCATCAACTAAAGAAAAGTAATCATTGATGGTAAAACTATTCCCTTCATCTCGGCTAGAATTAGCTGAGATGATATCCCGTATGGGTTATACCAGTCATAAACTACAATTGAACCAATACCTGCCACCATCTGTGTGATCTAAATCCGCACTTCTCGCTAACCTTGTTAATTACCAACAGAGGTTAAGATTTTGATAACTAATTTTAAGGAGTGAACGGTGTTCAGGAGTAGCGATAGTAGTTCCAATTGGCAGTGCTCTTTGTCCAAGCAGCTAACCCCCTTGATCGGAGATTTAACCAGAGTCAAATCTAATCCTATCGAGCCCAAGACTATTGTAGTTAGTACCTTGATTGGGCTTTTGCTCAATTCTCTACCATGGTTACCAGCTGCTAGAGCTGAAACGGTGCAACTGGGAGTAGTTAAGAGTCTGGATAATCAAGGGCATTGGTCTGGAATTACCGAACGCTTACATTCAATTGGAGTTAACTACTGTATTGTTGACTTGACTGACGTTAAGAAAGCCTCTGACTTCGAGAACACTAACTTGCTATTTTTGCCCAATGTCGAGTTCCTCCACCCCAAACAATTCCAAGCGTTACAGGAATGGATCGCACAAGGAGGAAAAGTTATTGTTAGCGGTCCTACTGGGTTACTTTCCAAACCTGACATCCGCAAACAATTGCGTGAGCTTTTGGGTGCCTATTGGGGGTTTGCGATGACCCAACCCTCTATCCTCCATCCTTCCCCAGACAGTAACCAAACATGGGTGCAGGATACTGGAATTACAGGTATCATCCAGGGGGGCACTCTTATTCCTGCTGATCTTAATTCCACTACTGTTGCAGTCTGGAGTCAGGTTGACAAGCCCCCTGCTGTAGTAACCTCTAATAATGCTACGTTTTTTGGTTGGCGCTGGGGTATCGATCGGGTAGCTCCGGCGGAGGTCGATAGTGCTTGGTTACGAGCGGCTCTTGGTCGCTATGATGTCCAAGTCACTGATGTCAATCTCACTGATGTCCAACTCATCACTAATTCATCTACATCGTCTGAATCCTCTGATCACTCTCCACAACATTGTCGGGATATCGACACCACTATTGCCCAGAAACAGGTGGAAACAGAAGATGCAGAGTCTGGCAATAACACAGATGCTTCAGCCAAGCCTACTAATTCCCGATTAGCTCCGTCACCCAAGCCAGCAAAAGCCCCACCACCGCGATATAGAAGACGAATTCGAACCCTAAAGCAAGCTACTGCAATGGAGATGGAGTTAGAAAATCTGATTGGTCGGTTTGAAAGTGCTTTGCTAAGAGCCGATGCAGCTAACAGTAATCTGAATTTATCTACAGGTGCTGCTATCGAACAATTTGTCACTGCTGGTGCTAAGCAAGTGTCGGAAACTTCCGAGGAAACCTCTGAGGGTAAAACGAATGAAACTAACTCAGCTACTGACTCAGCTATTGAGGCATTGAATCAGGCCAGAGTGGGTTTGGAAAACTTCCGTCGAGCAGTGGCTCGCAGAGAGTATCAAAAGGCAAGTCAGCTGTGGATGACAGCACGAAATACCCTATGGGAAAACTACCCAACTGATCGTAAACTAGCCCAGTCAGAGATTCGAGCCATTTGGCTAGACCGGGGTACTATTGTTAAAGCCAAGTCTGAAAAAGATTTAGCTAAGATTTTTGACAAATTGGCTACAGCTGGTTTTCACACCATCTTTTTTGAAACGGTTAACGCTAGTTATACGATTTACCCGAGTGCGATCGCACCAGAGCAAAATCCCCTGGTTGAGGGATGGGATCCCCTAAAAGCAGCAGTGAAGTTAGCCCATGAGCGAGGGATGGAATTGCACGCTTGGGTTTGGATGTTTGCTGCAGCTAACCAGCGGCACAATGCGGTTTTGGATCAACCAGCAGACTATCTCGGACCAGTGCTATCCAAGAATCCAGACTGGGCAATCTTGGATAACGAAAAACGTGTGTTTCACAAGAGAACTAGAAAGGCTTTTCTTGACCCCGCTAATCCGGAAGTGCGGGATTATCTAACCAAGCTATTGGAAGAGATAGCCAGCAACTATGAAGTGGATGGGATTCAGCTCGACTATATTCGCTACCCGTTTCAAGACCCCAAAGCTGGTCATACCTTTGGCTATGGTAAGGCCGCCCGTGAACAGTTCCAGGAATTGACCGGTGTTGACCCCATTGAGATTGACCCAAAGAATCAGAACTTATGGCGACAGTGGACAGATTTTCGTATAGAGCAAATCGACACTTTAGTCAAGTCAGTGTCACAAATGCTGCGGCAGAAACGTCCCGAGTTGATTATCTCTGCTGCTGTATTTCCCATGCCTAGGGAAGACCGATTGCAAAAAATCCAACAAAACTGGGAAGATTGGGCGTCTCGGGGTGAGATTGACCTGATGGTACCGATGACTTATGCGTTGGAAACGGAAGAGTTACAAAAATTAGCCCAGCCATGGCTAACTAAATCCTCCCTAAGCTCAGCCTTAGTTTTGCCAGGAATTCGCCTATTGAATTTGCCCGATATTGTAGCTGTTGACCAAATTCAACTGCTGCGAGATTTACCAGCTCCTGGCTATGCCCTATTTGCAGTAGAAAATCTCAATGATAATCTCAGGGGCATCTTGACTCGCACTCAAGGACAACAAGAGCCTACCACTGAAGTACAAGTACCTTACCGTCAACCGTTCCTAGCTGCAGCAGAACGTTATCAGGCTCTGCAACAGGAATGGAGTTTTATGTTAGCAAATAATCAAATAGTAATTGGGGAACCAGACCTTTCAGACTGGGGACAACAAGCCGATACCCTCTCCCTGTTGCTGAATCGACTAGCCGACAAGCCATCCATGATGAGCTTGCTATCAGCACAATTGTCCATGTCATCCTTCCGTACTCGCTTTCAAACGTGGATGTTTGGACAATCGGTTGAGCAACCGTATCAAGTTCAGGTATGGGACAACCGTCTGGAAACGATCCAACGATTATTGCGCTATGGTGAGCGGACGCTCCAAAATCCACCATTAGCTAGTGGCCGGGAAACTGCCACCAATGAAGTGGACATCACTGAAAGTCTCGATCCATAGACGAGCTCCACAAGATAGTGGGTTATCGGGATTATAGACAATCCGACACGGACCAAGGATTTCTACTTGGTTGCCGTATATATTGTTGCCGCTGCGTTTTACGGAAATCACTGGCTTCCGTTCTTCGGGGCTTTTGTGGATATTCGAGCCAATGTTATTGCGGTTGACATTGATCTTAGCTATAGCCGGAGCACGATTAGTGCGCCATTTCCCTTTTGGTCCTCTAGTGCCCTTGGTGATTTGCGGGAGATTGTTAAACAAGGGAATAATCCAGAATTTCCCGCTTTTATAGGCACCCCGAACCCGACCCTTCTCTAGAAGTTGGCGCAATCGCCGAGAAGAAATACCTAAGAGAGATGCTGCTTCGGTAGTACAAACACACTTGTTCATTTTTCTCTTTTGTTTTAACTCTTCCTATATCACTATTATATAGGATAAATTAATCATTGACAAGGTCTAGTTAAAAAAATCTCTTCCGAAGTAACTATTGAGTTAAATACCCTCAGTTTGATGTCAGAAATTGGCGGTTTTTTTGAGGAGAGAGGAGACCTGACTCGAAGGTTTTAATTCTTGGATAAAGTTGGTGATGTCGAAGTGAGGTGGCAATAGCGATCGCGTTAAATTTATGCTTTTTGGTGGTGCTAGAATGACTAGAGTAAAGCAGAAAAAATATTAAAAATTTGGCAGTGAGACATCCTGTCAGTAGTAAAGTAAGCTAGTTGTATCGTCAGGGGATAGCCTGGGTCTGCTTCAAGCCCATACTCAACACCACCCTCCTTTTTTAAGGGGGTTAGGGTACAGTGTTATAAATGTTACCAACTAAAAGATATATTTAAATGAGTAAAGCTTTTGCTGCTTGGTTTAGCTGGGTTATGCCTGTGGCAGCAACGTTGTTGGCAACGAGCGTAACTGCACCGGTAGTCAGAGCACAAAACCTGTACAATCCGCAGCCGATTTCTCATAGCAAAGAAATTGTTGACACCCTGACTCAGAAAGATATTCCGATCGGGGATGGTGGCTTTGCCCGAGACTATGTAGTAACTCTTGATGCGGGAGACCAAGTTGCCATTGACCTGATCTCAGACAACTTTGACACGATGATCTCTGTGATCGCTTCTGACGGTTCTATGGTAGCGGAAAATGATGATGGACCCGATGGCAGTACTAACTCCTTGTTATTTGCTCGCATCACTGAGACAGATGAGTACATTATCAGGGTGCGTGCCTTTGGCTCAACCGGCGGTGGCAAGTTCAGATTAAAGATAACCAGACTTAAACCAATTTAGGGGGTTAGTGGTCGAGTCGGTAAGTACTCGATAAACTAACAGGTCGTCTTTGACAAAGAATTAGTAAAAGTAATTAGTTAAGGATCAGGGTCAGTAAGCACAGAAACAGGGCTTCTGTCCATTCCACCACTGCTCCGTAAGTGTCTCCAGTATGTCCCCCCAGCTGGCGGTGAAACCAGCCGCCAGTCAGTAGAGCGATCGCACATCCTCCGATGGCCATGGTTAAGGATAACCAAGTATTTGTGGGATCTAGCAACACTGGCACTAGAGATAAACTTAAGACAACGAATAATCCCAAGAGAATATCTTGGGGAATACGTATCCATGGTTTGTGAAATGCCCCTTTACCGGTGGGTTTGAGATAGGGATAAAATGCGATCGCTACTACTTGTCCCCAGCGTCCCCAAGCAGCTGCTCCCATCAAAGCTGCCCACCGATAAGCCCCGATATCAGTTAGGGCAGCGGTTTTGATCAGTAATAGAGTACAGGCTGCCATTGCCCCAAAGGCTCCTGTAGCACTATCTGCCATTACATCTAAACGGCGCTGGGGATCTGGAACTGCTAAACCATCAGCTGTGTCTATCACCCCATCTAAGTGTAATCCTCCAGTCAGGGCAAGCCAGCTGACCACAACTGCAACAGAGCGAGTAAGTGCTGGCATCCCCAACTGTTGCAATAAGATGTCTAATATTATCAGTATTCCCCCAATCAGCAATCCGATGATCGGTGCCCAACGGGCAATGCCCCGAAACTCCATTCCCCAGCTAGCTGGTAGGGGGATAATAGTATAAAAAGTTACAGCACTACTCAATGAACGGAAAAGTTGACGTCCCCATTGCCTAAATTGTTGTCCAGTGAAATACTTCATGGGTAACTGGTGTTACTGAAATTTATTGAATTTTCCTTTGAGCACCATCGAAAGATTGAGATAGTATTGTGTCATAAGCTGTTGTTATAAGCAGCAAGTTACCTCACCCTATGGCTTAGGTCTCAACAGCAACGGGCTGCTAATCTAGTTAGTTCGTGCCGACCAAAACGGCTCAATCAACATTCCTTGGTCGAAAAGTAGTTGGCAATGGGTTTATCCCATTTGGGGTATAAGCTGTTGGTGTTTACTCAATAAGGAGTAATCTAGTTGTCTAGATTTGACTAGTTGACTGTGAACTATTTAAAGATAAACACCTAACACGCGATTATTCCCTGCATCTATTGGAATTATCTGTTGCTGCGCAACGCCGCACGCTTACATGCTTATACCCTTGTATTAACAATTAAGCATGCTTAGATTAGGTATAAAGTCCGATAACCATTAACCCAAAACCTAACACCATTAACCTTTATTGTTGGTTTTAACCCGTTGCCGTAGCTGTGTTCTCATCAATTGGTTTAACCTTTAGGGTTGCCTCGCCAATCAATTAAATTAACCAGTTGCATGTCAATATCAGCCCTGAAAAGCATTATAGGCTTTTATCCATGAGTCACCACCAATCTAGACACCAACTCCCAGCTCCTTGCATCATTGAAACTGGCATTATCATCAACAAGCGAGATATGAAACGCTTGCTTGGTGATTTAGGTTGCGTCCGTTACATCCACACTCTCGATGGTCAGCTAAAGAACCAGGGGGAAGGGTTAGTTCAGGAAGTATTTGCTGATCCCCATTGCTCCACCCTGATTGCCAATCGGACACTTTACATCAATGTCCATAGTTTTGACTATTTACAACTGAGTCAGTCTCCAGAGCAAGAAGCTTACTTTGACCTAATTAGCGAAAATCGTCAGTTGCGGCTAATTCCCCTGTTGAATCCCTTACAACAAGAGTGTGTTGAGCAACTTCAGGCAGAAGCCCTTGAAGCTATGGTCACACAGGTTCTAAGCGCGAAATGGGATGTGCAAATTGATGATGATGGAGATTGTCCTTTTTAGGTTAGAAGGTTAGAAGGTTAGAAG
Organism: Moorena sp. SIO4A1; assembly: GCF_010672065.1. Classification (NCBI taxonomy): domain Bacteria; kingdom Bacillati; phylum Cyanobacteriota; class Cyanophyceae; order Coleofasciculales; family Coleofasciculaceae; genus Moorena; species Moorena sp. SIO4A1. The sequence continues at coordinate 26,753 of NZ_JAAHHX010000001.1, read as the reverse complement.
GTTATAGGTTATAGGTTACAGGTTACAGGTTGATAAATGAAATTCAAGGGTATAAGTATTGGCTTGCTTCAAGTTGGATGCATCGAATACACAATATCAAAGACGCAAGAGTTTCACCTGGGTTAACTGAATTAGACGCTATCGTCTAGTTAACGATATTTCAAGACCTAGATCAACTTGAATCAACAGAAAATTAATTTTTCATTTCAATGTCAGGCTTCCTGTAGCCACACTAAAGCAAGAGCTGGGGTGTTTGTGACCCCCCATGGTGTGGTGGAAACTCCCAGGTTTATGCCAGTAGGCACCCTAGCAACGGTAAAAACTCTAACACCAGCCCAGTTAGAGGTAGCTGGGGCCCAAATGGTTTTGGCTAATACCTATCATCTCCATCTGCAACCAGGAGAAGCCATCATTAAACAAGCGGGTGGGCTGCATCGATTTATGGGTTGGCACGGACCAATCTTGACTGATTCTGGTGGCTTTCAGGTGTTTAGCTTGAGTCAGCTCCGTACTATTACCGAAGAGGGTGTGACCTTTCGATCTCCTCGGGATGGGCGGATGATTGATATAACCCCAGAACGGTGTATGGAAATTCAGCATGCCTTGGGAGCAGATGTGATCATGGCATTTGATGAGTGTCCCCCCTATCCAGCTGAGCGAACTGAGGTGGAATTAGCAACTCAACGAACCTATCGCTGGCTCAAACGCTGTATTGTTGCCCACAATCGCCCCAATGAACAAGCTTTGTTTGGTATAGTTCAGGGTGGGGTGTATCTAGATTTGCGTGTCTTGGCTGCCGAATCCTTGGTCGAGTTGGATTTACCAGGTTATGCCATTGGTGGTGTCAGTGTGGGGGAACCAGCTGAATTGATTCACCAAATTGTCGAGACAACCGCTCCATTACTGCCATGGCATAAGCCTCGTTATCTGATGGGGGTCGGTACCTACAGGGAAATGGTTTTAGCGATCGCATCTGGCATAGACTTGTTTGACTGCGTTATTCCCACTCGCCTGGGACGTCATGGTACTGCCTTAGTGCAGGGGGAACGCTGGAACTTGAAAAATGCCCGGTTTCGGGAAGATTTTTCCCCCTTAGATGCCAGTTGTCCTTGCTATTGCTGTCAGAATTTCAGTCGTGCTTATCTGAACCATTTAGTGCGATCGCGTGAATCTCTAGGCTATATGTTACTCTCTCACCACAATGTGACTGAGCTAATTCGGTTTACTCAAGCGATCAGGGCAGCCATCTTAAGTGATCAATTCACTACACAATTTGCTCATTGGCTGTTCACTTCATGTTAAGATACATGTCAATTATTAAATCTGTGTTGGAAAGGAAGATTTAAGATATGGAAGCTGCACTCCTGTTAGGAACATTACCCGAAGCTTACTCTATTTTTGGTCCAGTGGTGGACGTTCTACCAGTCATCCCTGTGTTCTTCTTGCTGCTAGCCTTTGTCTGGCAAGCCGCCGTGGGTTTCCGGTAAACTTCTGCCCCGCTAGAAAACCTGTTTGGCTCTAGGGGTTGGTTTTATGGATAAATATTGACAAATTTAGACATATCTCCCAAAAATCTCGCTAGTTGTGTCAGAAGGGAGTAGTACAAACCCAACGGATGAATCCGGGGGTGAGTAACCTCAATACCTGACCAACGTTTGTCTCTGATAAAGACTACGTAATCAATAAGCCCTACGATTCATCCTACCTATGAACCACTTAGGTCATGGTGGGATGATCAGTTGGCAGGGTTGATGATGGTGTAGATTAGTAGTGCGCCTGTAGGAAATATCAACCAGGGATTGAACCGAATAGTGTGGATAAAGCAATCAAAAACAGGAACGTTCGTAGTAGGGTATCCTGTGAGTAGTAAAGCTTGCCGATATCTGGGATAAATACTATCCACTGATGGTTGATATAAAATACAGGAAGCTGTTTGTATAGGCTAAGTGCAAATTTTTGCCGTCAAAACTGTCAATGTGGAATTACCCAAGATATTAGTCAGGTGGGCATCAACAATTGGGATAAGGGTGGTTGACCACGGCGAACTTGAAGACAAATTTAATATGCTCCGATTGATAGCTTGACAGAATAATCACGACTTGCTTCCTAAGGAAAAAAAAGCAAAATGGTAGTGTAAGCAACTTCGCTTCCATTGCTTCTGCTCAATCGATTAAATCGATCGGGAAAATAATCAGAGCAACCTTTCGGACTTAGATCAGGGCTAAGAATCAAGGAATGAGTCACTACTCTACAGGGTGATTAAACTGTTAATCGTATGATTAATAGAATCATCAAGGGTGAACATCAAGGGTGATTATTTCTAGTGATAATGATTATATATGAGTGCTCAGCTGGTAAAAGTGGCCACAGAAGAGTCACCAAACAACTCAAAACTTAGCCCCCAGGCGGAAAATCCCTCCCCCCCGCCCCCAAAACCGACGAAAGCTTGGTCGCGGCTGAAACGCTTGGGGGAATATGTTGGGATAAATCCAGCATTGATAGGGAGTTTGGCCGTAACTGGTTTAATGCTAGGGTCTAAGCACCTAGGAATGTTGCAGTTTTTTGAGTTAAAGGCTTTCGACCGGATGATAGAGCTGCGACCAGCTTTACCACCGGATGACCGCCTCTTAGTAGTAGAGGTGACTGAGCCAGATTTAAAAGGCACAACAGCTCCAGGAGGGTCTTCAATCAAAGATGCTGTAATGTATGAGGTATTACAGAAGCTGGAGCAACATCAACCCGCTGTCATTGGTGTCGATATCTTTCGAGACAGTCCAGTAGAACCGGGTCATGGCGAATTTTCTGAACTACTGCAAAGTAGCGATCGCATAATTCCAATTTGCTATCGGGGTCAATCAGAAGCATCCAGTGTTGCAGCCCCCCCAAAAATTTCTCAGCATCGTGTAGGCTTTGTTAATCTACTTGAAGATCCCGATGGAATCGTCCGGCGGGCTCCATTATTTTTTGACAATACCAGTGATAATACCAGCATCGTGGGTTGCACCACCAGATTATCATTCGGCTTTCAGTTAGCCCGAAGCTATTTGGAACAGCGGGGAATCAAGCCCGAAAACATCTCCCGAAAACAGATCAAGCTAGGAAAAACAGTCTATAAAAAGATATCTCCTACTGCTGGAGGTTACCAAAAGGGGGATACGGGAGGCTACCAAATTTTATTGAATTACCGCTCTGCTGATCACCTTGCCGATACCGTTACCTTAACTAAGGTTCTGAATGAGGAGATTGAACCAGACTTGGTCAAAGACCGGATTGTCCTAATCGGTATGAATGCTCCTAGTATCAAAGATGATGACTTCTTAACACCCTACAGTTTTGCTCAAAAAGAAAGCAAGCATATGCAAGGAGTCATGATACATGGTCAAATCGTGAGTCAACTGCTCAATGGCGCACTTGGAGAGAGAAGAGGACAGTTTTGGTTTTGGTCTGAGTGGACAGAAGGCTTGTGGCTTTGGGGTTGGACACTAATAGGGGGCGTGTTAGTTGGGGTAAGCCGCAACACTCGACAGTTAGTACTGTCTGAGAGTATTGCTTTAGGTATTTTGGTAGGAACATCCTACCTGCTATTTCTCAACTCAGGATGGATACCTGTCGTGGCACCTGCGTTGGCATTAATCCTTTCGGGTACTGGTGTAATGACTTACACCGGTTACAAAGCTAAACAGGAGAGCATAAAAGCAGAGCAAGAGCGCCGCAAAATTGAAGCAAAAGCTCAAGAACAGGAACAGAACTTAGCCCTGTTACAGGCGTTGTTGAAGGAAAAAAACGAAACCACCTCCAGCGCTAACACCAAAACTATACCGATACCACAAACCGATTTATCTCAAGAAGATGCCACAGCAATTTGGAACCCAACAGCAGGTGCAGACTCTGATGGCACATCGGTAGAGTACCGACCCCAAAATAACCTCCTAGCTGGACGCTACCAAACCAAGCGTGTTCTCGGTTCGGGTGGGTTTGGTCTAGTCCATCTAGCAGAAGATACTCAGCGACCTGGTTCACCCCAGTGTGTGGTCAAGCAATTGAAACCGGCTCGTAGCGATCCGCAATTCTTGAAAATTGCCAGACGCCTATTCAGCACTGAAGCAGACATATTAGAAATTTTGGGTAATCATTTAAAGATTCCTCGACTACTAGCTTATTTTGAAGAAGATCAAGTATTTTACTTAGTGGAAGAATATATTCCCGGTCAGTCCCTTAGTGACGAATTACCAGTAGATAAACGGCTTGGAGTGAAGGAAGTCGCAGATATACTGAAAGATATTTTAGAAATTCTCGTCTTTATCCACAAATACGGCGTCATCCACCGGGATATCAAACCTGGCAATATTATCCGTCGTCAAACTGATGGTCAACTGGTACTAATTGACTTCGGAGCAGTTAAACAGATTAAAAGCCCAGAGCAAAGTGAGGAAAAAAATGATACGGTTGCCATTGGCTCTCGTGGTTATGCCCCACCAGAGCAATTAGCGGGACACCCCAGTTTCAATAGTGATATTTATGCTTTAGGTATGATTGGGATTCAAGGATTAACTGGAATTCGTCCCTATCATTTGCCCATTTCCCCAGAAACTGGTGAAGTGATCTGGCGCAACCTGGCAGATGTACCTGAAGAATTTGCCCAAATTATAGAAAAGATGGTAAGCTATCATTTCGCTGACAGATACCAGTCAGCTGAGGTAATCCTGCAAGATTTCTCCAAAGTGATTGGTGGGTGAAGTATCCCAACAAGATCCGCTGAAGTTGGGGCTTCCAACTGGCGTCACAAGGACGGTCTTATTCGTCTTTCGGCAAAGCCGACGCTTCGCGAACAGGATTTCCCGTTTCATCCGCCGATGCCACGTTGGGTACTTCCGCGTACACAGAAAGTCCAGAACTGAATCTGGTGATGGTCTTACTCAGCGTCCACAGGCAGCTGCCCGTCTGACCCAGGCAGTAATTCTTTTTTTGCCGCTTGGTTTTCGCGGTTTATAACTGGTGTTCCAGTCGATTATGTCTCATGACATCTTGCGCTTGCCTTTTCGGTTCGCTTAGCGTCGGCGAAACCCGAAACGCTGTGGCGAACGGTGGTCGAGTTCGTTCACGCGCTTTGACTACATCTCTTATCCACCTAGCTCAACTATTATCAGCCCATGCCTGACCATGTAAACCTAAGCGAGTTATTTTCATAATAGCATATAATCAATCGTTCGGCTATCCATCCCCACCTTCAAAGTTGGATGGGGAATTTCGCCGATTTTTGTTAAAGCCATGGAGGAAAAAGCCAAGAGGGAAGACTATGGAAAAAATACCTTTAACTATGACTACACCTATTACTGATAATATCCAGCAGATTCGTCAACAGTTAAAGCCTAATGTCCGTTTAATTGCAGTTAGCAAAACCGTATCTGTAGACAAAATGCGGGAAGCCTATGGTGCTGGAATTCGGGATTTTGGAGAAAATCGCTTGCAAGAGGCTTGTGCTAAGCAGGAACAGTTACAAGATTTAGAGGGTATTTCCTGGCATTTTATCGGTCACTTACAAAAGAATAAAGCCAAACTTGCTGTTCAAACAATGGACTGGATCCATTCCGTTGATGATTTAAAGTTAGCCCAGAGTTTAAATCGGCGGGCGAATGAGTTAAATAAACGACCTAAGGTTTGTTTACAAATTAAGATTTTGCCCGATCCTAATAAATATGGTTGGTCTGTTGAGCAGTTATTAGAAACGTTACCAGAATTAGAAGCTTGCGATTCCTTAGATATTCAAGGGTTAATGACGATTCTTCCCTTGGGGTTATCGGAATATGAAATTTTTGATGCATTTGTAGAAGTTGCTAAATTCAAGGAACAGCTTAATCAAACAACTCAGTTAAACTTAAAAGAAGTATCAATGGGAATGTCGGGAGATTATTTGCAGGCTATTAAAGCAGGAGCAACGATGATTCGCCTAGGAAGCAAAATTTTCGGAAAACGTCAATAGTTCTTGAGCATTTTTTACGGTATTTTACGGTGCGACGCCGCTCGGGTTTTCCGACAAGCGTGAACGCGCAGCAAGAAACCGGTCAAATTGGCCAAATACTGCCAATTTGGCTAGCTTTACCATACCTAAGACCAGACAATAAAGGAGGTCGGAGTTGGATAGGAATAGGTGATCGAATAAATGTTTAACTTGAATTTCGTGGGGTTGGAAACAAATACTACAAATACTAGTGTAATTCTCATAGGTGGCAGTGGCAACGATACTCTCAACGGTGGCTCACAGGATGATACCCTCAAAGGTAGAGCTGGGGATGATATTCTCAATGGTCGAGGGGGTAATGACCGTCTTGAAGGGGAGGAGGATTCAGATGTTCTCAACGGTGGAGAGGGCAATGATACCCTGATTGGTGGCTCAGGGAATGATGTCCTTACTGGTGGACCTGGTCCTAGCTTTGGCTTGAGTTTGTTTGAGGTTAAACAGACATCTGATCATGATTTCCTCGACGGTGGCACAGGAAATGACACGCTCAACGGAGCAGATGGTAATGATACCCTAAAAGGCGGAGCTGGTGATGATTCCCTTTTAGGTGATGTTCGTAGGCGTTTGACTGGAATTCCCATAAACTATAATCCAGGTAGTGACATCCTTGATGGTGGAGACGGCAATGACATCCTCGAAGGTGGTGGTAGCAGTGATACTCTCATTGGTGGAACTGGCCATGATACCCTGATTGGTGATGGTGATGAGCAAAATGTCTTTGGTGGCGGGAATGATTATCTAATTGGTGGCAATGGTGATGATTCTCTAGTAGGTGGGGAAGGAAGGGATACCCTTACTGGTGGTCACGGAGCTGATATCTTTAAATTCACATTTACAAATCGTCCATTACCGATCTTCCCGCCTTCAATGCCTCCATCACAACCGCTACAACCTTCAACGGGAATCAACATAACTGATAGTTTTCTATTATCGAGTAACTCTGACTCGGAAGTGCCACGACCTGAAAGCGGAATTGACAGGATTACAGATTTCAATGTCCAAGAGGGAGATAGGATTGAAATTGATAGTTTTGGAGAACTTGATATTGATAAAATCTCCTACAATAAAACTACAGGTGCTCTGTCTTTTGAAGAGCAACAATTTGCTCAACTACAAGCAGGTCTTAATTTCAGTCCAGAGCAGCATATTGATTTACAAGTCTTCCCTCCTCGTTCCTTTGTTCCCCCTCCTCCTAGTGCGTTTTAGGCCAATTTAGTAATTGGTAATTAAGATTTTAGTAATTAGATTAGAATTACCAATTACTAAAATCTTAATTAAATTTTGCCGAGGTCACCCCTTGAGAAGATTTGGTATTCAACCTGACTTGATATTATTCCCTATTCCCTATTAATAATAATTTTATTCGGACAAGGAACACCTTTCTCAAAGTTAGTAATATTAGATAGTGTAGTTTCAGCAATGTTATCGAGGGCATTTTCAGTGAAGAAAGCTTGATGAGCAGTAATAATTACATTAGGAAACGTGAGTAAACGTTCAAAAATATCATCTTGAATGACTTCATTAGACAAATCCTCAAAAAACAAGGCAGATTCTTGCTCATAGACATCCAGAGCGAGATAGCCAATTTTCTTAGACTTGAGCGCACCAATAATGGCTTTGGTATCAATCAATCCCCCTCGGCTAGTATTAATTAGCATCACACCTGGTTTCATCTGCTCTAGAGCTTCGGAATTAATCAGATGATAGTTTTCAGGAGTTAAGGGACAGTGTAGCGTGATAATATCAGAGATAGCAAAGAGTTCAGCTAGCTCTACATACTTGACCCCCAAAGCTTGACACTCCGGGTTTGGATAAGGATCATATGCCACTAATTGACACCCCATACCAGTGAGAATTTGGGCTACGATAACACCAATTTTACCAGTTCCCACGATGCCTACAGTTCGACCATGCATATCGAATCCCAAGAGTCCATCTAGGGAAAAATTTCCTTCTCGTACTCGAGAATAAGCACGATGTATCTTGCGATTCAGGGCTAGCATTAAGCCAATCGTATGTTCAGCGATCGCATAGGGGGAGTAAGCGGGAACACGCACTACTGTCATGTCCAATTCTGTCGCTTTTGTGACATCCACATTATTAAAACCAGCACAGCGTAGAGCAATCAGACGAGTTCCCTGTTGCGCCAGCTTTTCCAACACTTGTCCGTTGAGGGAATCATTGACAAAAACGCATACTGCTGGACATCCTGATGCCAAAATAGTCGTTTGAGTATCGAGGTGCGGTTCAAAAAAAGTTAATTCATGACCGTATTGGGAATTAACAGCTTCCAGAAACTGTCGGTCGTAGACTTTGGTACTAAAGACAGCGACTTTCATAGAGGTAATGCCAAAACCAGCTTAATTAAATTGTAGATAAAAATTTAAAGAGTAGGTTTAAAGAAAAGGTTAATTTTATGGCAAGCATTTAACAGTCAGCTATCAGCGGTCATCTAAATGCTTACCTGCTCTTTTCTTTCTTTGGAGTTTAACACAGAGCAGTGGTAGAGATTGACACCAATTACCACAGTCTTAAATTAAGTTAAAGGATTAACAAATAATGAGTAGAGTGAGCTATAAACAATAGCTTGGATGCCTAGCAAAAATCCTTGAGTCACATCTGGTTGCTTTGCAATCCGTTCATGATAGTTTTGATGCTCCCAGCTGTCAACAATAAAGGAAGAATTAATCTTCCCGATTGGATGACATTGTCTTGATGCAGAGCGGGAGTGGGGGTTTTACTCAAGACCGTAATGGTGCGTTTTCCGTAGGCGAATTAAATTCGCCACGGGTCGCACCTCTGCATCGCTGGATGAGGATTCTTAATTATCCACAAACGTAAATTTGTAAACCTCTTAAAGGAGATTTGTCCATGGCAACTGTCAAAGTGGGTATCAATGGATTTGGTCGTATCGGACGACTCGTATTCCGTGCTGCCCTCAACTACCCAGAAATCGAAGTGCTGGGCATTAATGACCTAGTTCCACCACAGACTATCGCCTATTTACTCAAATACGACTCAACCCATGGTCGTTTCAAGGGTACCGTAGAAGCTGAAGCTGATGGAATTGTGGTCAATGGCAAGAAAATCCCCTGTGTCTCAATTAAAAACCCAGAGGAGCTGCCTTGGACGAAACTCGGTGTGGAATATGTAGTAGAATCTACTGGTCTATTTACCACCTATGATGGGGCATCTAAGCATTTAGAAGCGGGAGCGAAGCGGGTGGTAATCTCTGCTCCTACTAAAAACCCTGATTTGGTTCCCACCCTGTTGATGGGTGTCAATCACGATACCTATGACCCGGGTATTGATACTATCGTTTCCAATGCCAGTTGCACAACTAACTGTCTTGCTCCCATTGCTAAAGTGATTAATGACAATTTTGGGCTAGCGGAAGGGTTAATGACTACGGTCCATGCCATGACTGCTACCCAGCCAACGGTAGATGGTCCAAGTAAGAAAGACTTTCGGGGCGGGCGAAGTGCTGCTCAGAACATTATCCCCGCTTCTACGGGTGCGGCCAAAGCTGTAACGCTAGTGTTACCGGAACTGAAAGGTAAACTTACCGGCATGGCATTACGGGTACCAACACCGGATGTATCAGTGGTAGATTTGACCTTCAGGACTCAAAAGGCAACCAGCTACCCAGAGATTTGTGCAGCAATGAAAGCAGCCTCAGTTGGGGCGATGAAAGGAATTTTGGGCTATACAGAGGAGCCAGTGGTGTCCACCGATTTTCAAGGCGACCCTCATTCCAGCATTTTCGATGCTGGAGCGGGAATGGAACTTAATTCTAATTTCTTTAAAGTTGTCTGTTGGTACGACAATGAGTGGGGTTACTCTAACCGCATGATTGACCTAATCTTATCTATGGCAGCTAAAGGTTAGGTCGCCCGTAGCAGCTAGCACAGGGAAAGGAAAAGTCAGTAACTACTTTCCCTGACTAGAAACTGGAGAAGGGGAAGAGGCAGAACAGACTCGAAGATACCCCAAGTTGGGAAAGACCAAACTTTCTCGTATCCCAGAAATAGTAAAGCAGATGCGATTCGGCGTTCGCGCAGCGTGGCCTACGGCCACAGCCGACGCTACGCGATTGACCTACGGTCAATCGCGTAGCGTTCGCATCTGCTGACTCGGTTTGAGATTAATAAATTATTGGTGATTAAGTAAAGGAAAGTATTTTCCTTGCCGATACTCCCAAGTGATGCCCTCGGGATCCCGAGAGCGACTCCACTGGCTGAAGTTTGGGTCAGTGCGCATCCTCTTGAGTAACCTGTCCCCACAACGGAAGCGATCGCAGAGCTTTTTGACACTGTAGGGTTCTAGTGAAAAACCCTGGGATGACCCATTAGTGGTGGCAGTAGTCTCCTCTATTTCAGGTTCAAAGGTGTTTGATGATTCTTGATCAACCTGATTAACCTGATCAACTAAAGGAAAATATTTTCCTTGCCGATACTCCCAAGTGATGCCCTCGGGATCCCGAGAGCGACTCCACTGGCTGAAGTTTGGCTCAGTGCGCATCCTCTTGAGTAACCTGTCCCCGCAACGGAAGCGATCGCACATCTGTTTGACACTGTAGGGTTCTACTGAAAAACCCTGGGATGACCCATTAGTCGTGGGGGTAGTCTCCTCTATTTCAGGTTCAAAGGTGTTTGATGATTCTTGATCAACCTGATTAACCTGATCAACTAAAGGAAAATATTTTCCTTGCCGATACTCCCAAGTGATGCCCTCGGGATCCCGAGAGCGACTCCACTGGCTGAAGTTTGGCTCAGTGCGCATCCTCTTGAGTAACCTGTCCCCGCAACGGAAGCGATCGCACATCTTCTTCACACTGTAGGGTTCTACTGAAATCCCCTGGGATGACCCATTAGTCGTGGGGGTAGTCTCCTCTATTTCAGGTTCAGAGGTGGCTGATGATTCCTGATTAACCTGATCAACTAAAGGAAAATATTTTCCTTGCCGATACTCCCAAGTTATGCCCTCGGGATCCCGAGAGCGACTCCACTGGCTGAAGTTTGGCTCAGTGCGCATCCTCTTGAGTAACCTGTCCCCGCAACGGAAGCGATCGCACATCTTCTTCACACTGTAGGGTTCTACTAAAAGTAGCTCTGATGAAGATTTAGCAGGAGTAATCTTCTTTTTAGCAGAGGTAGCTGATGGAAATGCTGTGGTGATATCGCCAGCTGGTAGAGCTTCGACGATATAATCTGCCAACGGCACCTCCTGGCTGTAAACCCCTTTAGTTGTGTGATACTTGATGATGCTTTCCCCGCTAAACCAATCTAGGGCTGTCCTCACGAAAAGCCACCCAGCTTGGGGGGACTTCTCCAGACATACTGGTGTCTTCTGCCCACTGGTAAGATTCACCAAGTTGTGTGTTGGCTTGAACATCCCCTTTTCGGGTATATACAGCTCATCTTGCTGACGTTTTCGTCTCGGACTACATTCGAGACAGTATTTAGGAGGCTTACCAGGATAGCACTCACGAGTAGTCATATGATTGCATTTGGGGCAAAAAAAGGTAACTGGACGGGTATGGATCGTACGAGTGTGAGCACGCACGATAAAGGTTTGAGAAGGCATAAGTGGTCAAGATATCAATAGTTATCTAGCAAAAGTTATCAAGCAACCTGAGTGTGATATAGTTGTTCTGGTGCCGACAGCAATTCTAGGTATATCCCTAGGCAGTAGCTGCCGTAACTAGATCATCTCTATCATCTAGAGTAAGCATTTCTGCTGGTTTGATGATCTTAGGCAAAACTTCGTCAGCAATAACTAAACTCCTAAATAGTTAATACTGATCGCTTTTGCTGGCATCAGCTATTTTTGATAAAGTTTAGTATGCTGCTAACGTTACACAATAGCAGATTCAGGCTAAATCCGTGATACTACTAGAATCGAGATTAATATTTGATTGTGCGATCGCACAATTGCGACCTTGTATTTGTGAGCCGATTTCCAACTCTCCTAACCCTCCAAAGTCCGAACTGTAAGCACCTGGGGTGGTGTCGAATCCGGGGGATAGAGAAAATCCACCTGTAGCTGCCTAACTTCTTCAGGGGCTAAATTCAACGTCACCAATGGATGCCCTGGCTGTCCTCGTCGCTGCACTAAATGCACATAGCGCGTCTGAGCCTTTCGATCATCATCATCATAATTTATTCTGAGTGTACCCCGAAAGAACACGTTTTCAACCCGTGGGTTCAAAAACAGCAGTCGATCAGTACCCCCCTCATCCTTCAATGGCGTTTGCAGCGATACCGTCAGCGTTTGGGGTTGATTAGTAGTATTCTTCAATGGTAAAGTTATATTGTATTCTACCCCATAATTACTGTGGGCAAAGTAGGCCGTATCGGCATAGCGCCTTAACATCGGTGCACTTTGAATTTGCCCTGTACTCAGAGTAATCAGATGTAGAGTCCCCACCACATAAGAAAATGCCTGCCCTAGCTGAGGAATACTCAAATAGTTAACATTTGGATTATCTTGAATCAGCACTTGCCATTGAGAACCTTGGGAAACACCAGCCACCCGACCAAACACCGTCGGTTCTTGAGGTGGTTCGAGAGGAGTGGGTATTGGTCCACGGGGTTGAGCTAAGCCGCCCGTATCCAGTAAGTCTTGCCATTCTGCTACCGTAGGTTCCCGATAGATTCCATTGCCATCACGAGGGGCTTTCATGGCTAAGTTAGCCACATAGACCATCCCATCACTCCGTAACCGCATCATGGTAGAACGACCATTAGAAGCTGGTGATCGTTTAACTGGAATTGGCTGATTCATTAACATTTGGCTTTGTTTTGCCTTCAGCACCAGTTTGGCGGGAAATAGTTCTTGGAGAATTCCCCTGAGTACATCATTCATTGTCCGACTGCCAGGACCAGCATAGACTGTACCATTGGGATTATCCACCATATCCGGCAACGAGATAAACGGTGCATCTGGGGTAGACAGATAACTCGCCCCTTGCAAGACCTCCACTGTAACAGGTGTTTCATTGGGATTATAAACTATCAATCCTTGATAAAGGGGATGGGTTTCCGCCTGAGTCTCTGCTCTAGCAATATGGTGGGTAAAGATATCAAACCGTCCATTAAAGCCATAATCAAGGTGGGCTGAAGGAACTTGTTTCCCTTCCGGTGAAAACGTAGACAGCAAAATCCCCTCACTTCTGACTAGTTCTGGACTATTGCTATTAAATACAGGCACCTGATCCAATTGCCCTGGTAAACTACGAACATCATCAGAAGAGACTTCCACTCCAGCAATATACTGAGGTGGAACAGCATAGATGTTTAACGCCCGACACAGCAAAGCCGCTACTTCACCACGGGTAGCACTCTGATTTGGTTTGACCTGTTTGATATTGGGATAGTTAACCACAATAGTATTAATTGCTGCGGATGCGATCGCATTTTTAGCATACTGGGGAATCTGGGTAGCATCAGTAAAATACCGTCTGAGAGTTCCATCGGGTTCTGACGGGATAGGATAATTCTTGGCTCCTGCTAAAACTGCGATCGCTTGCACTCGAGAAATGGACTCATTCGGTTTAAATCGTCTGCCAGGATAGCCCGAAAAAAATCTTCGCTTGTAGGCATCTTGAATCACATTTTTGGCCCAATGATTACTAGGTACGTCCTTAAAACGAATACCACCCCGCTGAATCGGTGCTGAGGGAAAGGCATTCAGCATTAAGACGGCAAACTCAGCGCGGGTAATTCTAAAATTAGGACGAAATTTACCATCCGGGTAACCACTGACCAACTTACGCTCCCGCAGTTGGTTGATACAATCTCTCGCCCAATGATTTTCTAGGTCAGGGAAAGTAGCGGTATTGGTCATCAGTAGTAGTATTTAGTCTAAACTGCTTGAGTCTGGGCAACTAACTTGAAATTTTTTACTTCAAGCCCACGATCAGTTCTATTTATGATAATGTTGGTCAATTAACCGGGGTGTTATCCCCTTTAACAACATACTCAACATAGTCCCTATGTATGTTGCTAACATAAATTTCATAATAAAACAATAAAAACTACGATTGGTTCAATGACTGACAATTCTAAAATCCAAGACGAACAAAACTCGGAAGAGGAGCCGACGGTAGACTCTTCCCAAGATAACCTAGAGGAAAAAGTTATCAAGCCATCAGTTCTAGAAACTATTCCGGTTGCTCCAGAGGGCTTTAAGTCTGGCTTTGTGGCGATTGTGGGACGCCCGAATGTGGGGAAATCCACACTGATGAATAAACTGGTAGGGCAAAAAATTGCCATCACTTCGCCAGTGGCTCAAACCACCCGAAATCGGCTGCGAGGTATCTTGACCACACCGGAAGCTCAATTGATTTTTGTGGATACGCCAGGGATTCACAAACCTCATCATCAGCTGGGTAAGGTATTGGTGAAAAATGCCCAAATAGCGATTGAGTTAGTGGATGTGGTGCTGTTGGTGGTGGATAGTACGGTGGAGGCGGGAGGAGGCGATCGCTTTATTGTTGATCTACTGAGCCATACCAAGACACCAGTAATTTTGGGTGTGAACAAATCAGATATACAACCTCGCCAGAGTAGGGGAGCATCAATCGATGCTAGTTATGCTAAACTAGCTACTGCTCAAGGCTGGGAAGTCGTCAAATTTTCTGCCCTGACAGCTGATCGCTTAGACCTATTGCAGCAGAAATTAATTGAGCGCTTAGAACCAGGACCATATTATTATCCCCCTGACTTCGTAACCGACCAGCCAGAACGGTTTATCATGGGGGAATTGATTCGAGAGCAAATCTTACTCCTAACTCGTGAGGAAGTCCCCCACTCGGTTGCTATTACTATTGATTTAGTGGAGGAACAACCAAAAATCACCCGTATTTTTGCTACGATCAATGTAGAGAGAGACTCCCAAAAAGGTATTTTGATTGGGAAAAAGGGTACTATGCTCAAACAAATTGGTACTGCTGCTCGTCAACAACTTCAAAAGTTAGTTGCTGGTCAAGTTTACCTGGAATTGTTTGTGAAAGTAAAACCGAAATGGCGACAATCTCGCTTACGGTTATTAGAGTTGGGATATCGGGTGGAGAAGTAATAGTAAGTACGCTATATCTATAGCATTTTTATTTGATATGTAAACCTAGGATTAATATAAAAAGAGGACAGGTAACAGGATATTTTTAAATACCAATTAACCATTACTACTTCATCCTTAACAATTATTCTAAACGGCAAATACTTGTTCAACTGTCAAAGCTAACTCGGTAAATGTTTGTGATTCAATTTTTTGATTTCCTGTAAATTCTGTCAGATCATAAAACCCATCAACTAAACGCAAAACCGAAACCTTAGACTTAATTGGATCAACAATCCAATACTCAGGCACTTCCCGCACTGCGTATTCAGAACGCTTGTAGCGGTAATCATCTTGAGGATTACCTGCACTGACAATTTCTACTGCTAGTAGTGGTGCTGATTCCAGCACCGCTGATGACATGGAACGGATAGCTTGCCGCTGATTTTCTGAGATAATGACTAAATCAGGAATTCTAGATTTATTCTCAGCTGTGCGAACCCCAAGATTACCAGGCATAACAACCCAATCTAAACTAACCCTGTCAATTTCTCTATCAAATTCCTTGAATAGAAAAAGCATAATCAGGGCATGTAGTCCACTAGCAGGTGGCATAGCAACAAGCTCTCCATTAACAAGCTCATACTTGTAGTCAGTGTCATCATGGTAGGAAATATAGTCTTCAAATGTGTAAAACTTTTTGGCAGTTTGAATCATTTGAGTTGCCTCCTAGAAAACCGGTTTATTAGTGTAGTTAAGGTGGGTTTTGTAGACGGTTGACGGTTAACCGTCTACAAAAACCTATTGTAGGTTTATTTCTAGTGGCCTATTTATATTGATCTACTGACTCTTGCTGCTCTTCGGTTTCTGGCTCTTCGATTTCCGGCTCTTCGATTTCCTGCTCTTGATCAGAGATAGGTACTAAAGCAACCGCTGCGATCGCATCTTCATCATCTAACTTTTGCACTCTGACCCCAGTTGCCATGCGAGATTGGGGAGAAATAGCATCAACAGCTTGACGAATGATAATCCCTCGACTAGTGACTATCATCAATTCATCCCCTTCATTAACTACCTGTAGGGCTGCCAGTTGGTCTTTCGGTAAACGGAATTTGGTTGAGCGAACTCCCATACCAGCACGGTTTTGTAGCCGGAATTGGGATACGGGTACCCGCTTACCATAGCCTCCCATAGTGACAATTAATACCCAAGGACCCTGAGCCGCTGTTTCCACCATCTCAGAATCACTAAGGTCTTCTGTCTCTTCCTCTGAATCCTCAGTAGCAGCTAGACTAGCGATGATTTGACCGGACAAAATATCCATACCGATTAATTCATCATCACCCTTGAGTTTCATAGCCTTAACTCCTCTGGTCGCACGACCGAGGGGGCGGAGTTGATCATTGTCACACTTGAAGTGAATTGCCATGCCATGACGAGACCCAATTATGATGCTGTCTTCTTGCCTAGCACGAAGTACCCACCGCAACTGGTCTCCTTCCCCGAGGGAAATAGCAATTAATCCATTTGCCCGAATTTTGCTGAAAGCATCTAGAGCAGTTTTCTTGATGTAACCCTTATGGGTTAGCATGACTAGATATTCATCATCTGTAAATTCAGATACCGGTACAATAGAAGTAATTTTTTCTTCGTGGGGAATGGGTAACATCTGCACAATCGGTACCCCCCTGGCGGTGCGAGATGCAGCCGGGATTTGGTAGGCACGGAGAGAGTACACTACACCGCGATCGCTAAAAAATAAAATGCTATCGTGGTCGCAGCAAGTGAAGAAATGCTCTACCTCATCATCATCTTTAATTCTGGCAGCAGCTTTCCCACGAGTTGCCCGAGCTTGAGCTCTAAACTCATCCACAGGCATGCGTTTGATATACCCTTGCTCAGTCAGCAGAATCACAGCTTTTTCATTAGCAATCAGGTCAGTATCATCTAGTTCCCCTTCAACCTGTTGAATTTGTGTGCGGCGTGGTGTGGCAAAGCTCTGTTTCAGTTGCTGGGCTTCAGTTTCAATAATCTCCAGGATGCGACTTCGGCGAGCTAGGATATCCCGTAAATCCGCAATCCGAACTTGTAATTCCTCATGCTCAGCTTGAATCTTTTGGGCTTCCAAAGCAGTCAAACGGCGCAGCTGCATTTGCAAAATAGCATCGGCTTGGGCTTCAGATAGACTAAATTCTGTCACTAATTGTCCTCGTGCTGTAGTCGTATCCGCCGCCCCCCGAATCACCGCAATCACAGCATCTAAGCTATCTAGGGCAATTAGTAACCCTTGCAGTAAATGATCCCGTTCCTCAGCTTTGCGCAATTGATATTGAGTCCGTCGGGTAATGGTTTCAATGCGGAAATCCAGGAAAACGTTTAAGAACTGCTTTATGGTCAGCAACTGGGGTTCATTGCCCACCAGGGCTAGCATATTTGCTCCAAAATTGGTTTGGAGGGGGGTTTGCTTGTAGAGATTATTCAGGACAACTTTGGGATAAGCATCGCGCTTTAGTTCGATTACGATGCGCATGCCATTGCGATCGCTTTCATCCCGAATATCGGAAATGCCATCAATACGCTTATCATTAACCAATTCAGCAATCTTTTCGATTAAACTTGCCTTATTGGTTTGGTAAGGTAGCTCAGTAATAATAATGGCTTCCTTGTCTGGACGACCTCGTTGCCCAATCGTTTCAATTTCTGCCACACCTCGCATGGTGATAGAACCCCTACCACTGGTGTAAGCATCTTTAATACCCGATGTTCCTAAAATCTGTGCCCCAGTGGGGAAATCTGGACCAGGGATATACCGCCTTAACTCCTTATCAGTGATTTCGGGATTATGGATCAGGCCGACTAAGCCATCCACCAACTCTCCCAGGTTATGAGGGGGGATATTGGTTGCCATACCCACAGCAATCCCCGATGAGCCGTTGAGCAGTAATTGGGGAATCCGTGCTGGTAAGACAGTCGGTTCTTGCTGGGAACCGTCAAAGTTATCAACAAAGTCTACAGTTTCTGACTCAATGTCCCGAAGTAGGGCATTGGTAGCGATCGCTTGCAAGCGGCACTCTGTGTAACGCATTGCCGCTGGGGGGTCGTTGTCTACTGAGCCAAAATTTCCATGACCATTAATCAGAGGCGATCGCATGGAGAAATCCTGAGCCATGCGCACCAAAGCGTCATAAACAGCAGTATCCCCATGGGGATGATACTTACCCAACACTTCCCCTACCACACGAGCGCATTTGCGGAACGGACGGTCTGGGCTTAAGCCCAGCTCATGCATCGCATAGAGAATCCGTCGGTGTACTGGCTTGAGCCCATCCCTGGCATCTGGTAATGCCCGACCTACAATAACGCTCATGGCGTATTCTAAATAAGACCGGGACATTTCGTTCCGCAAATTTGTCGGGACAATGCGTTCTTGGGATGTACTCATAGTTGGACAAACTCCCTTATTATCGAGGATTTTGCTAAATAAATCGGTTAAAATCTCTCAAAAGAGGCTTTTAACACCTTTTTTTTCCAAATTTGGCTGGTTATTTTTAAATTTTAACACAAAATCTCGACTATAGCCGGTAACAGAACCACGGGCAAGGCTTAGACAATGAGCAGATTCGCGCTTCTTGTGCAAAAATTATGGGAAAAAGACAGAAAATTTCCTAGGGCAGCTTAGGAATTTCACCTCTTCTTGCTCATGTTGACTGGCGGTTTATGCCACCAGGTTGTTTTCCTCCCCTGACTAAACCTCAGAGGTTCCCAACAACTAAGGAGTTTTTGATGAAACTATCCTATGTTTTGATCGGCTTAGCTATTTTTGCCATCGTTTTGAGACCAGATTTAATCCCTATCAGCCTCGCTCTAGCTCTGATCGCCTTTGGTGTCGTGTTTGGTCTGTTTAGGGATCACCTGATGAAGTAATCGGTAAGGTTAATCTATTCACAAGTACCTTGATCTAAAGCGTTTTTCCATCATTTTGGCTGAATCGTGCTATAATATGTTTCCTGTCATTTACTCCGATGAGTTTCTTGAACACGATAACGGTCGGTTTCACCCAGAACGACCAGAACGTTTAACTGCGATTGTTGATGCTATCAAAGCTGCACCTTGGGCTGACCAAATTAAGTGGCAGTTACCGACAGCGGTAGAAACTCGTCGAGTGATGCCTCTAGTACAACAAATTCATAGCCAGCGCTACATTGAGACAGTTTAAGAAATCGCTAGGAGTAATGGTGGCAGGTTAGATGCGGACACAGGGATATCCCCCCGCAGTTACGATGTTGCCCTACTCGCCGTTAGTGCTTGGCTAGATGCGGTAGATCAAGTCCTCACTACCAATAATTCAGCCTTTGTTCTAGCCCGTCCCCCTGGTCATCATGCTGAACGTCAGAGAGGGATGGGGTTTTGCTTATTTTCCAATGCTGCGATCGCAGCTTACTACGCCTTAGAGCAATCGGGAGTCGAACGGGTTGCCATCCTAGACTGGGATGTCCATCACGGCAATGGTACTCAAGATGTTGTGGAACGAGATGCTCGCATTGCCTACATCTCCCTTCATCAATCCCCTTGCTATCCTGGTACAGGCCAAGCCAGTGAACAGGGGTTTCACAATAATGTCCTTAATCTTCCCATGGCACCAGGCAGCACGTTAGCAGATTACCAGCCGATGTTTGAACAGAAAGTGATGCCCTTTTTAACCAAATTTCAGCCAGATTTATTGATTGTCAGTGCTGGTTATGATGCTAATGCCGCCGATCCCTTGGCAAATATTGCCTTGCAGCCAGATGATTATGGGCTATTTACCAAGTATTGTCTGCAACTAACTCGTCGGATTGTTTTTGGTTTAGAGGGGGGGTACGAACTCAGTGCTCTAGCTCAGTCGGTGGTAGCAACAATTAAACCTTGTTTGGCCAAGGAGAGTTGATCTGGCTAAGTATAGATAGCTATAAGTATAGCTGGTTAATTATAGCTGGTTAACTATAGCGCTACAGTAGGCGGCTATACTCAAAACAATTAAATGTTTAAATCCGCCATACTGCCTTAATTGTTTTGGAAACAACAGTAGTTAGATCAACTTAACTGCTCTAAGTCCAAAAAATAGAGTCAGAGCCACAACAGTGGCAGCAGCTAGAATTCCAAAGTAAGCGATTGCTGCAGATATCATATTATTCTCCCAAAAATTGACTAGTGTAATAATATTACATAATTTTACCTCATATTGAGTCTTATTCCTCAGAGCAATAGTCAACCGTCAATAGTCAACCGTCAGCTGTCAACGGTGAACAATCATGGACGACAAGAAATTTTTTCGTTTTGTGTGGCGCTTTAATGCTATTGTTATTATGGCTACTGGATTGCTAGCAATAGCGGTTTTGGCTTTTGCTGCTATCGAGATAGTCAAAAGCACTACGAGAGAGCGGCAGCGGATTAACATTGTTAATGTCGATGACGATAGCTCAAGGTCTCAAGAGTGGGAGCTGGGTAATCTCAGGGAAGTTGATGGCACAACCTATCTAATGGTGCCGCTTTACTCAGACCAATCTTATACCCAATCCTATTATAGCAAATCGACACGCTCAACTAGAAACTATTTGTTTTTGGATAGTGAAACAGGTAAAAGCAAATGGCTATTTGCTAAGAATGACTATTTAATTGCTAGCGATAGCTTCATTTCAGAAACTAATGATAGAGCTAATAACAGGGTTGAATCTAAACCAGTTATAGCCGTTTTATACAACCTTATTAAACAAGATACCAATGGTGATGGAAGATTAACAAACAATGATAGTATAACAATAGCATTTACACATCCCAATGGTAATGAATATCAGGAAGTAGTAAGTGGAGTAGATAGATTTTTGGGTTACAAGGTCAAACACGCAAATAGCCTATTAATTTTGTACCAGCGGGATGGTATTGCCTATTCAGCAAAGGTTTCTTTAGATAATTTCGCTCTCTCCAATGAAACAGAATTACCTAAAGTAGGTCAGCCCTGAATCTCACCCTCGATAAACTGAATCCTACTCCCTACTCCCTACTCCCTACTCCCGCGCAACCCAGGACGAAAGTACTTCTGGTAATTAAAAACTGCTATAGATAAGAGTTTCAACCCTTAACCGAACCGGCTAAAATCCCCCGCACAAAGTACCGCTGTAGAACAAAAAACACAATCAGTGGTACAATCATTGTGATAAATGCACCAGAGGTAAGAAGATGCCACTGCTGCCCACGATAACCTACTATATTTGTTAATCGGATCGTTAACGGGGCAACGTCTGGTGTAACTCCGAGATAGACTAAAGCAACTAGCAAGTCATTCCAGACCCAGAGAAATTGAAACACGGCAAATGATGCGATCGCAGGCATGGATAGAGGCACAATCAGCTGGGTAACTATGGTTAGATGAGACGCACCATCCACTGCTGCTGCTTCGATTAACTCCTGAGGCAAACTAGCAATATAATTACGCAATAAATAAATTCCTAAGGGCAAACCATAGCCTGTGTGGGCTAACCAAATACCTAATAATGTACCGGAAAGTCCTAGATATCCGTAGACTCGCAATACCGGAATCAGAGTCATCTGTAACGGGACTACCAGCAAGCCAACTACTACCATAAACAGGACTTGGCGACCAGGAAATTTCATCCAAGCAAACCCATAGGCAGCAACAGTAGCGATCGCAATCGGAATAACTGTAGCGGGAATCGAGATAGCCAGACTATTGAAAAATGCCTGTCCCATCCCTTCGGAGGTAATCACATCAATATAGTTACCCAGGTGGTATTGGGTGAAATTGAAGGGGTGTTGGAAGACTGACCACCAACCGGTTTTGAGCACATCATCTCGGTAGCGTAGGGAACTAATGAACAAGCCAACAGTGGGTAGAGTCCAGATCAAAGAGATGATAATCAGGGTCAGATGAATCGGGATTTTCCAGAAGAATTGCTGTAGGTGTTGGGATTTTGCTACAAAGAACGGTTTTGGTGCCATAGCTGGGTTAAAGTCATGTCTGGAATTAGTCTATTTTTTGCCAAGATAAGCGCTTTGTGCAACCAATCCCACAACAGCAGTCGTTAAACAAGTGGGCAAAACAACTGGGCAAAACAACTGGGCAAAACAACTGGGCAAGATGCGTTCGCGAAGCGGCTCCAAAGGAGCATCGCATCACCCCAAGCCTTATAGAATTTCAACCATAGCTAGAACAGTTGCTTAACTCGGTGACGCCATCAGAATCAAATTTTAACTTTAATCTGAATACTATAACATTTCTAAATCAATTAGAAATAATAAATAATAATTACCGTTTTTGACCTTAACCAAAATCCTTCTATGTCTTGATGCAGTCGCGAATGGGGGAAATCCCCTTTGGCCTCACTGGCTCACCTGTTCCCTTGCTGCATCGCTACTTGATTAACTCTTGCCTCTTGCCTCTTCCCTCTTGCCTTTCCCAAGCGGGAGTATGTTCACAATTCAAATAATAATTATATATTACTATTAACGGCTGTTCTCCTGCTCTCGAAACCGACGGATATTGCTAATCATAACCGGAATAATAACTAGTAATAAAATAACTGCGATCGCACTACCTCGTCCAAAGTTCCGATAATTGAACATTTCCTTAATCATACGAGACGCAATCACTTCCGTATTTTGATTACCACCGGTCATCACCCAGACAATATCAAAGACTTTCAGCACCGCTATTACTACAGTAGTCACAACCACAGCAATAGTCCCTCGTATCATCGGAATAGTAATTGTCCAGAAGATTTGCCACTCACTAGCTCCATCTATCCGTGCAGCTTCGATAATATCTTTGGGGATACCTTTGATGGCAGCAGAGAGCAAAATCAAGCAAAACCCTGTCTGCAACCAAATCATAATCACAATCAGAGCATAATTATTAATCGAGCGCTCCACTAACCAACCTACAGGCTCAAATCGTAAACTGGTAATAATGCCATTGAGTAAGCCAATTTGTTCTGAGCCAGCTGGACGAAAAGCATAGATAAATCGCCAAATCACGCTAGCCCCCACAAAGGAAATTGCCATTGGCATAAAGATTATAGACTTGGCTACGGGTTCATAGCGTACCCGATCCACCAGCACCGCAATAATTAAACCCAATGCTACACTAAACCCTGTTACCAATACCAACCAAAGGACATTGTTACGAAAAGCGATTAGCATAGTAGGGTTGGTAAAGGCAAAGATGTAATTGTCCAGTCCCACAAAATTTTGCGATCGCTTATCCAAGAAGCTGATATAGATAGTATTGAGGGTCGGCAGAATCAGGTAAGCGGTTAGTAATGCTAAAGCAGGGGCTAAGTATACCCAAGCCACAAAATGCGTTCGCGTAGCGTGACCGTTCGCGTAGCTTGGCCTTTTGGCCAAGGTCAATCGCGTTTTATTGGGTAGCTGATTTACCAAGCCATTCATGCCATATAATAAAGCTATCACCCCACCACAGCCTATGACAACGGCGAGAATGAAAGTAACTATTTTGAGCAATACCATCCTTCATTGCCTCATCACTTCATCACCTGATCACCTTATCACTTGATCACCTCATATAAATCTCTCACCGAATCCCGTTTATTGCCATGCTCTAAATTATAAAATTTATAATTTTTTTGCCACAGTTCCAGTTCATAGATAGATATTGATTTAGCGATAATGTCAGTGCTCCTTGCACGATCACCTACTTGTGGATCGGTTGTAAATACTCCACAATGAATTTGGTTAGTTGATATATTCCAATAATGTCTCAATTTGTATTTCCAATCAATGACTTGTTCCACTACCTTATTTCTATGCTTATTTCTTCTAGTTCTTTCGTGCTTTCCTGTCGCTTCAGTATCAATATATTTAGTTTAAATTAAAAATATTTTTTTGTTTTTACTAAGATAAACAAAATCTACTTTACCTAAATTTGTATAGTCTTGGATTAGGGCCTTTTCAAACAGGATGAGCTGACTACAGGTTGGAAATAATGAGTTGATATTGAAAAATAGATATGCCTGTAATAGCAGTTCCTGATCATAGGTAAAACCAATAACCCCTATAAAAAAACGTCTCATATCTTCTTCACTTTGTGGCTGTTAACCTTGGCAATAGGAAACAAATTTATCAATCTGACTAGTATCCATAGCTTATTTCTTATTTAAACTTGAGTTTGGCCTAAAGGGGGAATCCTAAACTTACGGTGTTGCTCAATTATGGAAGATCCAAAGGTAATCGGTAACTGATCCAACTATACTTGAGTACCCAAATCCTATTCAGCAAAGCCAAATTTATAGTAGTCACTGACATCCTACTATATCCTGCCTGCTTACACCCCAAGGGATTGCCGTTACAGCGGAGCGAAGCGCAAGTGCTGATATTGTACTCAGATATTTAATCGTAATTAATGCCTAAACGGCACTATTGTCCCTTTCGCTAAATGGTGGCGAATAACTGACTTAATTTGATTTCAGTATCTTATATCATGTCAGGATAATTACCCTTAATAAAAATATCCCCCATCTGGCCACACTTCCCGCGCCCGGACCCCTTAATTATGGGTATTCAACCAGACTTGATATTATAGTTACCGATTTGGCAATTGTGCTAAAGTAACATTAGAAGGCGATTTTAAATAAATATTTTTTTTTACAATGACTAATCCCTAATTCCTCATACTTAATCTGGCCAACTGTCCTCAATAGTTTTCAGAACTGTATCCACATCTGTCCCACCAATATAATCAACAATGCCACTCCAGAATGTCCCGGTACCCACGGCTCCTGGCATCATATCCGAACCATCGAAGCGCACCATATCCGCATTGGCTAAGATTTCCGCTTGACGTTTAACAATGTCATTGGGGTAAGCATCCAAACTAACCTGTTTATGGGGTGAGACATAATCTCCCTGACTTGCCCAGATAGTATGGGCTTGGGCAGTTGATAAATACTCCATCAACTTCCGTGCTTCTGGAGTATCCTTAAACATAGCAGTCACAATACCAGACACTAACACTGGCACTCCCAATTCCTGTTTAATACCCGGTAACAGAAAGATACTCACATCCTTATCTAGCGCTACATCTTTAGGTAAGAAGCTAGTGATAAAGCTAGCTTGGCGATGCAGATAGCAACCTGGGGGGTTATCAAATAACGGTGCAGTTGCGTCACCAAAGGGAGTGCTAATAATACCAACAGTGCCACCAAACACATACTTAGGATTAAGGGCAATGTTGCCAAACTGCTCAAAAGCATTCTTAACCGCTGGGTGATTAAAGGGAATCTTGTGAGCAACCCACTGGTCATACACTTCCCCACCAACCGTGCGCAACATAATATCCTCAATCCAGTCGGTACCAACCCATCCTGTAGCCGCACCGCTTTCTATTCCGATGCACCAAGGGACACCGCCATCTGCCACAATCTGATCGGACAGTGCCATCATTTCATTCCAGGTGGTAGGGATTTTGTAACCAGCTGCCTTAAACGCAGCTCGATTGTACCAAACTAAGCTTTTGACCGCCGCCCTAATCCACACCCCGTATACTTTACTATCGACAGTTGCCAAATCTAGCCAGTTTTGAGAATAAGCAGCAGATAACTGAGATTTGTCCATGAAGGTATCTACAGGTACCAGTTCACCTTCCCTAGCAAAGTCAGCCATCAAACCCGGTTGAGGGAACATGGCAAGATCGGGAGCATTTCCAGATTCCACCAACACAGGTAGGAGGGTGGCGAAATCACTACTGGCTTCATACACCACCTTGATACCCGTTTCTTTAGTGAAGGGTTCTAGTATCTGTTCCATGATTTGCTCCCCTTCCCCTGTCATTACTCCCAGGATAGTAACCGTATTGCTTTTAGGGTCTCCACCCTTGGGGGCACAGGCGACTAAAACTAAAGATAAACCTAGAAATACAGTAGGAAATACCGTGTTAGGAGCCGGTTTAGTTCTAAATTTCGCAAAAAATTCTCCTATATGCTCGATAAAACCTATCTTGATCCATAATTTGGGTCTGAACATCTTTCAATTATGAGCCTTAGCAAATAATGACACTCATACTGTGAGTACAATTCCGTTCTAAGATAACCCCACTCAATGACTTGAGCAACAACTTAGGGAGGGGAAGCTTGAGAAATCAGAATACACAGATGAAAGACTCTATGTTTGAAAGGCAGGCTTGATCAACGTAACCCTTCAGCCTACTAGGTGGTGTGTTACGGGACCGACTGTCCCAACACTAGCTACCGATAAAATGAGGGCGAGCCTTTTGGTGGTGCGTTACGGGGCGGGCTGTCGCAACACTGGCGCTCGAGGTTGAAGATGAGGGCAAGCCCGCCCCTAATATCAAGTCTGGTTGAATACCCATAATTAAGGGGCCCGGGCGCGGGGAGGGTGGGAAGTGTGGGGAGATGGGGAGATGGGGAGATGGGGAGATGGGGAGATGGGAAGATGGGGAGATGGGGAGATGGGAACCCACCCCTAACCCCTCCCAGGAGGGGAATATGGGGAGATGGGGGAAATTTTTATTAAGGGTAAATCGGGTAAGTCAGCGGGATTGCTCCCGCTTCGTCCCCAAAGCACCGTGCGAACAAGTCTCCAAGTACACGGCGCAACCAATTCCAAAAGAACTCACTTATCATTGCTACTTCTTTTCCTTGAC